>MNZR01000009.1 GCA_001873705.1 Syntrophobacteraceae bacterium CG2_30_61_12
GTTGCCGCTTGCTTGAGGAGCCGGTTCAAGCGGGCAAGGTCATCGATGCCCTGGATGGTCTCGGTGATCGACCGAGGGATGTTTGCAAAGCGGACCTCGAGGATTTCAATGACCGCCTCGCGAGCTTAACGGGGCCTCGACCTCTCCCCGCACCTCGATGTGCACCAGCACCCAGGCTTCGGCGCCCTCCAGGGTATGCACCCGCGCCAGCTTATCGACCAGGCGCCGTCCCAGCGCGGCATCCCGCGCCACCTTCCGGAGTTCCTTATCGAGGAAGACGCGGTCCTTGGCCCAGTCGACGGCAGCGCGCGCCGCCGGGAAAAAGGAGCCGAGGAACTGTTCGAAATAACGCTCAAGGACTTCCTTCCATGGGCTGTCCTGGTCCGTTTGCTTGCGCTTCAATGGTTTCCTCGGGGTTGAGGTGAATGGCTCACGCGCATTCAAAACCGCCGAGATGCCAATCGCCGGCAGCCGAGCCGATTTCGCGCATCGGCGACTGCCGTATCGGATCAACGCGGATTAACGCCAACGGAAGAATGAACCGCGTTCCAGATGGGTGAGCCTGGGCCTGGTAAGGGATTCCCGCCGAGCGGTACTGGTCTCATGGGGGCGGAGCAGTGAGATAACGGGTTTGCCGAGGCTCGATGCTAACCCGTTCCCCCGCAATGCCGATGGGGCGCCACCCGTTCAGGCGGCGATCCGCCGTTTGAGTTCAGCCATATCACGCTCCACGGCGTTCAGGCGCTGGCTCGACTGGGCGTGTTCTTCCCTGCGCACGACCACATCGTAGAGACGGTCCATGCGCTTGTTGGTTTCATCGATGCGTTTTACCAGTTCGTCCCGCACCCCATCGATGCGCTTGTTGGTTTCATCAATGCGTTGAACCAGTTCATCTCGCACGGCATCGATGCGCTTGTTGGTTTCATCAATGCGCTGAACCAGTTCGTCCCGCACCCCATCGATGCGCTTGTTGGTTTCATCAATGCGCTGAACCAGTTCATCTCGCACGGCATCGATGCGCTTGTTGGTCTCATCGATGCGTTTGTTGGTCTCATCAATGCGGCGACTCTGGTCGGCCAGATGCAAATTGACATCGTCCAGACGCTTGTTGGTCAGGGTCAAAATGGTCTTGATCTCGTTGTTTTCTTCCCTGATTCGTGTCAAGTCCGGTACGATCAGTTCCTGGATCGCGGTGCGGACCGCTTCCATGATTTCCATTTCGCTTTCCTCCCGGTCCGGAATCGTCCCCTGGCAATGGCCCTCGGGCAGGCTTTCGGTCACATGCTATCACGCCCGGACGCAACCGGGCAAGGGCCCCGCCCTCAGCCCACGGCCTCCGGCCGGTGCCGATCCACAACCGGTGAACCTCATCGGAATTGTTGACACCGCAAGGCCGCACGCGAGAAGAAGCCTTCTCGTATCGCCTTGCCGCGTTTCGTGGAGGCCAAACTCATCAAACCATCGGCTTCGCCGGGGGTGTCTGACTTCCGGCCGGGCCGGGGTGCCGCGGGATTCACCCATCCACCGCTGCGCCACTCTTCATTACGGACCTCAAGGCTTCATCGATTAGGTCGGATTGGTCAATCTGTGCGGCCAGGTCCCTTTCCGTGTACTGGCCTTCGAATGCTTCAAGGGAGGCCCGTTTCAGGGCGAGATCGAAGGCTTCTTCCATGACCTGCCGCAGTTCTTCCGGGCTCGCATAAAACCCGCCGGACCCGCGGCGCTTGTTTATGCGTTTGATTTGATCCGCAGCCTGATACATGGACACTTCCCATGAGCGGGTGGTCCTCTGCTCCGCCTGCCGTTTGATCAGATGGGTGAGCAGGACAACGGCGTAGCTGTAGATTTTGTTGAGCTTGTCTTCTCTTGACATCTCTTCCAAATCATCGACGAGCAGAAGCGCGTCCTGGTAGCGCCCCTGTTCAATGTATTCGCGCAGGGTCCGCAGCTCTTCCATGTCGTCTCACCCCTTCAAACATGATGATCACCAGCCTGCTCCGTTCTTGTTCATGAAATTAGGCAGCGGCGCCAAAGCATCGCGTAGCGCGAAAAGAGCACAACCGATTTTCACGTTCCCACGGATTGCGCCGTCTGCTTGAATCCTTGGTTAGCCATATTCTTCGAGTAATGTTTGAAGACGGGTTACGACTTGAGCAACAATTTCCCTCGGGACGGCAGCGATCCGGGTAGCTTGGCGCGCCCGCCAGTCCAGGCTCTTCACCTGGTCCGCCCCCACCACGCCGGCCACGGACAATCCCCCGGGCAACGGCACCTCGAACGGATAGCCTTTCACCTGTGTGGTGATCGGGCATAACAGAGCCAATCCAACCCGCCCGTTATAAGCCGACGGAGACACGACCAGGGCAGGACCACGTCCCGACTGCTCGTGGCCCGCTTGCGGATCGAGCGTTATCCAGACAGCATCTCCTCGTTCCGGGACATACTCACCTATCCGCCTCACCACACCTCCTTACCGACTGCCGGCCCAGTATCCCATTCGCCAGGACGGTTTTCGTCGGTGACGTCGCGCAATAACTGGTCAAGGGTGAGCGGTTGCCGCGTGATCGGCCGCACAACGAGCGTGCCTTCGACGAGGGATAGTTCCACCGCCGCATTCGCGTGGAGACCCGCCTCCGCGGCGAAGGTCCTGGGGATGCGGAGGGCTAGACTATTGCCCCACCTCTGAACACGTGTCTTCATGTTGACCCCCAATATCCGCAATGTTGACTTCCCGTATCTACAATGAAGATACATGAACAGGTTTGTGAGGTCAATACCGATTCATCGGATTCGGCTGATATGCGCCTGCCGACTGCCTTCCCTCCGAGCGCGCCAACGGCCGGGTTAAGCCGCGCCGCGAAGCGCGGCGGAGCAACGTCGGCTGTAACCAGGGCCAGCTTGCTCCGCAACCGCTCTTTCGGATCGTGGCGGGTCGCCGGCGATTGGAGCTGTGCCATAACCACAATGGCGAAAGGATTGGAGGTCTTCTCGATGGTTTGCCGGTCATTTTCATAATCCAACTACTTGATGATCGGAAACTCGATGCCTGTTCGACGGCCCCACGGTTCATAAGCGTAAGAGGACGGACGCCATCACGCGCGGTCGTCGGTCAAGACGGCGAGACCGACCGTTCGCCGGTCGTAGCGATCAAGGATGCGATAATTGTAAACATACGTGCGTTTGGCAAAATCGGGGTCCGCATCGCCCTGCACTTCGATGTGCACCAGCACCCAGGCTTCGGGGCCCTCGCGGGACCGAGATTTCCAGGGCCGAGGTTGCCATGGAAATACTGGGCGGCGAAAAGGTGGCGATCCATTCGCTGTATCAATCGATCCAGCATATTGCTGGTTCTGAAGGCCCCATGAAAGTCATAAGCTCGGGCAAGAGACGGCAGGTCCTTTCGAAGCTTCTCCAGCTTGTCCATCATTAAAGAGGGGACCCGTGCCGTTCGTGACCATTCGCAAGGTCTTCGCACTCTCTGGGAAAACGCCGCCTTGGTTTTCGCGGCATGGCAATCCCACAGCTTTTTCGAGACGGTTGCCAATGCCTCCTTGAACTTCCTGGATGAACGATGACCTTGGGAGAAAGGAAGCCGGATGATTCGGTTTGCTCCGCGCGATGCCGACGTGAGGGAGTTGATCATGGCAACTCCTTGGTCACGCTCCTTGGCGTGATTGACCTATTCCAACCCACCATGCCGGAGTCCATGACAATTCCCAGAGCCAATCCGGTTGTGTCCCCCAAATTCGTTAGAATCGGAAATTGCAAAAGCGAGCCGTCTCGCCGGGAAAAACCGGGCTTGACAGAGGTTCGAGGCGATGATATTTCTCCAATCCGTTCTGAACCCAAAAACGGGTTTGGAGGGATGGCCGAGTGGTTGAAGGCGGCGGTCTTGAAAACCGTTGTCCCGTTAGCAGCGGGGCCGTGGGTTCGAATCCTACTCCCTCCGCCATGCCAAATATCCGGAGAGATGGCCGAGTCGGCTGAAGGCGCTCGCCTGCTAAGCGAGTGTGGGGTGTAAAGCTCCACCGAGGGTTCGAATCCCTCTCTCTCCGCCATAAACGCCAATCCGACCCCGGTATGCGGTCACTCCGATGGTGGGGTTTTTTCTTGTCCGAGCTTACGTTCCGCATTCTCGCGCTCACCTTTCGCTCCCCTTTTGCTCGGCGAAGGGCAATTGCCGCGAAACCGCCGGCGGGATTGCCGGACTTTCCGCCCGAATCACGCCCGTGAGAGCGATCTCGATAATTGTTGGCCATGGTTGCACTCTACCGGGCTCTAACAAAATAACGCTTACATTTCATGCGGATTGTGGGTGTATGGCAAAGTTCCACTCGCCGTGTAATTCATCACGGATCATGTTGACCTGTCGCAACTCCTTGTCCGAGACAGGAAGAGTGCGCAGGGTGGCCTTCTTCTCGCCTCTTTCTTCGCCTATACCGCGAAATGCCGATGTTTGAACTTGCCGGCCGGCATTGGTCCGTCATTCCCGCATGCTTTAAGCGGGAATCCAGCCACACTGGGAACGCCTGTTTGGATTCCCGCTAGGAGATTGCGGGAATCACGAATAGGGACTGCGGGAGCTGTCGTAAAAAGTCCAAATCCAGCCCGTTCACGGTTATACCGGTTAAGGGTAAAAAGTTTCGTTTCGTGTGCGCTCTTTCCCGGGAGCGCGGGCATCTTGCCCGCTTTTGGTAATGCAACATCCGATCTCAAACCAGTATATACTTGTGAAGGCTTAAAAGTTTTATTTCCACGCGGAGACGCGGAGGTCGATTTCAGGGCTCTTCTCCGCGCTCTCGGCGCCTCCGCGGGAACACAAAACGTAACTTCTCAAGTTAACGGTATATATCTTCTCGCCTCGCTTTTGGCCTACTCGTTCGATGCTTGTTACCTATGGCATCTTCATCGCATCCTCATGCTTGATCACCGCAGCCTAGGAGGGCGGACGCCATTCGCTTTTTTTTCGTAGGCCGCTGCCGTATCGGATCAACGGGGACCCACGCTAATGGAAGGATTTAAGACAGAACGCCACCCGTTCAGGCGGCGATCCGCCGCTTGAGTTCAGCCATATCACGCTCCATGACGTTCAGGCGCTGGCTCAACTGGGCGTGCTCTTCCCTGCGCACCACCACATCGTAGAGTCGGTCGATACGTTTGTTGGTCTCATCGATGCGCTTGTTGGTCTCATCGATGCGCTTTACCAGTGCGTCCCGCACCCCGTCGATGCGCTTTACCAGTTCGTCCCGCACCCCGTCGATGCGCTTTACCAGTTCGTCCCGCACCCCGTCGATGCGCTTTGCCAGTTCGTCCCGCATCCCATCGATGCGCTTGTTGGTTTCATCGATGCGGCGACTTTGGTCGGCCAGATGCAAATTGACATCGTCCAGACGCTTGTTGGTCAGGGTCAAAATGGTCTTGATCTCTTTGTTTTCTTCCCTGATTCGGGTCAGGTCCGGTACGATCAGTTCCTGAATCGCGGTGCGAACCGTTTCCATAATGTCCATTGGGTCCCCCTCCCGTTACAAGATCGACATTTCGCAATCGCCCCTCGGACAAGCTTTCAATCCATGTGGCCCTTATCATCGTTTCGGCCAATTTGAATAAGGATTAACCACGGAGTTCACGGAGAACACCGAGCAACCCCTTTCCTTTCGAAGCCTTCTCCGCGACCTCCGGGCTCTCCGTGGTGAATCATTCCCGTAAAAAGCGGCCAAAGCGATGATCATCGCCATCCATGTCTATCACGAGCGCACGCAACGGGGCAAGGGCTCCTCTCTCAGTCCACGGCCTTCGGCCATTCCCGATCCACAATCGGGATCATGGGGCCTCGGCGGGTAGCCTAGGTCGAGAGCCGCGGATCAAGGCGGATTAACGCAAATGCAAGGATCGCCCCGCATTTCAAGTAGGGGGGCGGTAACCCAATGTTCTTGTTCCATGTTCTTGGGTTGTTCTTGGGTTCTTGGGGTCGGACCGAGCCATGGGTTGGAATCATCATGAAAAAAACCTTGGTAATGCGCTCCGGTTGATCCCGTTCCGAGCCCCGGATCATGGGGTGCCGGCGCGCAGCGATTGCAATTCCGCTCGCGGGGTCGGGTCGGCGGGATCGATTGCGAGTGCCGCCGTGTAGGCGTGTTCGGCGGCGGCGCGGTCGCCCAGATGCCGGTGGGCGCGGGCCATGTCGAGCAGATAGCGGCTGTTGCGGGGGGCCAGTTCATGGGCCGCCTGCCAGGCTTCGAGGGCCGGCCGGTAGTGCTGCGATTGCCAGTGCAGAGTGGCCTGGAGACTGAAATAGCGGTCCTTGCCTTGGTCCACTTGCCGGGCGGCGCGTTCGGCGGCTTCCAGGGCGCTTGCGGTTTTTCCCTGGGCCTGCAGGGAGCGGATGAAAAGATCGTGGTAGAGGCCGTTTTTCGGGACGAGCACGGTCGCTCGCTGGCTCTCCAGTTCCGCCGTGTCCCAATCCTTCCGCCGCAGGGCCAATTCCGCCAGTTGGGCGCGGGCTTCGGCCGATTCCCCGGTTTCCAGATAACGCCGCAACAAGAGGGCGGCCGGTTCCGGTTCACCGGCGGTAAGGTAGCCTTGTGCTTGCAGCAGCGGGAGGTCCTTTCGCACCAGCCCGTCGAAACGCGCCGTTGCCTCGCAGAGTTCCAGGTAGAGCGGCAGCGCCTTTGCGTCGAGACAGGCGCGGAGCAAGCCTTGCAGGCCCTGCCGCCGGTTTGGGGCCTCCTTCAAGGCGTCCAGGAAGGCTGCTTTCGCCTGTGCGAGGTCGCCTGTTTTTAGATCATGGCGACCCAACTGCAAGAGCAGGCCGGAACGTTGGCCGGGATCGGTTTCGGCTAGGAGTTCGCGGGTCAAGCGGATCGCCCGCGCCCAGTCGGCCCGAGCGGCGGCGATGCGGGTGAGCACGGTGAGGGCGTCACGGCGGGTGAGGGGGGAGCGGGCCGCGTTTTCCAACTGGTTGCGGAAAATCGTTTCCAGGCTTTCATTCCAGCCTGGGAGTCGAGTGAGTTCCTGGTAGGCCCTGGGAAAGGCCAGCGCCAACCGTTCCAGGTAGGATCGGCAGCGGCCCGGGTCGCCCGTATCCAAACAATGACTCAGGGCCTGGAACAGGAATTTGCCGTTGTTGGGATCGATCTCCAGGGCATTTTCGAAATAGGGCCCGGCGTTTCCGCCTTCGTCCCGGTGGCCTTCGAACCGCGACAACCACCAGCAGGTTTGGGCCAGACCCAGCCAGGCGTTGCCTTCGAGGGGTTCCAGGCGGGTCGCTTCGGCGTAGGCGGAGCGCGCTTGCAGCAGAAGCTCCAGGCACTCGGCCGCGGCGCTGGTGTTTGCGGCCAGGGCGTAGAGCGATTCCCCCCGGGCGTAGTGACTGTCGGGATTCGTTGCGCAATGGGCCAGGGCGCGATCTAGCAGGACCAGGGCCTGGCGATACCGGCCGGCCTTCATTTCCTGGCCGGCCAAAAGGGTGTACAGGTCGGCCGCCCCATGGCGGTAAAGCGCCCCGCTCGCAACCGCGAACAGCGCCAGCACAAGGATACCGAGTCCGGCCTTTTTCAGCTTCGCGCGCTACCTTTCTTGGCGATCTGGTCGCGCCCCGGGCCCATTCGCGTCGACTCAGGGCCCATCCGACAACAGCCTGAAGCCGGCGCCGCCGCGGGTCTCCCAAGGCCCCCCGGCAGGCCGATCGGTGCCGGGAGGACCCGGGCGGGAGCGGCGGTTTGGCCGAGCGCCGCTTGCGAGCCATGGTTCAGGTCCGACGGCGAGGGCGACGAGGGTCGAAAAGAGGATGCCGTTGGCGGTGATCTGCAAGTTGAAATCGACCAGGCCGTGGACCAGAACGGAGACGATGCCGCCGAGGCTGCCGATCGCGATACCCGCTCGGAAGCGGCCGGCGGTCCGGAGAAAGATCGAGATGCCTCGCCGAAACACCAACCAGATGCCCCAGAGGAGCGGAATCAGCACCGGCAGGCCCAGTTCCGTTACGATCTGGACATAGTCGTTATGAGCCTCGCGAACCCGGTTTCCCAGTCCGGCCGGACGCACCGTCGGAAACGCCCAGGGAAAGGCGCCCAAGCCGCTGCCATGCAGGGGATGTTCGGCGATCAGCCGGGTCGAGGCTTGCCAGATGACCAGTCGCCCACCAAGCGACGGATCGTCCGGATTGCGCATGGACTGGAGGCGCTCGATCATCGGGTTGGAGGCGAGTATCGTGAGCCCGGCCACCAGCACCAAAGCCGCGGCGCTCAACCAGATCCCGGCACTGCTCGTCCGCCTCCTAATCAAGAATAGGACCCACATGAAGTCGAGGGCCGCGACCCCGCCGACCCAACCGCCCCGGGACAGGCTCAGCAGCAGCGCCACCAGGATGAGCCCCAGCAAGAGCGGCCACAGGAATCGCAGCGCTCCGGGTTTGTGGAAAAAGACCCCGAGGCCCAGGCACAAGACCATTTCCATGTACCCGGCCAGGTGGTCGTAATTTACAAAGGTGGAATTGAACGCGACCGCTTCGCCGCCGTGGTATTTCACGAAACCAATGAAGGCCACGCAAACCCCCGCGCCGATCACGGTCCCGATCAACAACCGGGCGCCACGGCGGGACCCCGCGAGATCTAGGGCGACATGGAAGACAGCCAGGTAAAGCAGAACCCGCAGGAACGCCCAAACGGTCGCCGTCCGATAGATGGAAAACACCGAGGATATGAGGGCTAAAACGATGAACACCACCAGGGGCGGACCCAGCGGCGACCGGGGCAGCAGCCGTTGGCCCGCCCAGAGGCGTTTGATGACGAGGGCCGAAAACGCCAGCAGCCCCAGCCACAGGGCGCCGCAGAAAGCCCAGCGGGGGGTCGAGGCCCGGGCCAGCGGGCTGGCGAACAAGAGCAGCAGGAGACTCGCCGCCTGCACCACCCCGGCGGACCTCGTCACCTTAACCACATGGGGCATCACAATTGTTGCATCACAGCCGTGGGTCACGGTGCGCTCGGCGCTTCCCGACTTGGGTGAAGAGGCACGGCGGTAAGATCGGCAAAGTGCTCTCGATGGTCGCACCCTGCCCTATCACGCCGCGGGCGTCACCGTGTCCTTGGCGCGTAACCGGTCCGTTTAGTTTATATACCTGTTTAGCTTGAGAAGTTACGTTTTGTGTTCCCGCGGAGGCGCGGAGAGCGCGGAGAAGAACCCTGAAATCAACCTCCGCGTCTCCGCGCGGAAATGAAACTTTATGGCCTTCACAAGTACATAAAAATTAGACACGATGCGCATCATTTCAGATGGTTGTGCGTAACCAAATGGAGCAACAAATTCGTAGGTCGGGTTGCGACCAGAGGGAGCTACCCGACGATTCGGCAGCGAGCCCAGGTCCGCGCATCTCCACCCGATCGTCAGGGAGTGCCGCGCACACCCTGACCTGCCATACTCGGAGCGGTATACCGGTTTAGGATCAGATGTTTCATTACCCAAAGCGGGCAAGATGCCCGCGCTCCCGGGAAAGAGCGCACGCGAAACGAAACTTTTTACCCTTAACCGGTATAACAACCTGAGCTTTTTGGGGTCATCGCGGATTAACGTGAAAGTGAACGAGTGGGGAGCCCCCCTCTCGCCCGTTTCTGGGGAGAGGGGACTCTCACCGGGTCTCCTTCACGCTAATCCGCGAAGAACCGGAATTTCTCGGGGCGATCCATGGGTCCCATGGGCCCGATCGCGGGTACGGCTCCGCCAACTCGGTTACATGAACCGGACCCGGCGGACCTTCCCAATCGTGTTCGGAGTTCCCTGCAAAAAGTACCCAATCAGCCGCGCTTATGCTCGTCCTGTTTGCCGTAGTAGCTCGCGTACTTGTAGTAGTAGCGGCCGTAATAGTAGGGGTCTTTCTTGAAATCGAGCATGTTGAGCACGATCCCGGCAATCGGGGCTTGCACCGCTTCCAGTTGCTGGCGGGCGCGGCTGATTTCCCGGAACTGGGTATCCGCCGCGCGCACCAGCAGCAGGGTCCCGTCGCACATGGGCGCGAGCACCGAGGCATCGCTCACCGCCCCGATTGGTGGGGAATCGATGAGGATGAAGTCGAATTGAGGACGGAGTAGTTCCAACAGCGCCCGCATCCGCGCATTCCCTAGAAGTTCCATCGGGTTTGGAGGAATCGGGCCACCCGGCAGCACCCACAGATTGCGGTCGGGGACCTGATAGAGGTGTTGGCGAACCTGGTGCAGTACAATGGGAGTGTCATTTTGCGCTTCGGTTGCCGGCGGTCCCATGGCCTCGATCAGGGCCCGTTCCCCGGGATCGGACTGGGCATGAACCAGGCCGGGTCCTTCCCGGAAGGAAAAACGAGCGTGCCGACAGCGATAGAGTTCATTGAGATTTTCCTGGATCTGCAGTTTCAAGGGCCCGGCCAGCCCTTCGACTCTCACGAATCCCAACTGGAGCAGCACCAGGCCCAGTCGCTGGGAGGTGGCCTGCTGCTTTGCGAGGGCGATCTGGGCCTGCTCCCGGGTGATCTTTCCGCTCTGAACGAGCACGCTGGCAAAACGCTTTTCCGGAGGACGCGTGGGCCAATCCACATCGACGATGCGGCCTTTTAAGAAAGCGACGTCGAACCTGTTGTTTTCATTCTCGTAGTGTAAGATTCCAGTTTTCTCCTGGATTTCCATGAATTTGTGGAGATCGGCCACGGTCCACTCACTGAGGCTCCCAGCGCTGAGATCGGTGCTGAAGACGTCCACCAAAATAGTGGAAAGTCCTTCATCGCTCGGGATATCGAGCACCTTTTTCATACCGGGGCGACGCAGGTCGGCTTCCACCAGCAGCGTGGTCCTGCCCATCCGTGCCAGGGTGAGGGCCAGATTGAGCGAGATGGTGGACTTGCCCTCCCCGGGCGTGCTGCTGGTGATGAGATAGATCCCGTTGGGTCGGTTCAGGTTGGAAAACCGCAGATTGGTGGCGATCTGCCGGAAGGATTCCGCGAAATGACCGCTGTCGGAGATTTCCAGCATGGTCGGCATGCGGCCATGGGAGCCGCTCTTGGCCTTGCCCGTCGGGTTTTCCAGCAGCGGCACCTCGGCCAGGACCGGCAGCTCGAAGTACCTTTCCACCTCTTCCTTGTTGTGGATGGTCTGATCCAGGTATTCCAGCAAATAGGCCAGCGCGGCCCCGCCCAGTAGTCCCAGCACGACGCTCAGAAGCATGTTACGGGCCTTCCGGGGCCGCACCGGCACGGTGGGGAGAGCGGCCGATTCCACCAGCCGCAGGTTGGTTTTGGTGATGCCGTCGGTGATATTGGCTTCCTTGATCTTGGTCAGAAGCGTGTCGTAGAGCTGCTTGTTGGTGTCCACCTCGCGTTCCAGAATGCTGTATTGGAGTTCTTTCCGGTTGGTGTGAATGGCCTGGGTTTCATAACCCTTGGATGCCTCATCGAGGGCGTTTTCCCGCGCCACCAGGACGGCCCGTTCCGCTTCGGCATTATTGAGGGCCTTCTGCAATTGTTGATGGATCTTGCTACGCAACTCGCCGATCTTCGAGGTCACCTTGACCATCTCCGGGTGCTTGTGCTGGTACACCCCGGAGATCCTTCGGTATTCCACTTCGGCGTTCAATAGCTCGGAAAAGAGACTATCCAGCAACTGGTTGTTGATAAAGGTGGGGACACTGCGGATGTTGCTTTCGTTGCTGACGGCAATAAACTTTTGCAATTGCTCGATTTTCGCTTCCACCTCGAGGCGCTGGCTACGCACCTTGATGGCATCGCTGTTCATGTCGCTGATCTTTTCCGTATTGATCTTCTGCTTGCTGTCGATGGTGAAGATGTTTTCCTGTTCCTTGAAGCTCAGAAACTCCTTTTCCGCGTCTTCCACCTTCTTCTTGATCTTGTAAAGCTCGTTGGAAAGCCAGGTCATGATGGTGCGGGAACTCTGCAACCGGGTGTCCGTATCATACAGGATGGCCGTTTCCGCAATGGCGTTGGCAAGGTCTCGGGCGGTCCGGGGATCCTGGTCCTGAATATGGATCCGGAGCAGGCGGGTGTCGAGGACCTCTTCGATGTTCACCTTATCCATGAGCTGTCCGACCCTGCCCGCGATCGCCGCTTCCTCGGGAGAGACCATCCGGTTCGTCTCGGGTGGAGAATAGATAAGGGATAACAACCGCTTGAGGTTCGCCTTGACGGTGACGGCAAACCGTTCGAGGGGAGAGCTGTCCACCGCCGGTTCGGGCAGTTCGATCTTGGCCAGGACCTTTTCCAGAATCGGTCGGGAAGTGATGACCTTGAACTCGGTTCGATAGGTCAATTGCTGTGATACGTAGTTTTCCGCATCGACCGCCTCGCCCGTTAGTGGCGACCGCGAGCTTTCCTTATCGATCAGAATGGTGGCGGTGGCTTGATAAATCGGTTTCATGGTGAAGGTGCTGAGGGCGGTGCCGAGCACGCTGACGATCAAGAGGGAAAAGATCAACCCCATGCGCTTGCGGAACAGGTAGTAGTAGTCGCTCAGGTGCGGTTTCTTGATTTGCTTCTGCTGTTTTACTTGCTGCATGGCCATGGCGAAAACACCTTGAGGGTGAGGATCATTGTATCGATTATAAGCGAACCGCCACGAACGCCGAGGATCGAAATGGGTGAAGGCTTTTGCGCCTTGCCTTGAGGTCCTGGTCGCGCCAGCGGCGGGATGGGCGTGAATTGATACTCATGAAGGCTCAAAAATTTCATTTCCACCCGGACACTCGGAGATTGATCCCAGGGGTCTTCTCCGCGATCTCCGCGCCTCCGGGGTTTCTTCTTTCAGAACCAGGATTCCGGGACGTAGATCCGATCTCCCGGCTTGAGCGGAACATCCTTGTCGCTGCCCTTGCGGACGTTGTCCAGATTGACGGCAATGCTTTCCTGGTCCTGCCCGGGCTGGCGGCGAGTGATGACGGTCCGGTTGGGCGCCGCGTATTTGGCGAAACCGCCCGCCAAGATGCACGCATCCAGCGCGGTGAGGCCTTGCTGAAAGTCGTACACCCCGGGCTTTTCCACCTTGCCCATGACGTACACCTTGTATTCGGTGAGATCGGAAAAGTTGGTGGGAGAAAAATAGACCACATCCCCGGGAGTCAGGCGGATGTTTTCCGAGGTATCCCCCTGTTCCAGCAGTCGCTGCAGGTCCACCCGAACGGACTCGCCTTCGTTCACCAGTTTGGCGATGTCCTGGCCCTGGAGCTTGTCGATGGAACCCCGAATCACGTGGGCATAGCGACCGCGCTCCTTGGTGACCCCGCCGGCCATGGCGATCACGGCAAGGACCGTGGGGTCCTTTTCGAGATTGTACAGCCCCGGCTTCTGGATCGCTCCGGTCACGTAAACCTGTTTGCTTTTGTAATCCTTGATGTTGACGATCACCTGCGGGCTGACGAAATAGTCGCGACTGAGCGGGGCCGTGACCGCCTGCGTGAAATCCACCAGCGAAAGGCCCGCGGCTTTCACCTTGCCGAGGAACGGAAAATTGACGGTGCCGTCGGAGGCCACCGTGACATCCAGGGATTGCTGGCTGGTGCCGCCCGCGAAGATGATCACGCTGAGAACGTCGCCGGTCCCGATGATATAAGGCTGTTCAGCAGCAGCCCACAAGAGCGGGGGCCGGCAGATGAGCATAACGAAGACCAGGGAACAGGCCCGAATGAGCGTTTTCATCCTCGGATCAGCACCTCAGCGTTCGGTTTCGCGATTGAGTTCGAAAGCGAGATTGAGACGGCCGAGCAGCCGGTTATCGGTGTAATCGAAGCCGGACTCGTTGGAATTGCGATCGCTATGGCCGTATTCAACACCCAGTTCCAGCCGTTCGTGGAAAAACCGGTAGCCAAGCCCGATGGAAGCGTCCCAGACATCGTCCCGGCGCGGCGTGAATTCATAGTCGCTGTACTGATAATAGCCCCCCAGATAGAACCGGAACCGTTCCAGGAATAGGCGCTGAAAGAAGAGGTCCGCTCGGATCGCCTTGAAGTATTCGTTGCCCTGGGCGAAGTCGTTGACGTTGTATGCGAGGGTGCCTTCCAACCGGGTGCGATCGGATTTCCCTTGCGCGCCGATATGGAACACCGGCGAACCGATGCTGTCGATGTCGCCCTCGTCGAATTCACGGGATTGGTAACCGCCGCCGACTTCGCCGCTGAAATAGGTGTTGAATTCATGGCGATAGATGAGTTCGGTCTGAAGCGAGGTGTAATCGCTCTGGGTTGAGAGACCGGAATAGGTGCGTTCCCAGTACTGGGTGGCGAGGTCCAGGTGATTGGTGTCGTTCAAATGGTAGGTGAGGGTTAGAAGGCCCCGGTTCTCGTCCGAATCCGCC
This sequence comes from Syntrophobacteraceae bacterium CG2_30_61_12, assembly GCA_001873705.1. Classification (GTDB taxonomy): domain Bacteria; phylum Desulfobacterota; class Syntrophobacteria; order Syntrophobacterales; family DSM-9756; genus CG2-30-61-12. The sequence continues at coordinate 14,319 of MNZR01000009.1, forward strand.
TTCGGCAGCTTGGGATCCAGGTATCTCAGGGCTTCGTTGCGATACCCCAATCGGACCTGACCTTTTTCCGAAATATCGTAGAGCAAGAAGGGCCCCATCCGGTTACGCCAGTACTTTTCAGGATCCACCGCGTTGCTGAAGGCGTCCGCGGAACTCGGTTCGCGCGTGAGGAAAAAAGTGTCTTCCAAACCGAAGACCAGCCGGGAAAATTGCTTGGTTTCCGCCGCCAGGTTGAGATTGTGGCCAGTGTAATCCAACTTGTTCGAATCGAAATCCTTTTCGCTGTCCTGGTAGAAGTAGTGACCGATATCATAACTGAAATTCAGCTTGCTGCGATCGGTCACGGCTTCCAGGCCGAGACCCGCGCCCGCCTGGGTGTACCAAACTGGAATCTCGTCCTTGGCCGACCGGAAAAAATTGTCGGTATATTGGCTATCGACCAGGACCCTCGGGGTGACATTCACGTGGACCTGCGCGGCCACCCGGTCGACCGTGCAAAAGGACAACATCAGGGCGGCGAGGAACACCCTTGCGATCTCGGTACCAGCCGAGTGGCCCGTAAACCATCTTATTCGACACATTGCGGATTACCCTCCCTGGTTCGGAGTGCCCAATGCGGGTACCGCGCGACTACTGCGATGGACTGACGGTCGGATCGTAGAAGTCACTGACTTGCGTCGGGGGCCGCGCCGGCGCCGCCG
>MNZR01000276.1 GCA_001873705.1 Syntrophobacteraceae bacterium CG2_30_61_12
CGCCTTACGGCGCCACTACCAGCGCGGCGCCTTCGGGTCCCGACCAACCCGGCGTCACTGTCCCCCCCCCGGCGGTTAGTGGGCGAAGCGCAGGGTCAGGGGTTCGGTTGCCTTGGAGTGGTTGTTGCCGGAATCATCGAACACGGCCATGGCAAAGCTGTACCGGCGGGCCGGATCGAACACCACATCATCGCCGTGGCCGGTGTTCAACTTGCGGCTGAGCAACACGGTCCAGGCGCCGTCCGCATAGCGGCTCTCAGCCTTGACGTCAAACCGCGAACCGCCGGGCCGCACCGGCAGCCGATAGGGAATAACGGTTCCCGCGTCGAACACCATGCTATCGGTGATCGGCACCGCTTCTTCAAACAGCAGAAAACCGGGCACCGATGGGCCCTTGGCTGGGTCCTGGAGGTAGCGCGGGCGGCTCAAATCTTCGGTTTCGTTCTTCACGTCCCCGCCTTCGCCGGTATCGCTCCGCCGCCCGGTCTTGCGATAGGCGCCGGACGGTTCACCGGCCACGGTGAGCCAGGTGTCGTCGGCGTAGCCGTAAACCGCCGAACGGGCTGCCTGCCAATGCCAGAGATCGCCGCTTTCATCATCGTTGTGGGTGGCGAGTTTCCATTGATCTTCCGGGGCGTCCGGCGGAGAGTGGCAGACCGCGGCGCAACCCCGGGTGGCGAACTTGTTGATTCGGGTGATTTCGAACAGCAGGGCGATCCGGTCTTCGTTTCCCGGCAGATGGGTCCAACCCACACCGTCGAAGGTCCAGGAATTCTTGGTCACGCTGCGGGTGGGATCGGGCCAGCGCAACAGCAAATAGATCCGGTCCTCGGTATAGGCCGCCCGGATCGCCACCGGGACCTCTCGTTCAGCGAAGCTGTCATGGCCCTTGACCGCGACCTCCACGGCCGGTACTCGCTGCCAGGCGGGATCGTCCAGGCCGGTGGGCGGGTTTTGCCAACGCACCGCCGTCACCACCAGCGGATCCGCCGGCGCCGGCGAGGTTGCAGCCGAGAAAGCCACCAGCAGCAGGGCTGCCGGCAGCACTAGGAAGCGACTGGAATGATGCCTTTTCATGGGTTTCCCCTCGATCGGTTGCGCATCGGTTCAGGCCGGCGGCGGTCCGTAATGTTCCAGATAGCCCATGATCGATAGCACCAGAAGGACCAACCCGATCGCCGCAATCACCGTGAGCATGGCCTTGCGCCGCAGGGGGTGCCGCTCCGGTCCGCGATCGATGAAGGGCAGGACCATCAGGCCCGCCGCCAGGGCCCCGGGGATCACGGCGGTGCCAAGCACCATCAGCGGTCCGCGGAAGATCGCCACCAATTGATTGAGAAACAGCACCCACCATTCCGGCTTGGGAATATAATTGGAATCGGTGGGATCAGCCGGGTCCCCGAGCGGCACCGGCCAGAGGTAAGCCACCGCTCCAAGCGCCACGGTAATGATCAGCAGCAGCAGCAGCCAGCGATTCACCATGGTCGGGAACAACGACACCTGACGGCGTTCACGGGTACTGAACAGGGGTTCCGACACCCCACGGTGGGCGACGAAATGAAAGTGGAGTCCGACCAGGAGCAGCAGGGTCCCGGGCAGCACCAACAGATGCAGCACGTAAAACCGGGTCAGCGCCACAATCCCGGTGCGTGGCCCCCCTTGCAGCAGTCGCACCATCCAATCGCCGGCCACCGGAACCGATCCCATGATGCTGGTACGCACCTGGGTCGACCAGAAGCCCTTCTGATCCCAGGGCAGCAGATCCCCGGTGATGATGAACACCGGGATGAAGAGCATGATCAGCAGTCCCGAGATCCAGGTCAGTTCCCGCGGCGGCTGATAGCCGGCCACCACCAGCGCCCGCGCCAGGTGCAGCCCCATCACCATCAGCAGCAGGTTCCAGGCATAATGATGGACCCCTCGAATTAGGCCGCCGAAGGGCAGGCTGAATTGCGCGAAATCCACGCTATCGTAGGCGGTACCGGGAACCGGCGTGTAATTGAAAGCCATGAACACGCCGGTGAGACACAACAGCACCAGCAAGGCCAGGGCGAGGGAACCGGTGAACCGGGTCCAGCTCAGGGCGTCGCTCCAAACCCGCTGGGCGCCGAGCTTTTCCACCGCGTTCCTGATGGCCAGCCATTCCAGGATGCCCCCGGAGGGTTTGCCGGACCCGGTCATCGGTCACTCCTTGTGTTGGTTGGGCCTACCTGTCAACGTCCGAAAGCGAGAGTCATGGCTTCGGAGTCGTAAGAATTTTCGTCGCCGGAGTCGTCGAACAGGGCCATGGCAAAGCTGTATTTCTTTTGCGCGTTGAAGGCCACGTCATCGGCGTTGCCGGTGTTGAGTTTGCGCGTCAACATCAACGTCCAGGCGCCGTCCGCATAGCGACTCATCGCTTGGATATCGGCTTGGGAGCCGGAGGGTTTTTTCGGCATCTGGTAGGTGATCACATCCCCCGCCTTGAAAACCGCATAATCGGTGATTTCAACCGCTTCCTCGGCCAGGAGAAAGCCCGGGGCCGAGGCCGTTTTGGCCGGGTCCCGCATGAATTTTGGCTTCGACTTGTCGTCGGTCATGTTCTTGGCGTCGCCGCCCTTGCCCTCGTCAACCTTGCGCCCGGTCTTTTCTCCGGCCACGGTCAGCCAGCCATCCTCGGCATAATGGTAGGGATCGCTTCGGGCCGCCTTCCAATGCCACAGATCACCCTTTTCGGCCGCCGAAGCGGTGGCGAATTTCCATTCCTTCTTGGGAGCGTCGGCCGCGCCGTGGCAGGTCACCGTGCAACCCTTGCTGGCAAAATTGTTGATCCGATCGATTTCGAACAGCAGCGAGATCCGGTCTTCGTTGCCCTTCTGCTGCGCCCATTGTTGCCCGTCATACTTCCATGCCCCCTTGGTCACGCTCTTGTTGGCGTCCTTCCAGTGGAACAAAAAATAGATATTGTCTCCCGAATAGACTGAGCGCACCGTGACCGCCGCCTTCATGCCGGCGAATTTTTCCTTGCCCTCGAACGGCACTTCCAAGGCCTTGGCATCTTTCCAGACCGCATCGTCCAAACCGGCCGGCGCCTGCTTCACCTTGGCCGACACCAGTTCCTGTTTCGCCGCCGCCAGGGCCGGAGCTTGCATCACCAAACCCAGAGCCACCGCCAGAGCCAGGACCAACATCCAATTTCCCATGACTTGCCTGTTCATGAACGACCTCCCAATGCTTCCAGTTAACAGCCGATAGTGCCGGTGCCCATGCCGATCCGGCCCCGCCGTTTAGCGGCGGCTTCAACCGCGGCGGCGGGTAGCGGGCAACGGGCGCTGCCGCAAACCCGGACAACCCTTGATCCGGTCACGCGGTCAAATACACCTGGAGCTTGCCGTCTTCGATCTTGTGCTCAAGAACGGCCAAGGGCCGAGCGGGCGGTCCGGAAATGGGCCGGCCCTCGGCGTCGTAAATACCGGTATGACAGGGGCATTCGAACACCTGGCGTTCGGGCTTCCAGATGACGTTGCAGGCCAGGTGAGTGCAGGTGGAAGACATGACCTTGACGGCCTCCCCCGGACCCCGGCGGGCCCAGACGAAACCACGCTGGGGCAGCACCTGCCAGCCGTCCTTGACCATGTATTCAAAGGACAGCATGGCGGTTTCGCCGTCGTTCAAATCGGCCACGGCTCCGAAATCGACCCAGCGGCCGCCGCCTTTTTCCAGGGCCGGGCTGACAAAGTAGGCCGCCAGGGGAATCCCCGCCGTGGCCAGGGTCGTTCCGGCCAGTACCACCGTTTTCAGAAACCCGCGCCGGTCCGTGTACCGCTGGCCACCCGTTGCCGCTTCTCGGTTTTCATCCATCAGGTTCTCCCCGACCAGGCTTGGGCGCCGCTGGTCGCTCGCCCCTGCCGCTGGAATTATATTGCGGGATAATTCAATATCAATTCCGTCGTATTTTCCTTGATAACTCTGCCTTCCCCTTCAGACAAGACTCCGTTCCATGATTCACAAAATTACTGTCTCGAGAACAATCGGGAATTGGGGACAACGCGTCGATCAAGCTCGGGGAGCAGGGAAATCGCGCTTGCTGATTGGCGGGGAAACCGGCTTCAGGCCCCATTGGGCGACCGCCGCGGCCAGGACATAAAGCACCGCGGCCAGGACAAAGGTGGCGCGCAGCCCGAGCAGGGCGCCGACACTCACTCCCAGCATGGGGGCCAGGGCCCGGGCGCCGGAGTTGATGGAATTGTCGAGCCCATAGACCGCGCCTTCATCGCCGGGTGGGGTGTAGTGGGCCAACAGAGCGCTGATCGCCGGCACCAGACCGCCCACCGCGACCCCGGCCAGCGCTTGTAGGGCGAGCAGTTGCCAGCCCCGGGTGACCAGGCTCTGGAGCAGATAAAACAGGGCCGAGGCGAGCGAGCAGACCAGGAGAATGTGGGCGTGACCGATCCGATCGCCCAGGCGGCCCAGGAACACCGCGCTGACCGTGGTGCTGGCCGCGGCCACGCCGATCACCAGACCGGTGAAGGTGTTGGTGACAGCGGCATCGGCCATGAGTTGTTCGATGAACAGGGGAAGTACCGGGAGAAACATCACCCGGCCGCTCTGGTTCACGAACCGGAGCAGATAGGTGACCATGACTCCGGGCGCTGCCAGGATGCTTCGCCAGCGCCTGGCCACGCTTGCGGTCGCGCTCGTTTCGGCACGCACCGGCCGGGCCGCCTCCTTTACCCCGAACAACACCATGAAGCCGGCCACCAGCAGCAGCACCGAAGTCAAATAGAAGGCCGTGCGGTAGCCGTAACGATCGGCCACCACCCCGCCCAACAGGGGCCCCAGGGCCACCCCCGCGCCCAGAGCCACCTGCAGGAGTCCCATGGCGTAGCCGGTGCGCTCGCGCGGCACCGTTGCCGCCACCAGGGCGTTGGCCGCGCCGATGGTGCCGGTGACCAGGCCCTGCAGGGCGCGCAGCAGCACCAGTTCTTCCGCCGTACGCACAAAAGCCATCGCCAGCAGCACCAGGGCGCCGCCGAACATGGCCCGTTCCACCATGAGTTTACGACCATAGCGGTCGGCCAGGGTGCCCCAGACCGGAGACGCCAACATCATGGTGAAGGCCTGGCTGGAAAAAACCAGGCCGGCCAGAAGATCGAGGCTGAGCCCGGTGGAACTCCCCAGGTCCTTGACATAGAGCGGCAGGAACGGGAACATCACGGAAAAACCGACGGCCGTGATCAGTTGGGCCACAAACATGATCCGCAGGGTGCGCTGCCAGGTTGAGTGAGCGCTCTTTGCCATCCGCATCCGATCTGTCGTAATGGTCCCCTTGAATGATCCTTTGAGGGGGATAGATCCGATTTTATACTGGTTTTGGATCAGATGCTTCATTTTCAAAAGCGGGCAAGATGCCCGCGTTCCCGGGAAAGAGCGCATACGCAATGAAACTTTTTACCCATAACCGGTATAGCTGGCCTGGGGAGTGAGGTCAGTCATCGAGTCGGGGATTGCCGCGCCGCTGCTTTTTCAGGGCGGCGCGCTGTTGTTTTGTGGCCAGACGGCGCTGTTCGGAGGCCGCGCTCGGCTGCGTCGGAATGCGCCGTTTCGGTCTTTTGGCCACCTTGCGGAGCAGTTCCAGCAGGCGCTTGCGCGCTGCTTCCCGATTCTGGTCCTGGCTGCGGAACCGGCTCGCTTCGATGAGCAGGACCCCGTCCGCGTTGATCCTTCCGGCCGCCAGTTTCAACAACCGGCGGCGCACTTCGTCCGGCAGCGAGGGCGATTGCGCAACGTTGAAGCGTAACTGCACCGCGGTCGCGACCTTGTTCACGTGCTGACCGCCCGGGCCGGACGCGTGGATGAAGCGTTCTTCGAGTTCCTTTTCGGGAATGGCGATGCGGCTGGTGACCATAAGCATGATATGAGGCTCCTCGGATTGGACAGGCAATAGATGAATTGATTTTTCTGGAAAAAACAAGAAGAATCCTGTCGATCTTGTTAATATTGCCGGCGGGGGAAAGCATTTTTTGACAGGATTGACAGGATTGTTGGGCGAGCAAAGCGTGGGGGAGGGGGACCCAATGGAGCATGCCGCTTTGACCGAAAAGGTCATCGGCTGCGCCCTGAAAGTGCGTCGTGGAAAACCAGGCGGTGCCGGCCCGAGTGCCGGCCCGCGCGGTGCAATGTGTGAACCACCTGACAAGACCCGTGGTTTTTCTCACCTGTCAATTCTGCCAATCTTGTCCAAATCCTAAGGGACCTTAACGCTGGAGGCGACCGATGGATACAAGACTTGAATGGGGAAGGCGGAAAGCTGACGAATTTCGCTGGGCGATTGGGTTGGTTCTTATCGCCCTGAGCGCGGTGGGTTGTGAGAGCGTTCTGGTCGGCTATCAGGGATCTCGGATTCAGGACGGCTATGGGATCGCCAATAACGGTGAGGGGGAGCGGAGCGGCACCTACCAGACCCGCGACCTCACCGTGCATTACCACTATCAGCGCAGCGGGCAGCAGTTGCGGATCGCCGGCGAAGTGGTGTTTCAGGACGCCATCAAGATGAATTTCAATGTGGTGCCCAGGTTCAATCTGAGTCTGGTGGTGGCGGATGCCGAGCGCAATGTTCTGGCCGGCTACGGGCTGTGCTCCATCGGTTTCTGGACCCCGGACGATCCGCTGGCTTTCAGCCGGGTCCTGACGGTGCCGGAGCATACGGTCCTGATGGTGTTTACCTATCAGGGCAGCGCTCGGGAGGGCGGGGGCGGCCCATTCGGCAGGCGCGGCATGGAAGACGACGGGATCGGCACCACCTTCTGGGAAATGCCGATTGTGCGCTGACCTCCTACCAATAACACCAAATCTTGATGGATAGCGGCGCGGGGGATCAGGCAAAAACCCTTTGCACCGCCGATGCCTTTGCGCTTCAATGGCGGGGGTTTTCAGCACGGCGCGGCGACTGGGGCCGGCGGCGGTAGCGGGCTATTGGAACCGGTGACGGGAGGCGGATGGGTCTTGAAAGTGGAAGAGAAAGCCGGAGAGTCGTCCTTTGGGGTCTTGTTGCTGCTCACCTGTGCCATCGCTTTCTGCGGCTATTTGGGCTCCCACATGCGGCTCCCGGTGGTGCCGCTGTACGCCCGATCGGTCGGCGCCTCCACCGTTCAGGTGGGGATCATCAATTCCGCGTTCATGCTGATGGCCGGGTTGTTGTCGCTGCCGCTCGGCTTCGTTTCCGATCGAGTGGGGCGCAAACGGCTGGCGGCGGCGGGCGTGCTGGTGCTTTCCGCCACTTCCTTTCTGCTCTGCTGGAGCCGCACGCCGCTGCAGTTGATGCTGGTTTACCTGGCCTTCGGAACGGGGCTTGCCGCCTTTGGTCCCACCATGATGTCGCTGGTGGCGGACATTGCTCCCGTGACCCATCTGGGCCGGGCCTACGGCTGGTACACCACGGCCCTCTACACCTCCATGAGCGTCGGGCCGGCGGTGGGCGGCCTGGTGGCGCAGCGGTGGGGCTTCCAGGCGGCTTTCTTGATCTCCGGCACGGTCATCTTCGTCACCTTCTGGGTCCTGCTCCTGTTTCTCCCCGAACGCCGCAATGCGGCCGTCACCAATCCCCAAACGGTCCTGGCCGGCCTCGGTGAACTGCTCCATAACCGGCCGCTGCTCGGCTGCTGGTTGGCCACTTTGGGCGGCTGCTTCGGCCTCGGCATGTTCATCAGTTTCATGCCGCTTCATGCCCACGACCGGCATCTGGCGATCGGCGAGATCGGGCTGGTGTTCGCGGTCCAGGGGGTGAGCAACGCGCTATCGAGAATTCCCTTCGGGCATCTCAGCGATCGGGTCGGCAATCGGGCTCATCCGGTGGTGATCGGACTGCTGGGCTTTGCCGGTTCCATGGCGGGTCTGGGGATCGCTTCCAATCTGGTCCTGTTCCTGGCTTTCGCCGCGGCGCTCGGGATCAGCATGGGGCTGGCTTTTACCTCGGTGGGGGCCCTGATCGCCGAGGTGGTGCCGCAGCGATCGCGAGGCCTGGCCATGGGCGGCTACAATACCTGCATCTACCTGGGCATGATGCTCAGTTCCGCGCTGATGGGCGGGGTCATCGAACGGATCGGCTTTAGCGGCGGGTTTTTCCTGACCGCCCTGATCAATTTGCTGCTGATCGGTGCCTTCCACGCGCTCATGCGGGGGTGGCCGGTCCCGGCCCACTGATCCGGCCGGGCGCAACGGGGGGGGGAGCCGATGGGTCCTGATCGAGACGGACGCTGGCAGCAGTTCGATGCGCGCTTCAAGGTGTTTTTGGAACTGATGCCCTGGAAGGTGCGGGAAGTGCTGCTCATCTCCTCGCCCTACGACGCCTGGGTGATGGAAGAAGACGGGCGGCTGAGTGAAGCTATCATCACCGAATACCGGGGTCTCAATCTGAGCCGGCCGCCGCGGCTCAACTGGGTGGCCACCGAAGCGGAAGCGCTTGAGCTGCTCGATCGCAAATCGTTTGATCTGATCATCATCATGAGCCGCACGGTCGGGCTTCGAGCCTGCGCGATGGCGGCGAATCTCAGGCGCGAGGTGCCCGATCGGCCGGTGGTGATTTTCTGCCACGGTGCCGCGGCGGAAGTCGAATCGGCGGAGGGCGTGGCGCTGCCCGCCGGGGTGACCAACTTCGTCTGGCGCGGCAACACCGAGTTGCTGCTGGCGGTGATCAAATCGATCGAAGATCGGCGCAACGCGGATCACGACACCCGCCTGGCCGGGGTGCGGGTGATCGTCACCATCGAAGACAATCCGGAATACCGGTCGGCGCTGCTGCCCATTCTCTACCGGGAACTGGTGCTTCAGGCCCAGGCGGTGATGGATGAAGGCCTCAACCAGGAGCATCGGCTGCTGGCCATGCGCGCGCGCCCCAAGATCCTGACCGCGGATTCCCACGAGAGTGCGGAAGCCCTGCTCGAGCGCTTCGAGGCCAATATCCTCGGGGTCATTTCCGATGTCCGGTTCCCCCGCCAGCGGCGCCTCGACCCGGAAGCCGGGATCCGACTGCTCACCGCCATCAAGCGGCGGCGGTTCGACATCCCGTTGCTTCTCGTCAGTGCCGAACCGGAGAACCGTGCAAAGGCGGCGGCCATTCCCGCGGTTTTCATCGATAAGAATTCGCCCGAACTGCTTGGTGAAGTGCGCGCCTTTTTGACCAATCATTTGGGTTTCGGGGATTTTGTGTTCCGTTCCCCGGAAGGCGAGGAAGTTGCGCGGGCTTCCAACCTGCGCGAGCTGGAACAAAGGATCGCGGAAATATCCGATGCTTGCTTTGCACACCACTGCCGCAACAACGATTTTTCGCGCTGGCTGTTCGCGCGTTCGGAAATCGAACTGGCGGCAACGGTACGGCCGGTGCGGGACGATGATTTTTCCAGCCTGGCCGGTCACCGGGATTACCTGGTGGGGGCCATCCACCAGCGCCGGATGGCCCGGCAGAAGGGGGTCGTGGGCAACTTCGATCGGCGCGCGTTCGATCTGGACGCGGAATTCCTGAAGATCGGTACCGGTTCCTTGGGCGGCAAAGCCAGGGGTCTGGCTTTTCTTTCGGCCTGGCTGACGCGTCGGCCCCTGTTGCGGGAAAAGTATCCGGAAGTGGATTTTTTCATCCCCAAGACCCTGGTGCTCACCACCACCGCCTTCGAAACCTTGGTTACCGAAAATCGGCTGGAAAAATGGGCGCGCGAAGACCATTCCGACGAGGCCGTGGCCGAACGGTTCGTGGCCGCCGCCATGCCCGCCGAGCTGATCGAGCAGTTCCGAGCCTATCTCGCCCAGGTCCGCTGTCCGCTGGCGGTGCGCTCCTCGAGTCTGCTGGAAGACGCCCAGTTCCGCGCCTACGCCGGGCTCTATCAGACTTACATGCTGGCCAACGACGATCCGGACCTGGACTGCCGGGTGCGGCAACTGGTGGAAGCGGTCAAGCTGGTTTATGCTTCCACCTATTTTCGGGGGCCCAAGGCCTTCGCCCGCCGGGTCGGGCACCGCGGCGACGGGGAAAAGATGGCGGTGATCATCCAGCACCTGGTCGGGTGCCGGCACGGCAACTGCTTCTATCCGGATCTCTCCGGCGTGGCCCAGTCCTACAACTACTACCCGTTCGGCCCGATGAAGCCCGAGGAAGGCATCGCCACCATCGCGCTCGGGCTGGGCAAGGCGGTGATGGCGGGCGGGCGGGCGCTCAGGTTTTCCCCGAGCTATCCGGAACTGCTGCCGCAAAACGCCACCGTGACCGATATCCTCAATCACTCGCAACGCGAGTTCTATGCGCTGCGCGTCGGCGAACCGGTCTGCCGGCTAGGGGTCGATGACGACGCCACGCTCGTTAAACGCGACCTCGCCGAAGCCCGCGATGAACCGCCGGTACGCCTGCTGGCCGGCACCTATGTTTCTGAGGAACAGCGGATTCGGGATTCGGCCACGGCCTCGGGGTTTCCGGTACTGACCTTCGCTTCGGTGCTGAAATACCGGGTCTTTCCCCTGGCCGATATCTTGAGCGATTTGCTGGTGATCGGCCGGGAAGCCATGGGCTGCCCGGTGGAAATGGAATTTTCCGTCAACCTGTCGGGCACCGGTGGCGAGCGACCGCAATTCGCCCTGCTTCAGATCCGGCCCATGAGCGCCCGGGAAGAACTGCTGGCGGTCACCATCACCGCCGAAGACCGGGAACGTGCCCTGGTTCTATCGGAAAAGGCCCTGGGCAACACTGCGGCCAGGGACATCGCCGACATCCTCTACGTTCGCCCCGATACCTTCGATCCGGCGCGCACGCCGGAAATCGCCGCCGAAATCTCCCGCTGCAACGGCCGGCTCACGGAAGCCGCGCGCAAATACCTGCTGATCGGACCCGGCCGCTGGGGTTCCTTCGATCGCTGGCTCGGCATTCCCACCAAATGGCACGACATCTCGGGGGTCGGAGCGATCGTCGAAACCAGCCATCCCAAACTGCATGCGGATGTCAGCCAGGGGTCCCACTTTTTCCAAAATATCACCGGTCTTGGGATCAGCTACCTGATGGTGACCGAAACCGACCGCGGCCGCATCGACTGGGCCCGGCTTACGGCCCTGGAAGCGGCCGAAGAACTCCAGTTCATCACCCACGTCCGGCTGCCGCAACCGCTCACGCTGAAGGTCGACGGCCGCACCTCCACCGGCGTGGTATGCCTGCCGAACGCCGCCATCCAGTGACGGTCCGGGCCCTTGCCGACAACTCATGGAAAACCTTTAACCGGTATATATCCCCAAGGAAACCATCGAGCATTACAACCTTGACCGTTTGGTTGAGTATTCGACGGAGGAGATTTCTGATACCGTGGAGGTGGTGAATCCTGTCTATCGGACAATCGATTCGGCGGTACGGAAACTGGCGGGCAAATTGACGAGAAAAGGCAAGGAATTTGTAGCTTTTATACTGGAAGGGGAAATAGCTCCCCAAAACGTGGAAGAATACCTTCAGAAGAAAGCAGACTTGCAGGAAGAGATTGGTTCACTGGAAAAGGATGTGGAACGACTAAAAGCTGAACGTAAAAAGACAAAGAAGCATATCCAGTTTGGGGAGTTTCCGGAAAAGGATCGATTTCGACGGCTTAGCGTTCAAAGCAAGTATCTGATCGATACAATCAAGATGATCGCCTATCGGGCCGAAACGAGCATGGTGAATATCGTTCGGGAAAAGATGAACCACAAGGATGAAGCCCGAAGTCTGCTTCGTGCAATTTGCAAAAGTGATGCGGATATTATCCCGAATTATGAAGCCGGAGTTCTAACTGTGCGATTGCATCAATTGGCAAACCGAAGCAGTGGAGAAACGATGCTCCACTTGTGTGACGAGCTCAATGCAACTGAAACGGTTTTTCCAGGGACGGAATTACGTCTGATCTACGAATTGGTAACATGGCAAAATCCGCGAGGTCAGGAGTTCCGAGGTTCAAGACCACGAAAATGGTGGTCATGATCAGGATGAAACACTTCGCGTTTCACGGCGCCGATTCCGTGTTCTCCGGAAATGGTGCCGCCCATCGCGAGCACCAGTCGGAGCAGTTCGCCGATGGCCGCTTCCACCCGGGGGCGGTCGGATTCGCTGCGGGCGGTCAGGTTGAGATGGATATTGCCGTCGCCGGCATGGCCGAAGGCGTAAATAGCGATCTCAAAACGTCGTTCGAATTCAGGGATGCGGCCGACGAATTCGGCGATCCCGGCCACCGGCACCACCACATCTTCCGGGATGTAGACCGGGTTTTGTTCCTCGATCCGCAGCGACACCTGTTTACGCACGTCCCAGAGGCGCGCGCGCTTTTCCGAATCGGGCGCCAGCAGCACGTCATCGGCTGCGTTTTCCAGGCAGATTTCGCCCATCGCTTCAATCTGCTGCTGAATGACGGTCGCCGGGCCATCGGCTTCGGCCAGCAGCAGCGCTCCCGCCCGGGCGACGCCGCGAAAGGGGAGCAGGTCCCCGACCAGGGACAGGCAGTGGTCGTCGAGAAATTCGATGGCGCTCGGCATCAGACCGCGGCCGAGAATGGCGCTCACCGCCCGCATGGCGTCCGGCATCCGGGGGAACAGGGCGACCAGGGTGGTGACCGCGGGCGGATGGGGAATGAGTTTCAGAATCAGCCGGGTGATGACCCCCAGGGTGCCTTCCGAACCCACCAGCAGGTGAGCCAGATCGTAGCCCACCACGCCCTTGCGGGTGGCCCCCCCGGCGCGGATGCGGCGGCCGTTGGCGAGCACCGCCTCGAGCCCGAGCACGTAGTCGCGGGTGGTGCCGTACTTGACGCAGGCCGGACCGCCCGCGTTGGTGGCTGCGTTGCCGCCGAGAGAACAGGTATCGAAGCTGGCCGGATCGGGCGGATAGAACAGGCCCTTGGCCCGGGCGGCGGCTTTCAGAGCGCCGTTGATCACCCCGGGTTCCACCACCGCCACCAGATTGGCGCAATCGATCGCCAGGATCCGGTTCATTCCGGCCAGCGACAGCACCACGCCGCCGCAGCCGGCCACGGCGCCCCCGGCCAGCCCGGTACCCTGGCCGCGCGGGGTCACCGGGAAGCGGCGCCGATCGGCCAGGGCTAAAAGCCGCTCCACCTGTTCGGTGCTGGTGGCCGCCACCACCAGCTCGGGCACCGCCGCCAGTTCGGAGGCATCACGGGCGAACGGAGCGAGCCGTTCAGGATCGGTCAGCACCGCGGCGTCTCCCACCGCGGCGCGGATTTCCGCCAGCACGCCGGCATCGATTGGGCGATAATGGGTGCGGTTCAGGGACATTGCGATCTTTCTTCGCTTCGGTTTCGACCGGTCGATCCCCGGCTGCCGGCTGCCTGCCGCCGGGGGCGGCCGGGGCGCCTATCGTCCGGTGTGGTCGAGCTAGAGGCGGTGGCGTTCGAACCCGGGTAGGCTCAGGCGGGCTTCAACGGCGCCCAGCACCCGGCCGGCGATCGAAACCATGGCCAGATAGAGCACTCCCACCACCAGAAACACTTCGGTGTACTTGAACGAATGCGAGGCCAGGATCTTGGCTTCACCGGTCAGTTCGATACAGGTGACCATGTAGGCCAGCGAGGAATACTTGATCAGGTAGATGATTTCATTGCCGCAGCCGGGCAGCGCTCGGCGCAGCGCCTGGGGCAGGATGATCGAACGGATCCCCTGGAAACGGGTGAACCCCAGGGCCAGGGCCGCCTGCATCTGGCCGCGCTTGATCGAAAGCAATGCGCCGCGGATGTATTCCGAATGATAGGCGGCGCTGCACAGGCTGAAGGCCACCACCGAAGCGATGTAGGGGGAAAGATAGACGCCCACGTGGGGCAGCCCGAAATACCAGATGAACAGTTGCACCACCAGCGGTACCCCGCGAAACAACACGGTGTAGATGGAGGCCAGGGAACGCAGCGGCCGGGCGCCGTAAACCCGGGCCGAAGCCACCCCGATGCCCAGCACCAGGCCGGCCGCGGCCGCCGGCGCGATCAGGCCCAGACTCACCCACAGGCCGCGCAGCAGGGCCGGAAGCATCTCGTGTTCCAGATAAAACCATTCACCCATGAAGTTGGTCCAAGTCTGCTCCGGGTTCAGGCCGACTCGCCGTAGAGTTCGCCGATTTTCGAACAGAACGCGCGGGTCCGTTCGCATTCGGCGGCGGTCATGAGCTTGGCCGGCGGGCCCGCTTCGATCACGGCGCCGTCTTCCATGAAGATCATTTCATCGGCGAGTGTTGCGGCGAAGCCGATCTGATGGGTGGCCATGATCATGGTCATGCCGGCCTGCACCAGGTCGCGGATCACGATCATGACTTCGCCGATCAGTTCCGGGTCCAGCGCCGAAGTGGGTTCGTCGAGCAGCATGATCTTGGGGTCCATGGCCAGGGCGCGAGCGATGGAAACGCGTTGCTTCTGGCCGCCGGAAAGCTGCGCCGGGTACTTGTCGGCGTGGTCCTGGAGCCCGACCTTGGCGAGTTCGTTCATGGCCCGTTCGCGGGCCGCATCGCGATCCATTTTCTTCACTCGAACCAGCGCGATGCGCACGTTTTCCAGCGCGTTCAGATGATCGAACAGGTTGAAATCCTGGAAGATCATCCCCACCTGCCGGCGGTAACCGTAGAGGCCCTTGCGCCGCGAGCGATCGACTTCCCGGCCTTCCAGCCAGATCCGGCCGGCGTCCGGCATCACCAGCAGATTGAGGCACTGCAACAAGGTGCTCTTGCCGGCCCCGGACGGACCGATCAGCACTTTCACCTCGCCGCGATCGAGCGCCAGCGACACTTCCTTGAGAATCGCCTTGCTGCCGTAGTTTTTGGAAATGCCTTCGGCCCTCAAAATCGGTACAGCGGCGGTCATGGTCATTGTCCTTGCCGGGAGTAGCCGGGAATGCGGAACCTGCGTTCCAGCATCAGCAGGGCCTTTACTCCCAGGGTGGTGAGCGCCAGATAGATCAGGCCGGCGGCCAGGTAAAGCGGCAGGTGCTGGTAGGTGCGGGTGGCGACAAAATGGGTGCGGGCCATGATTTCCGCGACGC
>MNZR01000278.1 GCA_001873705.1 Syntrophobacteraceae bacterium CG2_30_61_12
TGCTGTCGGCGGCCCGACAGGGAGGAACGGCATGGAACATCGGCAATCGGTTGAAGAACAATGCCGCGCGGCCCGGGCGGCGGCTCGCCACCTGGATAAAGCCGGCAGCGCCCGCAAGCAGCAGGCCCTGGAAAACATGGCCCTGGCCCTGGATGCGGGGCGGGTGGCGATCGCCGAGGCCAACGCCCACGACCTGGCGGCGGCGGAGCGCGGCGGCCTTTCCGGCCCCAAGCTGGACCGCCTGCGCCTGAGCGATAAAGTGATTGGCGAAATGATGGCGGGTCTCAGGGAAGTGGCGACCTTGCCCGATCCGGTCGGCGCCATCGACGGTATGTGGACCCGACCCAACGGGCTCCAGGTCGGCCGCATGCGGATTCCCCTGGGAGTCATCGGGATCATCTACGAATCGCGCCCGAACGTGACCGTGGACGCCGCCGCGCTCTGCATCAAGGCCGGCAACGCGGTGATTTTGCGCGGCGGTTCCGAAGCCTTTCAATCCAACCGTTGCCTCGCCCAAATCCTGCAACAGGCCCTCGACCAGGCCGGGCTGCCGGCAACCGCCGTGCAACTGATCCAGACCACCGATCGGGCCGCGGTGCTTGAGTTGCTGCAAATGGAACAATATATCGACGTGATGATTCCGCGCGGCGGCGAGGAACTGATCCGGTTTGTGGCCGAACATGCCCGCATGCCGGTGCTCAAGCATTACAAGGGGGTTTGCCACATTTACGTCGACTATGAAGCCGATCCGGACATGGCGACCGCCATCTGCGTCAACGCCAAGGCCCAGCGCCCGGGGGTCTGCAACGCCATGGAAACGCTGCTGGTGCACCAGGACCTGGCCGCTTCCTGGCTGCCCAAGGCGGCTCGGGCTTTGCGCGAAAAGGGGGTGGAGTTGCGCGGCTGTGAACGGACCTGCCGGGTGCTCCCCGATTGTCTGCCGGCCGTCGAAGCCGACTGGTCCACCGAATACCTGGATCTGATCCTCTCGATTCGAATCGTCGACGATCTCGATCAGGCCATCGCTCATATCGCCCGGTACAGTTCCGACCACACCGAAGCCATTATCACCCGCAATCTGCCGCGGGCCCGGCGGTTCCTCCAGGAAGTGCAATCGTCCCTGGTGCTGGTGAATGCTTCCACCCGGTTCAACGACGGCTTCCAGTTGGGTCTCGGAGCGGAAATCGGCATTTCCACCTCGCGCCTTCATGCCTTCGGGCCCATGGGAGTCAATGAACTGACCACCACCAAATTCATCGCTATTGGCGACGGTCAGATCCGCACCTGAACCGCAATCCGGCGTTCGAACGCGGGGGGCCAAGGGCGCCGCGCCGGCCCGCCGGAGCAACCGCAGGCCCGAGGGATAGGCGATCGCACCGAGCAGAAGCGCAAGCGAGCAGCAGCCACGAACGCGGGTGGGGGTCCTGGGCGGGACCTTCAACCCGGTCCACCTGGGACATTTGCGCCTGGCCGAAGAAGCCGTGGAAGCGCTCACGCTGGAGCGGTGCCTGTTGGTCCCGGCCTGGATCCCGCCGCACAAAACCGAATTGAAACTCGCCCCTTACCCCAGCCGCTACCGCATGCTGGAACTGGCGATCGCGGACCATCCCCGGTTTCGGGTCTCGGATGTGGAACGCCGCTTGAGCGGCACCTCCTACACCGTGACCACTCTCAGGCAGCTAGCCAGGGAACTGGAAGCGCCGGTGGAGCTTTATTTTCTGCTCGGTCTCGATGCCTTTCTCGAGATCCATGGCTGGTGGCATTTCCGTGAACTCTTTGAACTGGCCACCCTGACCATCTTCCCCAGGCCCGGTTGCGCTCGCCAGGCGATTGGCGAGCACTTGACCCGCTACGTCTCACCCCGTTACCTTTGGAACGAGGAACAGGACCGCTTCACCCATCCCGATCTGCGGCCGGTGATGGTGCTGCGAAGCACCTTTCTCGATATTTCCTCGTCGGCGATCCGCAATCTTGTGGCGGGCGGGAAATCGATCCGTTACCTGGTCCCCGAACCGATTTTGGGCTATATTGAAGCCGCCGGGCTTTATCGTAACCCCGGCAATCATCTGCGCAATCGCAAAGGAGCCGTTTGATTCCATGACAACGAAGCGGGTTGATCACACCCAGGACACCTTGACCAAGGTCCTTGTCTGTTCCCGGGAAGCCGCCGATCGGCAAGCCGAAGACGTGCTCATTCTGGATCTGGCCAGGCATACTTCATTCACCGATTATTTCGTGATCGGCAGCGGCAGATCCAGCCGCCAGGTTCAGGCCATCGCCGAACAGGTGGAGCGCCGCATGCTGGAAGCCGGATTCCGCCCGCTGCACATCGAGGGGCAGCAGGAGGGGCACTGGATCCTGATGGATTACGGCGATGTGATCGTGCACATTTTTTACCGGCCGATCCGGGAGCTTTACGATCTCGAAAGCCTTTGGGCCGATGCCGAACGGATCGATCCGGAATCGGTGCAGGCCGTATCCTGAACTGCGCCAATTCCAAGAGGAATAACGGTTTGGGATGAGTTTTTCATTGTCGAAGGCGGGCAAGATGCCCGCGCTCCCGGGAAAGAGCTCACAACAAGTGAAGGATTTCATCCTCAACGAGGATAACGGCAGGTCTGTGTTGAAGGGCCCGCGCGCGGCGCGGGACCGCAACAGGATACTTGGCCTGGTCCCGGCCCTGGTTGGGCTGCTGCTCGCGCTCGCGCTGTGGGCGCCGGCGCCGGGCTCGGCCATGACCCTCAGCCAGGAAAAGGAACTGGGCCGTAAGTACCTGAAGCTGATTCAGGAATATTTCCCCATGGCGGGCGATGAAGACCTCATCACCTATGTGGAATCGGTGGGCAAACGGGTTGCCGGCCAACTCGGACCGACTCAGTACGATTATCGGTTTTACGTGATCGACAATCCCACCACCAACGCTTTCACCATTCCCGGCGGCGCCGTGTTTTTGTTTCGAGGCCTCATCGCCCTGATGGATTCCGAGGATGAACTGGCCGGCATCATCAGCCACGAACTGGCCCATTCCCAGGCGCAGCACCTGGAACGACAGATGGAGAAATCGCGCAACCTGAGCATCGCCACCATCGCGGGCACCCTGGCGGCGGTGTTTCTGGGGCTTCCCCCGGCCACGACTCAGGCCCTGGCGCTCGGGGTCCAGGCCGGCTCCAAGACCCTGCAATTGCAATACAGCCGGGAAAACGAAGAAGAAGCCGACCGCATCGGTTTTCGCTATCTGTGCACCGCCGGCTACAATCCGCAAGCGATGGTCAGCGTCATGCGGAAAATGAAGCAAAAGAGCTGGAGTACCAGCCCGAAAGTTCCCTCCTACCTGCTCACCCACCCCGGCCTCGGCGAGCGGATCATTTACCTGCAGGGTCTGGTGGATGAGCAACAGAAGCAACCCGGTCGGAAGGCTTCTTGGTCCCCCACCGGGGACTTCCAACTGATGCACGCGGCGATTCTTGGCCACTATGTGGAGCCGCAAGAAGCCGAACGGGAACTGCAAACCTGGTTTCAGCAGCCCGGCAAGGAGGGCGCCGCCTGGTACGGTCTGGGGCGGTTGGCCCTGCGCCAGGGTCAATACCCGAACGCCTACGACTGCTTGAAAAAGGCCGTCGCCATTCGGCCGGACAGCGCCCTGGTGCTGAGCAGTCTGGGACTTGCTCAATACTACCTGGGGGACCTCAAGGCCGCGGAACACACGCTCAACTCGGCGATCTTGCTGAATCCCGATTGCTCCAGCGCGCATTACCGGCTAGCCCTGGTGCTGCAGGACCAGGGCGACTACCGTGAAGCCCTGCGGCAACTGCAAAAGGTCCAGCACCTGGCCGATGTGCTGGCGGATTTCAACTACCAGATCGGCGTGATCTACGGCAAATTGAATCAACTGGGACCGGCCCATTATTATCTGGGCAAGTTCTACGACCCCAGTGACCTCAAGCTGGCCCTCTTTCATTTCACCAAAGCCAAGGGCCTGCTGCCGGCCCAGGATAGCCGCCAGGAAGAAATCGATGAAGCCGTGAAGGACCTGGAAGATCGCCTGCGTCTGAAGAAGACTGAAGAGATGCGGCGCAGTTCCCGTCCTCCGTCACCCCGGAGGGTGTGGGAATAATTCCGGCGGAAGTCAAGATTGTCAGGTAGCTCCCGTTGGTCGCAACCTGACCTACACCGGGGTGACGCCTTGTCCCTATTCCTTACCGAGTCCAGCCTCGGGTGGAGTATCCAGGTTTCCACCTGCCCACTTGACGCTTTGACCATCACGGTGCTACAGATCCTCCCAGCAATGGCAATGCCGCACAAACAGGTGTTATAGGGTCGGATCTTAGGCCACTAACCGGAGGGGTGGGGGAAGCGATCATGAAGGTATTGGTCAGCGACAATCTTTCGGATTCTGGGATCGAAAAACTCCAGGCGGTGCCGGAGTTCGAGGTGGAGGTGAACACCAGCCTCACCCATGAGGAACTCAGGCAAATCATCAAGGAATACGATGCCCTGGTGATTCGTAGCGCAACCAAGGCAACGGCGGATATTATCGAAGCCGCCGACCGTCTCAAGGTCATCGCGCGCGCCGGGATCGGCCTGGACAACGTGGACATCCCCGCCGCCAGCAAGCGCGGGATTGTGGTGATGAACACCCCGGAAGGCAACGTCATCACCACGGCCGAACACACCATCGCCATGATGTTTGCCGCCAGCCGCAAGATTCCCCAGGCCACCGCCTCGCTCAAGGCCGGCAAGTGGGAAAAGAAGCTGTTTCGCGGCAAGGAACTGTTCAATAAGGTGCTGGGGATTATCGGGATCGGGCGGATCGGCCGGGTGGTGGCCGATCGGGCCAAGGGGTTGAAGATGAACGTGATCGCCTATGATCCTTACATCAATGCCGATGTGATCGATAAGATGGGGATCGAGGCGGTCACTTTCGAAGAATTGCTGCGCCGGGCCGACTACATCACGGTGCATACGCCGATCACCCAGGAAACCCGCGATCTGATCAACGCCGAAGCGCTGCAAAAGGTGAAAAAAGGGGTGATCATCCTCAATTGCGCCCGCGGCGGGATCGTCAACGAAGTGGCCCTGGCCGAAGCCATTCGTTCCGGCGTGGTGGCCGGTGCGGCGCTCGATGTGTTCACCAAGGAACCACCGGTCGGTAACCCGCTGCTGGAACTGGACCAGGTGGTGGTGACCCCGCATCTCGGAGCGTCCACCGCGGAAGCGCAGGAAAACGTGGCGGTCGCGGTGGCCGATCAGGTGATCGATTACCTGATCAACGGCACCATCCGCAATGCCGTCAACGCCCCGGCCATCGACGGCGAACTCTGGGCCACCATGAGCCCCTACCTGCATCTCGCGGAACGCCTCGGCAGCGTGCTCACCCAAATCACGCGCGGTGCCATCCAGGAAGTCGCCATCGATTATGTCGGTGAAGTTTCGACCATGGAAACCGGCCCGCTCACCATCTCGATCCTGAAGGGGCTGCTGACCCCGATCCTGGGCCCCGATGTCAATTTCGTCAACGCCCCGATCCTGGCCAAGGATCGCAACATCAAGGTGATCGAATCGAAACGTAAGGAAGCGGAGGATTTCACCAACCTGGTGGTGGTGCAGATGAAGACCCCGCAGCAGCAGAACCTGGTGGCCGGGACCATCTTCGGGAAAAAGGACGTGCGCCTGGTGCGGATCAACGATTTTCGCACCGAAGCCCCGATGGAAGGGCATCTGCTCTTGATCTACAATATCGATACTCCCGGCACCATCGGCGCCATCGGCACTTGCCTGGGTCAGCACCATATCAACATTTCCATGATGGACGTGGGTCAGGTGCTGGAGCGCGGGGAGAACATCATCTTCCTGAAAACCGATACTCCGGTGCCGGATGAGGTGGCCCAGAAACTGCTCGCGCTGGATAACGTCAACGTGGTGCAGGCCTTGGAATTTTAGCGAGCCCGGGAATCAAGCAGAGGTGAAGTGAGTGATGGACGAGAAGGACAAACAAGGATTCGTGGTCAAGGACCGCCGCAAGGTTTCGTTGGATGATCTGGATCGTCCCGAGGAGCCGACCGGCACTGCTCCGCCGCCTCCAGAGCCGCCACCGGAAGCGCCACCAGAACCCGAGGCCAAGCCGAAGGAGCAGCGGGGCGAGCGCGACCAGCGGAAATCGATCCCGCTGCCCCAGGTGACTTTTTCGACTTTCGTGTTTTCCTTGAGTTCTTCGGCCCTGGTGCATCTCGGCGAGGTCCCGGAGCCTTCCAGCAATCAGACCCGCTCCGATTTGCCCATGGCCAAGCAGATCATCGATACCCTCGGCATGCTTGATGAAAAGACCAAGGGCAATCTGGACCGGGACGAAGATCAGTTGCTGCAAACGGTGCTCTACGATTTGAGAATGCGTTACATTCAGAAGAGTCCCAGGTGACGACCAGGCAGAACTCCAGTAGCGATGCGTCGCTGCTGCTGGAGGTTCCGGCCAAGATCAATTTTTGGCTGGAGGTCTTGAACCGCCGCCCGGACGGCTACCACAATGTGTCCTCCCTGATGCTGCCGATCGGCATCCACGACCGGGTGACGGCGGCACGCCGGGAGCGCGGCATCGAATTGGGCGGGGACGGCGGCGGAGTGCCGCTGGATCGGAACAATCTGGCCTGGCGGGCGGCGGAGATCTTCCTCGGGGCCAGACCGGACCTGGGCGGGGTCCGGCTGGAACTCACCAAGCGCATTCCGGTGGCGGCCGGTCTCGGCGGAGGCAGCGCCGATGCCGCCGCTGTGTTGCTGCTGCTCAACCGCCTCGCTGAACCGCCGCTGTCGCTCCCGGACCTGGCCCGGCTGGCCGTGCAACTGGGTGCGGACGTGCCGTTTTTCCTCCGACGGTGCCCGGCGCTCGCCACCGGAATCGGCGAAATCCTCGAACCCATCCATGGCCTGCCTCCCTACCCCCTGGTGCTGATCAAGGCGCCGGTGGCCGTTGCCACCGCGCTGGTCTATTCCAGATTGAAGTTGACAAGGGGCGGTGCTCGCACTAGAATCGCCACGCTGTTGGCCCACCCATGGGAGCCCCGGAGGCATCTGGTCAACGACCTCGAGGCGGTCACTCTGGAGATGCACCCGCGGCTCAAACAGATCAAGGCCTGGCTCTACCGGCGTGGGGCACTCGGGGTGCTTATGAGCGGTAGCGGGCCGACCGTGTTTGCGGTGTATCGAACGCTACCGGAAGCGCGGGCAATCGGGTCCGAGGCCGACAACGAGTGGCCGGAATGCTGGGTCGGGGTTACGGAAGTTCTGGCGAGCCCAAGCACAGGCGTGGGTCGGTAATGGAGATGATGGGGTGTCGCCAAGTGGTAAGGCACGGGTCTTTGGCACCCGCATACGGAGGTTCGAATCCTCCCACCCCAGCCACGGCCTGACGGCTGAAAGTATCGGCTGAGACCGGCAAAGAACTTCAGCATCCCAAAAGAACCAAGCGGGCGCCAGATGGGGGACACCCTGAAGATCTTTTGCGGGAGTTCGAATTTGCCGCTGGCCACCGAGGTCTGCCGCACTCTGGGAACGGCCATGGGCCATGCTCGGATCGGCCGGTTTGCCGATGGCGAGGTTCGAATCGAGCTTCAGGACAATGTTCGCGGCAAAGATGTGTACATCATCCAGTCGGCCTGCCGGCCCGTCAACGATCACCTGGTGGAATTGTTGATCATGATCGACGCGATCAAGCGCGCTTCGGCCCAGCGAATCAATGCCGTGATGCCCTACTACGGCTACGCCCGCCAGGATCAGAAGGACCGCCCGCGCACTCCGATCGCCGCCCGCATGGTGGCTGATCTGTTGTGCCGCGCCGGGGTCCAGCGCTTTGTGGCGATGGACTTGCACGCGCGGCAGGTTCAGGGGTTTTTCGATATTCCGGTCGACGACATTGCGGTGCTGACCGTGTTCGTGGATGACCTGAAACCGCGGCTCGCCGGCCGCGAAGTGGTGCTGGCTCCGGATTCCGCAGGGGTGGCCCGAGCCCGGACCTTCGCCGAAGCGCTCAACCTGGATCTGGCCATCCTGGACTTTCGCAAGGCCAGTGACGATGACACCCTGCACGTGGTCGGCAACGTCGCCGGGCGCCCGGTCATCATTGTTGACGACATGGTCGACAGCGCCCGCACGCTGGAACGTTCGGCGCGCGCCGCCGCCGCAGTCGGTGCCGCCGAGATCAATGCCTATTGCGTGCACCCGGTACTGAGCCAAGGCGCCGGAGAGCGTCTGCAACGCGCCCCGATCCGCAGCCTGACCGTGACCGATACCATTCCCCTGACCGCCGCAACCGCGCGCCATCCCAAAATCCGAGTGGTGAGCATCGCTCCGATTCTGGCCGATGTGATTCGGAAGCTGCATCTGGATGAACCTCTCAACCATTACCTGCACTGACATCGACGCTCAACCGGAGTGCCGGCGCGTCGGCAAATCATCACTGGAGGCTTGATAGCAATGGACATCCAATTGGTCGCTCAGACCAGAACTCAATCCGGCAAGGGGGCTGCCCGCAGACTGCGGCAGCAGGAGCGCGTTCCCGCGATCTGTTATGGCTGTAAAAAGGAACCGGTGGCGCTGAGTGTCGGCCGCAAACAGTTCCAAAAACTGCTCCAGGAAATCGGCTTGGAAGCCAGGGTCATTCCCTTGAGCCTGGAGGGTGTCGATGCCACCGAGGTGAAGCATGTGATGGTGCGCGACCTGCAACTCGATCCGTGCAACCACGCCATCCTGCATGTGGATTTCCTGGAAGTGGACATGGCGCAACCGATCGTGGTGGAAGTGCCGATCCTGCTCAAGGGCATTGCGGCGGGGATCGCTGAAGGCGGCATGGTCAATCAGATCCGTCACGCCATCTCGGTGCGCTGTCTGCCCGGGGACATTCCGGATCGGATCGATGTCGACATCAGCGCCCTCAACGTCGGTGATTCCCTGCACGTGGCCGATATCAAAGCGCGGATCAAGGCGGAAGTGATCGACGAAGATCATTATACCCTGGTTACGGTAGGCGCGCCCGCGGCAGCGGCCGCAGTTTCCAAGGAAGAGGAAACCATTACGGAAGGAGAGGAGGTGACGGCGGAAGGACGGTAGGTGGCGGAGGTGGGCATCCCAGCCCAGGCAGCAGCGATGGGTCCGGACCGTGTTTTGGCGCCGAAGATTTTGGTGGTGGTGGGATTGGGCAACCCGGGCGAGCAGTACGCCGGCACCCGCCACAATGCAGGCTTCCAGGTGGTGGACGAACTGGCCCGCCGCCGGCGGGTTTGCTGGCGGCCGACTCATGCGAGTTTTGTTTACACCCGGGAAAAGCTGCCCGGATCGGGACCGGTTTTGGTCAAGCCGTTAACTTTTATGAATCGCAGCGGAATCGCAATCGACGAGATGATGCGCCAGTTTCAACTCAGCTCCAACCAAATCCTGGTGGTTCATGACGATCTGGACCTTGCGGTCGGGCGCCTCCGGCTGATGGCTCGAGGCAGCGCCGGCGGCCATCGCGGGGTGCAGTCGATCATTGAACACACGGCGACTGAAGCCTTCGCCAGGATCAAGGTTGGGATCGGCCGCCCCAGGCACTCCGAGCCCATCGAGGAGTATGTTCTGGAGCCGCCTTATGCCGATGAGTTGGAGCTTTACCAGGCGACCATCGAGCGCGCCGCCACTGCGGCGG
The DNA here is from genome assembly GCA_001873705.1 of Syntrophobacteraceae bacterium CG2_30_61_12. Taxonomy (GTDB): domain Bacteria; phylum Desulfobacterota; class Syntrophobacteria; order Syntrophobacterales; family DSM-9756; genus CG2-30-61-12. The sequence continues at coordinate 9,671 of MNZR01000278.1, forward strand.
AAGCGGTTCTGACCGGAGGTCTGGAGGCGGCGATGAATCGGTTCAACAGCCGTTGGCAGCCGTTCCAGGAAGGTCCCGGCGGCACGGTAAAGGATGCTCAGGCATAGGTTTTTTTTGCGATCTCACGTTAATTTTTGCACAAAGTTTAGGAGGTTTTAAGCGATGTTGGAATACGTACAATATGCACCGTATCTCGGTGTGGTCGGATTCGTATTTGCGTTTCTGATCTACGGATGGGTCAAGAAGCAGCCCAATGGCAATCCGCAGATGGTGGAACTTGAAGGAATGATTCACGAAGGCGCCATGGCCTTCCTGAAGACCGAATACAGCGTCCTCATTTTCTTCATTGCCATCGTTTTCGGTCTGCTTTACACCGGTATCAATCAGCAGACCGCCATTGCTTTTCTCTCCGGCACGGTCTGCTCCATCGCTGCCGGCTACACCGGCATGAGTTCGGCCACCCGCGCCAATTCCCGGACCGCCTGGGCGGCCAATCAATGGGGCCAGTCGAAGGCCTTGACCGTGTCCTATTTCGGCGGCTCGGTGATGGGTCTGGCCGTGGCCAGCCTTGGGCTGCTGGGCGTTGGCATTTTCTTCAAGCTGTACGGCGGCAACCCGGCAACGGCTAATTACATTAACGGGTTCGCCATGGGCGCCAGCTCCATCGCGTTGTTCGCTCGTATGGGCGGCGGCATCTACACCAAGGCGGCCGATGTGGGCGCCGACCTGGTGGGCAAGGTGGAAGCCGGTATCCCCGAAGACGATCCGCGCAACCCCGGGGTCATCGCCGATAACGTGGGCGACAACGTGGGCGACATCGCCGGCATGGGCGCTGATATTTTCGAATCCTACGTCGGCGCGATCATCGCCACCATCGCCATCGCCTCCACCATGAGCAAAGCCGATCTGCACGGCGGCAATCAGTTGGCTTACATGGCCATGCCGCTGCTCACCGTGATGGGCGGCCTGCTGGCTTCGCTGCTCGGCGTCGGCAGCATGAAGGCCCTGTCCAATACCAACCCGCAGTCGGCGCTGCGCTACACCACCTTTGTGGCGGCGATTGCCTTCGTCGGCATCACCTATTACATCAATAAAGGCCTGGGACTGCCGGTGGGCGTGTTCTACGCCGTGGTGTCCGGCCTGGTGTGCGGGATCATCATCGGTCTTCTGGCCGAGTACTACACCTCGATGAGTCCGGTGCAGAAGATCGCGGCCCAGTCTGAAACCGGCCCGGCCACGGTGGTCATTGCCGGTCTCGCCATCGGCATGGAAAGCACCGCCCTGCCGGTGCTCGGCATCTGTGCCGCCACCTACATCGCCTATATGGCGGCTGGTGTGTATGGGATCGGCATCTCGGCGGTGGGCATGCTGGCTACCGTTGGCGCCACCATGACCGTTGACGCTTATGGCCCGATTGCCGACAACGCCGGTGGGATTGCCGAGATGTCCGGACTCGGTCCGGAAACCCGGGAAATCACCGATAACCTGGATGCCCTGGGCAACACCACGGCCGCCATCGGCAAGGGCTTCGCCATCGGCTCCGCCGCTCTGACCGCCCTGTCGCTGTTCGTGGCCTTCAGCCAGGCGACCAAGCTGGAAGTGATCAACATCACCGATCCCTATGTGATCATCGGTGCTTTCATCGGTTCCATCATTCCGTTCATCGTGGCCGCTCTGACCATGACCGCCGTGGGCGATGCCGCGTTCGACATGGTGGAAGAAATCCGCCGTCAGTTCCGTGAAATCCCCGGCATCATGGAAGGCACCGGCAAACCGGAACCGGCCAAGTGCGTGGCCATTGCCACCAAGGGCGCGATCCGCAAGATGATTCCTCCGGGTCTGGTGGGCGTCATCACCCCGGTGGCCGTGGGCTTCATCCTGGGCCCGCAGGCCCTGGGCGGCATGCTGCTGGGCGCGACCCTGGGCGGGGTCACCATGGCCCTGTTCATGTCCAACGCCGGTGGGGCCTGGGACAATGCCAAGAAGTACATTGAAAAGGGGCATTTCGGCGGTAAGGGTTCGGCCAACCATAAGGCGGCCGTGGTCGGCGACACCATCGGCGATCCTTTCAAGGACACCTCCGGCCCGACCATGAACATCCTGATCAAGCTGGTTTCGGTTATTTCCCTGGTCATCGCTCCCCTGTTGATCAAGTAATCAGCTACATTTGAGTCGTTGTTTCGCCGGCCGACGCCTCTCCATGAGGCGTCGGCCTTTTTCATGCCCCGAGCAGGCCGACGCCCGCTTCGCCGGCTATTTTTTCCGGCTTTGCATCATCCGCTTAACGTGCTAGAATCAGAAGAAAAGCGCTGTCTTCAGGCGCGGCATCCGAGGTTCCCCTACAGCCTGCGCCAAGTCGGGGGCGAAAACCCGGCCTTTAGGCGAACAGATCTTTCCCCAAACCGGCGGGCGTGAACCCGACCGAGGAAGGCTGGAACGGGAAAGGCTCGGACCTGGGTCGGCCCTCGGGACCGACTCGGTGGCACTCCCGACCGATGTGCGCCGTTAACCCGCAGCGCTAGGCCTAAGCGGGCATGGAGGGCAGAATGTTCAAGACCGGTGATTTGGCGGTGTACCCAGCCCAAGGGGTGGGGAAGATCGAGGCGGTTGAAAGCAAAAAGATCGGCGGTAGTCGGCAGGATTTCTATATCATGCGGATTCTGGACAACGATATGAAGATCATGATCCCGGTCGGCAATGCGGAGTCGGTGGGCTTGCGGCCACTCATCGCGCCTGGTGAAATCCCGAACGTTTATGACATTTTGCGGAGTCGGGAGATTTCCGTCAGCAGCGCCACCTGGAATCGGCGCTACCGGGAATACATGGAAAAAATCAAGACCGGCTCGGTGTTCGAGCTGGCGGAAGTGCTGCGGGACCTGAGCGTTCTCAAGGGTGAAAAGGAGCTGTCGTTCGGCGAGCGGAAGATGCTCGATACGGCCCGCGGCTTGCTGGTGAAGGAACTTTCCATTATCCAAGACATTTCCGAAGAGTCGGTGCTGGAGGAGATCGATGAAATCCTCCACCTGGCCGACCCTGAAGCCGCCTGATCTCCACTTCCATGGGGTATTTCAGGCATCCGGCGAAAGGAGGTGAATGCATTTGGCCTGGGCTAAACTGATCATTAAACTGGCCTTGCTCGCGATCTGCAGTGTCGGCGGTTATCTCATCGCCGCCCAGATTGAGAGCTTTGCCGCCTACTGGTGGGTGCCCTGGTTGGGATTGCTGGCGGGATTTTGTTTTGCATTATTAGCGCTTTTTATTGAACGACTATTCAAGCGAATCCCGCTCAAGGTCATTCTCGGCGGCACCATTGGTTTGCTGGTGGGGCTCTCGATCGCCAAACTGATCGGCTACGGTTTCACCGAAGTGCAAAACACCACCGTGCGGGTGGCGGTTTATGTGGTGCTGTCGTGCCTGTTCGGCTATGTGGGCATGGTCTTGGGCGGCATCAAGATCGCCGAACTGGGGTGGCCGAACCTGCCCTGGGTCGGGCGCGGCGGTGGTCGCTCGAACGCCCCCAAGGTGCTGGACACCAGTGTGATCATCGACGGGCGGATCGCCGATATCGCCGAAGCCGGGTTCCTGGAAGGGGTGTTGCTGGTGCCTGAATTCGTGTTGCAGGAACTGCAGCACATCGCCGACAGCGCCGATTCCACGCGCCGGGTGCGCGGTCGCCGCGGGCTCGATATCCTGAAGCGCCTGCAGCAGGAACAACTGGCGGAGGTAAAAATCGATCGCGAGGACTTCGACAATATCAGCGAGGTGGATGCCAAACTGGTGGCCCTCGCGCTGCGGCGCAACGCCAAGATCGTGACCAATGATTTCAATCTGGCCAAGGTGGCGGAAGTGCAGGGCATCCGGGTGCTCAACATCAATCGCCTGGCCAACGCCTTGAAGCCGGTGGTGCTGCCGGGAGAGGTGCTGCGCTTGCAGATCCTCAAACCGGGTAAGGAGCAGGGGCAGGGGATCGCCTACCTGGACGACGGCACCATGGTGGTGGTGGAAAACGCCGGTAAGCTGCTGGGCCACGAAGTGGAAGTGGCGGTAACCAGCGTTCTGCAAACCACCGCCGGGCGGATGATCTTCACCACGTTGAAAAATGTCGAACCGGAAAGCCGACATTAACCTCAAGACGCCGGGCGTCACCAGTGACCCCGGCGTCTTGTCTTCCGCGCCCGATCTTTGCTTCGTTCTGGCCGATGGCGACGCCGAACCCGGCGAACGTCTGGACGCCTATCTCGGGCGTCGCCATCCGGATATCTCCCGTAACCGGTTCAAGCAGCTCATTCAGACCGGCGCCGTTCAAGTCAATCAGCGGACCGTGAGGCCCCGCTATCTCCCCGTTTGCGGCGACCGGGTGGAAGTCCGGCTGCCGCCGGCCGATCCCCGGGAGCAGTTGATTGCGGAGGCCATGCCTCTGGATATCCTTTATGAAGACGCGGCCATCCTGGTGGTCAACAAACCGCCGGGGCTGGTGGTCCATCCCGGCGCCGGACATGAACACGGGACCCTGGTGCACGGTCTGCTGGCCCACTGCCCCCGGCTGGCCGCCCAGGGCGCTCCGCTCCGCCCCGGCATCGTCCATCGCCTCGATCAGGACACCTCGGGCGCCCTGGTGGTAGCCAAAACCGATCGCGCCTATCTCAATCTCATCAACCAGTTCAAGATGCACAGCGTGAGCAAGGAGTATTTGGCTCTGGTCTACGGACATTTCGCCGGCGCCCGGGGGACGCTCACCGATCCGATCGGCAGGCACCCGGTCAATCGCCAGAAAATGGCGGTGGTGGCGGGCGGCAGGGAAGCGGTGTCGCATTGGGTGGTGGTGGAAGTGCTGGGGCCCTTGACCCTGGTCCGGGTCAGTATTGAAACCGGGCGCACCCATCAGATCCGGGTGCATTTGAGCCATATCGGGCATCCCGTGGTGGGCGACGTCAGCTATGGGGGCGGCCGCGGCAAGGCCCGCTGCGTGGGCCTGAAAGCGATTCGCGAACTGCTGCCGCACTTGGTTCGGCGGCAATTGCTGCACGCCGGGCGGCTGGCGATCGAGCATCCGGAAAGCGGTGAAAGGATGGTGTTCGAAGCGCCGCTCCCGGCCGATTTCGAGGATGTGCTCAAGGCGCTACGAACCGCCGTCCGTGCCGGCGCGCCCCATTGACAACCGCCCATGCGGCGGCGGAAACTCCGACGCCGCTTCCATTCACTCGACTCCGGCCGATTAGACAGCATCCGCAGCCTGTTGCCTCCACGAAGGATTCCAAGACCACGGAGGTATGGAAGCGGAGGGGGGGAATTATACCGATACGTTACAGAGACAACCTTCCAGTTGTGTTTGATCAGGCCGAGGGTCATCAGGGTGATCAAACAGGCTCCCAACTCACGCTTCTCGCCCCGGCGGAGCCCCCTTCAGCTCCTGGTGCCTAGCGCAGGCGGCAATCCTTTGTTCGATTTCCCGTATTTGCTGTTTAGTCCTGAAGATCCAGCCGGCCGGTTCCGAATAGCAAAAGACGGCCAGTTCGCAGTCCTTGCAGTCCTTGCATTCCTTGGTCGCGTCGCTCTTCATGGCCCGCTCTCTGTTTCAGTTACCGCGGTGCGATCGGCATCGCGGCCCAGTCGTTCCATGTACTTTTCCCACTCGATGGGCACCAGGTATTTTTTCTTGTTGTTGCAGTCCTTGCAGCAGGGCACCAGATTGCCCCTGGTGGAACGCCCGCCGCGCGCCAGAGGCACCACATGGTCCATGGTGAGCAATTCACGCGCCACCGGCCGTCCACAGTAGTGGCACCGGCCCTTGTCCAATTGCCGGCGCCACCATTGGGTTCGGCGCAGGGCCCTGGCTTTTTCCTTTTCCTTGCGCAGGGCTTGTGGTGGGACAGCGGCGAGGAAGCCCGGCAGCTCGTTGATCATCGTCCCAGCATACCGTTCATGAGCGTTTCCGAAGCCGGTTTATTGCCGAACCAAATGCTCCAGAGCGCGGTCATGAAATCGCGCCCCCGGGATGGTGGCCTTGACCTTGTCCTTGATCATGACTTCCGTGCCCTGGTTCGGCACATAAGTGATCTGAACCCGTTCGCCGCTCTTGACCGGTTGATCGAAGCAGGCGAGGAATTTTTCGATCCGGGCGGCCAAATCGGCATTCGGCCGAGGCGCGGTCACGGCGAAGCCTTCCTTCCACCCTTCCACCCATTTGTCCGCCGTCACTTCTTTGTAAACCACATGCATGAGCACCCGTTTGGGGCCGTCCAGAGCCGGCACCTTCCCTGGATCCTGGGTGGGTTCGGGGAGGTATAGGCCGGCGTAGTAGATGTCGAAGAGAAATTTCTTCCGCACCCCAACGCCGTTGAGCCGGCAGGTGCGCCCCTGGATCAGGCTCTCATCGGCAAACGACACCCCCTTGAAATCCCGCGCCGAAACTTCGCTCACCAACAGCGGCAGCAACACCGCCAGGGCCGGCAGCGCCAGGCCGAACCAGCGCATCCCTTTTCCACTCATCGGTCCCCCTCCCCTGATACACCCGAGTCACCGCACTCGAAGCTATTTTTTCGACGGTGGAACCACCACGTAAAACGTGTGGTCACCGCGTTGCACCAGCAGCAGCAGCTTATCGGTCTTCTTGGCGGCGTCGATCGCCTTGTTGTAATCGCTCAGGTTCTGAATCTTGCGCCGATTCACTTCCTTGATCAGATCTCCCGGGCGCAAGCGAACTTCGGCCGCCGGACTGTCGGCATCGATGTTGGTGATGATCACGCAGCGCTCCGACTGCTCCCAGCCGAATCGTTGGGCCAGTTCCGCGGTCAGGTTCTGGACCGTCAGTCCCCAGGCGCTTTTTTCGGCGGTCGGGGCTTCGCTTTCCAATTCCGTACCTTCATCCGGCATGGTACCGATGGCTACTTGGACGGTTCTTTCCTTGCCGTCGCGCAGGGTTTTCAATTCAAGCTTGGCTCCGGGACTGATCGCGGCGACTCGGCGCGACAGGTCCTGGGCGGTTTCCACCGGCTGGCCGTCCACGGTCAGGATGATGTCGCCACGTTCGATCCGAGCCTCGGCGGCCGGGCTGTCCTTGACCACATCGCCGACCAGCACGCCCTTGCGATCCTTCATCCCGAATGAGTCCTGGAGTTCCGGCGAGAGGTCCTGGATCATCACCCCCAGCCAGCCGCGCACCACCTTGCCGGTCTTGAGCTGGGGCATCAGGTCTTTCGCCACGTTGATCGGGATGGCAAAGCCGATGCCCTGACCACGGGCGACGATAGCGGTGTTGATGCCGACGATCTCACCTTCCATATTGAACAGCGGACCACCGCTGTTGCCGGGGTTGATGGCGGCGTCGGTTTGCAGGAAGTCATCGTAAGGGCCGGCGCCGATGAACCGGCCCTTGGCGCTGATGATGCCCACCGTCACGGTGTGATCCAGACCGAAGGGATTGCCCACCGCCATCACCCAGTCACCCACTCTGACGGTGTTCGAATCCCCGAGTCGAGCGGGTTTCGGAAAATCCTTGTCCGGCTTCGAGGTGATCTTGATCAATGCCAGATCGGTCTTGGCGTCGCGGCCCACGACCTTGGCATCGTATTCCTTTTCGTTTTGCAACTTGATTTTGATCTCGTCGGCTTTTTCCACCACGTGGTTGTTGGTGAGAATGATTCCCTCGGAACTGATCACCACCCCGGAACCAAGCGAATGCGACTTGCGCTCCCGCTCGGGATCGTTGCGGAAGAATTTCTTGAAGAACTCATCCCCGAAGAACTCGCGAAATGGCGAGTCTTCATCGAACAGAGGGCTCGTCGGCCGGCCCTTGATCACCTGGGCGGTGGAAACGTTGACCACCGAGATTTTGACCTGATCGGCCAGTCCCGCGAATGACGGCAGACCGGCAGTGTTGTAAGAAGCTGCCGATGCCACCCCGACGGCGGCAAACGACGCGATCAAGCCGAGAATCAGCGCGTGCCGCAAGGCCGTCCCGGCAAGGGGCGACCGGGCCTGTTTGCGAGTGTCCATTCTTGCTCCTTTCATCCGTTCCATCCTCTTCCACCAAACTCAGGGTACCCCTTGCTCCGCGCAGGGGCGGATAACGCTCGACCAGCCGAACCGCGCGCGGATCGCATCGAGCGCACGCCGGCGGGCCGACCGGCCGCCTGACACAAGCGCTGGTGCCTTATCATCCCAGCGGCAGTTCTTATACAATAGTTCGGCAATTTTGGAAATCAATAGCCTCGGGCAACAGCGGCGCGGCTAGGGAGCTGCTGGAATATATGCCGGTTAAGGGTACAAAGTTTCATTTCGCGTGCGCTCTTTCGCGGGAGCGCGGGCATCTTGCCCGCTTTTGAAAATGAAACATCTGATCCTAAACCAGTATACTTACGTGACCATGAATTACCCCGTTGTGAAAGCCTCTTTTTTAAGAGGATGACACGATGGATGGGTAGCCGGCTTACCTTGGCGATTTCGTGAAAAAGCTCAAATCGCTACCGCGCAAGGAATATGTTCTCGTTCAAGTTCGGCCGCTGGAGATTCTGCCCGGAACCCCGACTCAGGGGCCTAGCAGCATTCCGCATCGCAGCCGCGGGTGGCGTTTTCCCGGCCCTTGATCCAGCCGCTGATGATGTAGGCGGCGCAGCCCACCCCCGGATTCACCTGAATCGCGCCCACCGGGCAGTTTTTGGCGCAGGCCCCGCATTCCATGCAGCCGTCCCGGTCGAGCAGGGCGGCCTTGCCGGCGTTCACGGCAAACACGCCCTGGGGACAGACCGTGGCGCATTCGCC
>MNZR01000020.1:0-13656 GCA_001873705.1 Syntrophobacteraceae bacterium CG2_30_61_12
TGGGAGCGCCGTGGCCCACCTGGGAGCGCCGCGCCCCAGAGCGGCACTTTGTTAGTGAACTGAATGGTTCCGAGCTTGCTCGAAAATCAGCCGGCGGTGCTGCAGGCGCTCCTGGCCACCCTGTTCACCTGGCTGGTCACGGCCCTGGGCGCGGCGGTGGTGTTCACCACCCGTGAACTCAACCAAAAGCTGCTGGACGGGATGCTGGGCTTTGCCGGCGGCGTCATGATCGCCGCCAGCTACTGGTCGCTGCTCGCGCCGGCGCTGGAAATGGCGGCACAAAGCGGGCAGGTGCCGTGGCTGCCGGCGGCGATCGGGTTCATGGCCGGCGGGGTGTTCTTGCGCCTGATCGATTGGGTGCTGCCGCATCTTCATTTGGGCTTCCCGCTCGACCAGGCCGAAGGCATTGCGGTGCGCTGGCAGCGTTCCATTCTGCTGGTGCTGGCCATCATCATTCACAATATCCCGGAAGGTTTGGCCGTGGGGGTGGCGTTCGGCGCGGCCGCCGCCGGGCTGCCCAGCGCCGATCTGGCGGGGGCTGTGGCTTTGGCCCTGGGGATCGGGTTGCAGAATTTTCCGGAAGGCATTGCCGTGGCCATGCCGCTTCGCCGGGAAGGGCTGTCTCGGCTGAAGAGTTTCTGGTACGGCCAGCTGTCGGCCGTGGTGGAACCGATCGCCGGCGTACTGGGGGCGGTGATCGTGCTGTCGTCGCGGGCGATTTTGCCGTACGCGCTGAGTTTCGCCGCCGGGGCCATGATCTTTGTGGTGGTGGAAGAAGTGGTGCCGGAATCGCAGGCCAGCGGCAATGGCGATCTGGCGACCATGAGTTGCATGCTGGGGTTCACCGTGATGATGATTCTGGATGTGGCTCTAGGCTGACCAAGAGCGGAGGGAACAGGGGTGAAGCATTGGAGAACCTGGTTCTGGCTGGGGGGGGGTCGCGGGCCTGGCGATACTGCTGGGCTGGCGGCAGCCGGCGGGGGCACAACCGATTGCCAAGAGTGACGCGACCGAAGCATGTCTCGCCTGTCACACCGAAGCCACTCCGGGCATTGTGGCCGATTGGGAAAAAAGCCGCCACGGCCTGACCACGCCGCGGGACGCGAAGCAGATCAAGGGCCTGGGGCTCAAGGTCTCGGCGCCCGAGATCCCGGCCGAACTGGCGGCGAATTCCGTGGGCTGTGCCGAATGCCATCTGGCCAATCCGGAACAGCATGCCGATTCCTTCGAGCACAACGGCTACCGCGTGCACACGGTGGTGACCCCCACGGACTGCGCCGGCTGCCACAGTCAGGAAGTCGATCAATACCGCCTCAATCTGATGTCCGCCGCTTACGGCAACCTGATGAACAACGCCGTTTATCGGGACCTGATGAAATCCATCAACGGCGACCAGAAGCTGGTCAAGGGCCGCCTCGAGACCACCGATGCCGATGACCTCACCCGCGCCGATTCGTGCCTTTCCTGCCACGGCACCAAGGTCGAAATGACCGGTCTCGGCAATCGGGAAACCGAATTCGGTGCCATGATGCTGCCCCAGTTCACCGGCTGGCCCAATAACGGGGTCGGCCGAGAAAATCCCGACGGCAGTAAAGGTTCCTGTGCCGCCTGCCATACCCGCCACCAGTTTTCCATGGAACTGGCGCGCAAGCCGGACACCTGCGGCCAGTGCCATTCCGGTCCGGATGTCCCCGCTTACAAGGTCTACAAGGCGAGCAAACACGGCAATCAGTACGCTTCGCTGAACGGCGACTGGAACTTTCAGACCGTGCCCTGGGTGGTGGGCCGCGATTTCAACACCCCCACCTGCGCGGTCTGCCATGTGAGTCTCATCACCTCCACCGAGGGTTCGGTCATCGCTCGCCGTTCTCATCAAATGACCGATCGTCTGCCCTGGCGGATCTTCGGCCTGATTTATTCCCATCCGCAGCCGAAGGAACCGGATACCAGCCGGTTGAAAAATGCCGCCGGCCTGCCCTTGCCGACCGATTTCAACGGGGGTCTCGCCGCGACTGGATTGATCGATACGGGTGAACAGGACCGCCGCCGCGCCACCATGCAGAACGTCTGCCTGGGTTGCCATTCGCGAAATTGGGTGGATGGTCATTGGAGCCGCTTTGAACGCGCCATCGCCACCGCCGATGCCATGACCCACACCGCTACCGAAGTCATGCAGCAGATCTGGAGCCATAAACTGGCGAAAGGTCCAGCGCAGCAGGCCAGCCCGTTTGACGAGGCGGTGGAAAAGACCTGGATCGAGCAATGGCTGTTCTTCGGCAATTCGGTCCGTTACTCCGCGGCCATGATGGGTGCCGACTACGGGGTGTTTGACAACGGCCGCTGGTATCAGTCGAAGAATTTGCTGGAATTGAAGAGTTGGCTGGATCTTCATCAGCGCCGAAAATAAATCCTGATGCGCTTCAAGGAGGCGACCGTGAAAGGATGGTGTTCGATCGTTGTGTTCGTGTCCCTGTTGCTGGTTTCCGCCTGCGCCACCACCGCCGCCGACTGTCCCCAGGCGGGGCAGGCGATGCCCGACCTGCAACTGGCCACGCCGGAAGACGAGGTCCAGCGCGGCTATCTGGGGCTTGCTGCGGGGCAAAGTTTTCGGCTATCCGACCTGAAGGCGGAAATCCTGGTGATTGAAATCTTCAGCATGTACTGCCCCTATTGCCAACGGGAAGCGCCGAACGTCAACCGGTTCCATGAACTGGTGACGAGAGATTCTAAGGCGGCCGAGCGGATCCGGATTTTCGGCATTGGCGTGAGCAATTCCAGCTACGAAGTGAAGGTGTTTCAGAATCAGTACGCGATCAAATTCCCGCTCATCCCGGACCCGGACCTGGCCGTCCATGACCAGGTGGGAAGCGTCCGCACGCCGCATTTCTTCGTGCTGAAGCGCGCCGCGGACGGGACTCGGCAGGTGATCTATTCGGAAAGCGGCGGCTTCGGCCGGGCGGACGCTTTTCTCCAATTGATTCTGGAAAAAGCCGGCCAGGCTGCCGGCGCCAAACCATAGCTCCCGCACGTGATCGGCGGGCCGGAGGATATTTCCGCCTACACCTTGCTCCGGCGCCGATCAGGTTCTACCTTTGCTTAAACAACTCCAGATCAAGGAGCGGTCCATGTCGATGAATTCCAGTTGGAGAGCTTTGGCGGCGGTGACGCTGGTGGTCTTGTTGGGAGCCGGCCCGGTCCATGGCTTGTCGGAACAATTCAAGGATAAAGTCTATCAGATCGGAGAACTCAAACCGGTCGATAGCCGGCTCCAGGTGAAGGTGGGCGATAAGGCTCCGGATTTCAGCCTGCCTTCGATCGGTGGTGAGCGGGTGGATCTCGCCCGTTACCGCGGTCAAAAAAACGTGGTGATTTCGTTCGTGCCGGCAGCCTGGACCCCGGTCTGTTCCGATCAGTGGCCCGGCTACAACATCGTGAAAGGTCTTTTCGAAGCCAACGATGCGGTCCTGCTCGGCATTACCGTGGACAACCTGCCCACGTTGTTCGCCTGGACCAGGGAAATGGGCGGTTTGTGGTTTCCGGTACTGTCCGACTTTTGGCCCCACGGCCAGGTGGCGGCCAGCTACGGGGTGTTGCGCTCGGACGGGATCAGCGAACGCGCTCTGTTCGTGATCGATAAGCAGGGCATCATTCGCTACCTCGATGTTCATGACATCAACCAGCGCCCCGACCTGGAAACCCTGGTGAAGGAACTGGAAAAGCTCAAACGCTGAGCCCACGATCGAAAACAAAGGAGGTTCCATGAGCAAGAAACGCTACACGGTAAAAGGTGAATGTCCTCAGTGCGCGTGCGGCGATGTGAGTTTCCTCGGCCCGGAAAAGCTGAAGGAAAAGTACATCGGCCCCAAGGATGAAATGGAAGTGTTGTGCCCGGCCTGCGGTACCAGGCACAAGGGCGTGGTGGTGGAAGAGACGATTGACGACTAAAGCTTCGGCGGAAAGGGCGGGATGATGGCCAAAGCACTGGTGATTTACACCACTCGAACCAATCAGACCAAGAGCATCGCCGAATTGATCGCTGAAGGCCTGCGCATGGCCGGGGTCGAAGCGGTCATGGCCAATGTGAACGAGGTCGAAAAGAAGGGCCTGAAGGCGGAAGACTTCGACGCGGTGGTGCTGGGTTCCCCCACCTACCACGGCGAAATGGTTCAGGCCATGAAGACGTTTCTGTTCAAACTGGAACAGGCCAATCTCGAGGGCAAGGTCGGCGGCGCTTTCGGCGCCTTCGGCTGGAGCGGTGAGGCACTCGAGCGGATTTTCGAAACCATGACCCACATCTTCAAGATGAACATGGTGAGCGGGCCGCTGCGGCTGAAATCGGCGGCGCTTGGCGGTGGGATACAGATGGCTCAGGGCTACGGCAAGGAAGTGGCCCAGAAAATCGGCGCTTAACCTGGGTCCGGACGCTTTGCCCGGGCCGGCGGCACTGGTGGCGCCGAATATTCGAGCCGCGCCGCCGCCGCGCCGGCACCCGAACGGACCCGATGGTGGACCATGCGGGTTCCATCAACCCCTAACAGCAACCTAATGGAGAGAACTTATGAGCATGCCGAAACATTGCCCTGGTTTTGAACAATTGAAGTCGCTCCGGTCCTTTGTCTGCAAATGTCCTGAATGCCAGACGGAGATGGAAATCTTTTCGGACGAATTCAATAAACAGCACAAATGCAAGAAATGCGGCAAACCAATCGATTTTAGCAAATGCGCTCCGGAAGCCGGAGGGGGTGCCGCCGCGCCCCGCTGACCCGGCTATCGGTGGCTTCCGCAAATTCGCGGGAGCCACCAACAAATTATCGGCACCTTCATCAACGGTGGATCATGGCCAATCGACTGAACCAGGAAAAAAGCCCTTATCTCCTGCAGCACGCCGCCAACCCGGTGGACTGGTTCCCCTGGTCGGATGAAGCCTTTGCCAAGGCGGTGGCGGAAGACAAGCCGGTGTTCCTGTCGGTCGGTTACGCCACCTGCCACTGGTGCCATGTGATGGCCCATGAATCCTTTGAAGACCACGAAGTCGCGGAGCGCCTCAACCGCGATTTCGTGGCCATCAAGGTGGACCGGGAAGAACGCCCGGATCTGGACCAGATCTTCATGACCGTGTGCCAGGCCATGACCGGCCGCGGCGGCTGGCCCCTGTCGGTGTTCATGACCCCCGAGCGCCGGCCTTTTTTTGCCGGCACCTACTTTCCCAAGGAAAATCGTCTGGGCATGCCGGGGTTTCTCGGCATTCTGGAACAGATCTCCGGCCTCTGGAAAAACCAGCGCCGGAAGGTCCTGGACCACGGCGCCACAGTGACCGCCGCGATCCAACCGCGGCCGGCGGACGCCGCCCAGGCCTCGCCCGGCCTCGATCAGGCGGTGCTGGAGCAAGCCTTTGACCAGCTCAAGAGCGTGTTCGATCCCACCTGGGGCGGGTTCGGGACGGCGCCCAAGTTCCCCACCCCGCATCAGCTCACTTTCCTCCTCCGCCGCCATCAGCGGACCGGCGATCCGGAAGCCCTGGCGATGGTGGAAAAAAGCCTCGCCGCCATGCGCCACGGCGGGATTTTCGATCAGGTGGGCTTCGGTTTCCACCGCTATTCGGTGGATCAGCAATGGCTGGTGCCGCATTTCGAAAAGATGCTGTACGATCAGGCCATGCTGGCGATGGCCTACACCGAAACCTATCAAGTCACCGGCAGGCCGTTTTACGCGGCGGTGGTGCGGGAAATCTTCGCCTACGTCGACCGTGACTTGAGCCACCCCGATGGGGCCTTCACCTGTGCCGAAGACGCCGACAGCGAAGGCCGCGAAGGACTCTTCTATCTGTGGACGCCGGACCGGGTCCAGGCCCTGCTGGGAGCGGACCTGGGCGATCTGACCTGCCGGTTTTACGATATTTCCAAAGTCGGGAACTTCGAAGACGGCTTCAGCATCCCGCACATCACCAAGTCCATGGAGGTGTTTTCGGATCTCAGCCGGACCCCGCTTGCGGTGCTCGGCGAACGGCTGGAAACGGCCCGCAAGCGCCTGTTCGAGGAACGCTGCAAACGGGTCCGGCCGCTGCGCGACGATAAGGTGCTCGCCTCCTGGAACGGCCTCATGATCGCCGCCCTGGCCAAAGGCTACCAGGCCCTGGGGGATACCACCTATCTTCGGGCCGCGGAGCGCGCCGCCGACTTCGTGCTGGAGCGGCTGCGCCCGACGGACGGTCGGCGTCTGTATCGGCGCTGGCGCGACGGGGAAGCGGCCCACCCCGGGTTCCTCGACGACTACGCATTTCTCATCTGGGGCCTGCTGGAACTCTATCAGGCCGGGTTCGATCCGCTGCGCCTGGAACAGGCCATCGACCTCCAGCGGCAGCTGATCGATCTGTTCCACGATTCGACGGCCGGCGGTTTTTACTTCAGCGGCAGCGACGGCGAGGCACTCATCGTGCGCGATAAGGAAATCCACGACAGCGCCATTCCGTCGAGCAACTCCGTGGCGATCGAAAATCTGCTGCGATTGAGCCGGCTGACCGGCAACACCGGCTGGGAAGAACTGGCCGAACGGAGCATGAAGTGCTTTGCCGAACTGGTTCGGGGCTACCCCATGGCCTACACGCAATTGCTCCAGGCCGTGGACTTCGCTCTGGGACCGAGTCGGGAATGGGTGGTCGTGGGCAGTGCCGCCGATCCCGATACCGGGGCCATGATCCGGCTCATTCAATCAACTTACTGCCCGAGTAAGAGTGTCCATTGGCTGAACGGGGACCAGGCCGCCGAACAGCGCCTGATCCAACTGGCCCCCCATCTACAAGGCCTGCAAGCCGGCGGGGACGGGGCCAGGGTTTACCTGTGCGAAGGCTTCAGCTGTCAGCAGCCGCTTCGCAGCCTGGCGGAACTCAAGCGCGCCCTCGCCGGTGGCGCGCCCTCGGGTTCGCCGCAACCGGAACAACCGTGAGGAGGTATCATGTCGGTCAATCAGAAACTCGTTAAGGTCTTTGAATACGCGCTCAACCAGGAACAGACCGGGAAGTCCTTTTTCGAAGTGTCGATCCATCGCATGGGGATGGGGGCGGCGGTGAGTGCGTTCAAACGCCTGATCGTGGAAGAACAGAAGCACATCGAATTCATCAACCGGATCCTTGCCAATCTGCGCGGCGGGGCCGAGGTGGAACCGGAAAAGATCAGGGAAATCGTGCTGGAACCCACCGACTACTTCGATGAACGGAGCAAGAAGGAATTCCTCGGCCAGTGTCTCGAAGGGTCCATGATTCCGGACGTGACCGTGTTCAACACCGCCTGGTTGATCGAAAAGGACCTGAGTGAATTTTACCGCCGCATGGCCGATCAAGCCGACGGCAAACCGCGCCAGGCCCTGCAGATGCTGTCCACCTGGGAACAAGGGCACGAACGGTTCTTCCGCGAATACCGCGATAAGCTGACCGAAGTTTACGCGGCCATGCCGTGGGGTGGTTGATCGTGGCCCCGTTTGAATCGGCGCTCGACTACCAGCGGGAAACCTCCTATGAGCGCAACACGCTGAGCGGCGGCCCGCTGGACTGGTCGAACCAGCCCCAGGTGTTCAAGCGCTACCGGAGCGGTCGGGAAGTTGTGTTGCCGGTGCCCGAAGACTGGCCGCGGTCGAGTCTGGCGGAAGTGGCGATCCTGACCGGCGCGAAGGGAACGCTCGGCGCATCGGAAGCCGCCGGCCGGCTGACGCTCCCGGTGCTCAGCCGGGTGCTGGGCCTGGCTTACGGCATCACCGCGGAAGCGAACCACGGCGGCGAACCCTTTTATTACCGCAGCGTGCCTTCCGCCGGTGCCCTCTATCCGTGCGAATTGTATCTCGCGGCACAGGCGGTGGAAGGGCTCGTTCCCGGCCTCTACCACTACCAGGTGGGGCGGCACCGGCTGACCGAACTCCGCCCGCGCGCTCGGTACGGTGCTATTGGCGGCCTGATCACGGCGCCGCCGGAACCGGAACCGGGCCTGGCGATTTTCATCACCACCCTGTTCTTCCGCGGCGCCTGGAAGTACCGCAAACGCTGCTACCGATATCTCCTGCTCGATAGCGGTCATCTGCTGGAAAACCTGGATCTGGCCCTCAAGCTCATGGGGCTCGCGCCGGTGCCGGCGCTGGATTTCGACGATCTTGGGGTGAACCGCCTGCTCGGCCTCGATCCCGAACGGGAAGCGGCGCTCGCCGCGGTCTGGCTGGCGGGGAAAGAAGCCGCCCCGGAAGCCGCCGCCGCCACCGCGCCGGCGATCGAACGCCTCCAGCCGGTGGAACCGGAAGCCTGCCGGTGTGCCCCACGCGATCAGAGCTATCCGGAAATCGAAGCGATCCATCGGCTGTCGTCCCGGGTCGCGGTCGCCGCTCAGCCCGATCCCGAACTTCTCGACGAATTGGGCCTGGAGGTTGCGGTCTGGACCGCGCTGGAAGATGATGAAGCGATCCCGGTCGAACCACCCAGGGCCCTGGCCGATTTGATCCGGAGCCGCCGGTCGCGGCGAAACTTCGTTCCGAAAGCGCTCGCTCCGGATGGGTGGCGGGCCCTGCTGCTCGATCTCTGCCGCCCGGGGTGGTACCAGCCGGTCGGCGCTTGCGCCCCGGACCAGGCGGTTTGCGTGGGGCTTATCGCCGAGCGCCTGACCGGGCTCGATCCGGGTTTTTACCTGCTGGATCGCAGCCGGTGCCGGATCGGTTTGGTCCGCCACGGGCGCTTTCTCGAAGCCATGGCCCAGGTGTCTCTCGATCAGGCCTGGCTCGCCCAGGCGGCCTGCCATCTGCTGTTTCTCACCCGCCTGGACCGGACCGAAGCCGTGCGCGGGCCGAGGTCCTACCGCCACGCCCTGATCGAAGCGGGGCGCCTGGCCCAGCGGCTCTACCTCACGGCGGAACAATGCGGCCTCGGGGCCTGCGGGATCGGCGCCTTCTTCGATCGGGAAGCGGCGGCCTTGCTCCGGTTCCCCGACGCCACCGCGATGACCTACCTGCTGGCCCTGGGTCCGGTGAAGAAGCGCTTGTGAGCAGGGGTCTCGATCGTCCGTATAAGCCATTTCGAAGAAGTTCCACCACAGAGGCACAGAGAACACAGAGAAAACAAGAAGATATGAATAAAATCTCATTATACTCGTTGAGGATAAAATCCTTCACTTCTTGTGGGCTCATTCCCGGGAGCGCGGGCATCTTGCCCGCATTTGGTACCCAAAGGTTGCAACCTGAATCGGCATGACTTCCCAAGGGAGGCGCAAGGAGGCCGGACCCGGCGAGCAAAGCCTCACCCCAGCGGCACAGCTGACCCATATAAGACCGGAAACTGGGAACAACATTAGGGCAACACGTAACAAGCTCGGGCTTGCCGGAATACTTTCGGGGAAAGGATCAGCGGCCGGATGCCGACCTCGGCCGAACACAGCACGCGAAACCTCGGAAAGCAACTGGAAAGCCTGCTTCTCCGCCCGGATTTTGGCGCACGCCTGGACCAACTCAACCGCTACCCGGCCCGCAAGGTGGTGAACCCGCTTTTTGCGCTGCTCTGCCACAGCGATGAAATGCTGCGCTGGCGGGCCATTTCCGCCTTCGGGCAGGTGGTTTCCCAGTTGGCCGAACAAGACCTGGAATCGGCCCGGGTGATCATGCGCCGGTTGATGTGGAGCCTGAACGACGAATCGGGCGGGATCGGCTGGGGGGCGCCCGAGGCCATGGGCGAAATCATGGCTCGGAGCGAACAACTGGCCGTCGAATTCAGCCACATCCTGGTGTCCTTCATCTGGGAAGACGGCAATTATCTGGAACACCCGCTGCTCCAGCGGGGGGTGCTGTGGGGTCTGGGACGACTGGCGGAAACCCGGCCCCAACTGCTCGGCGATGCCCCCCAATACCTGCTCCCGTTTCTCGATGCCACTGATCCCGCCCTCCGGGGCCTGGCGGTTTTGGTTCTGACCCGGCTCGGCGCGGCGTTGCCCCCCGAAGTCCGGCGCCGGCTCCAGGATGACCCAGCCACTATCCGCATCTACCGGGATTTCCAGATCCAGGATTACCCCGTCTCCAACCTGGTCGCCGACTGATTTCCAGATGATTCAGTAACGATTTCGAGCTGCAAGGATGCCGGTTTGGGATGAGATCTTTCATTACCAAATGCGGGCAAGATGCCCGCGCTCCCGGGAAAGAGCCCACAAGAAGCGAGGGATTTCATCGTCAGCGAGGTTAGTTTCCCAGAAAGCAGCATGGAACATTCATTCATGGGTACTACAGCTGGAGAGGGGCTCACTTGAGCTCGTATTTTTTCAGCTTATAGCGGAGCATCCGTTCGCTGAGGCCGAGCAGCCTGGCGGCCTGGGTCTGATTGCAACCGACCTGGTCCAGGGCATCGCGGATCATCTGCCGCTCGAGGGTGGCCAGGGCCTGCTGCAGCGAACCTAGCCGGCCCGGTTCACCTTCCGCCTCCGCATCGCTGGTTGGCGGGGTTTGCTGGAACGGGAGTTCGTCCACGGTCAGGACCGATCCCCGGCTGATCACCACGGCCCGTTCGATGATGTTTTCCAATTCCCGCACGTTTCCGGGATAATCGTAGCGGATCAGCAGGTCTCGGGCTTCCCGGCTCAGGCCTTCTATCTTCCTGGCGTTTTCCCGAGCAAGGCGCTTGATGAAATGGTCGATGAGCAGGGGAATATCCTCGCGCCGCTCTCGCAGCGGAGGAATTTTCATGCTGACCACATTGATCCGGTAGTAAAAGTCTTCCCGGAAGGTCCCCGCCCTGGTTTTGGCCTCGAGGTCCTGGTGTGTGGCGCTGATGATCCGCACGTCCGCCTTGATTGCCCGGTCGCCGCCGACCCGTTGGAATTCGCGCTGCTGCAGGAAACCCAGGAGCTTCACCTGAACCGCCGGGCTCAGTTCACCAATCTCATCGAGGAACAGAGTCCCCCCGTCGGCCTGTTCGAAGCGTCCGATCCGACGCTGCACGGCGCCGGTAAAAGCCCCTTTCTCGTGGCCGAAAAGTTCGCTCTCGATCAGTGTTTCCGGGATCGCCGCGCAGTTCACCGGCACCAGGGGCTGTTCCGAGCGCGGGCTCAGGCTGTGAATCAGCCGTGCCAGGAGTTCCTTGCCGGTACCGGTTTCGCCTTGAATGAGGACCGTGGCCTGGCTCGTCGCGACCCTTCCGGCGAGATTGATCAGTTCGGCCATCTGCCGGCTCTGGTAACGAATGGTATCGCTGGTCACCCCCTTGGCCTTCAGGTGCTGTCTCAGGATCCGGTTTTCCTTGATGAGCCTGCGATGATCGGCGATGCGTTCGATCAGGATCAAGAGTTCGTCGAAATCGATCGGTTTGGTGATGTAATCCCTGGCCCCCGCTTTCATGGCGGCCACCGCCGTTTCGATCGTGCCGTAAGCGGTGATGATGATGGCATCGATTTCCGGGTTGCTCCTCTTCACCTCCTGGAGCAGTTCGAGGCCGTTCATTCCCGGCATCCGGAAATCGAGCAGCAGCAGGTCGAAGAAGTTCCCGCCGAGCAGGCCGAGGGCCTGCCGGCCGTTTTCGGCCTCCATCACCCGATGCCCTTCCTTGTTCAGAAAATCCCGCAGCATCTCCCGCTGGAAGGGTTCATCCTCGACGATCAGAATATCGAGTTCGCTCACTGATTCAGTAATCCTTGTTATTCGTCAACGGCATCTAAGCGCCGGCCGCGGCCGGCGTCGACGGTAGCAGGATTTCCATTGTCGTTCCAGCACCTTCCGCGCTGGTCACGTGAATTTCTCCCCCATGGGCGAGAATGATCTCGTGGGCGATGGCAAGGCCAAGCCCAACCCCGGTTGCCTTGGTGGTGTAAAACGGATCGAAGATCCGCTGCGCTGCTGCGGCGGGAATCCCCGCGCCGGTATCCTGAATCTTGATGCACGCAAGGTTGCGACGGGCATGATCACAAGTCAGGGTGACGCACCCCTGGCCGGAGACGGACTCGATGGCGTTGCGCACGATATTCAAAACCGCCTGCTCCATTTTGGCCCCATCCATGGAAACCATCGGTGCGGGCTCGGCCCATTGTTTTTCGATTCGAATGCCGGCGGCTCGGGCTTCATCCCTGACCAGGAATTCGACCCGCTCCAGCAGGTCCACCACCGACTGGCGGCGAAGTTCCATCCGGCTGCTTCGCGCAAGACCGAGGAAATCTTCAACGATGCCGTTGAGCCGCCTGATCTCATCGCGCACGATCTGGGTGAGGCGATGGAAGCTCGTTTTCTCTTGCTCCTGGTCGGGAGCAAAATCGCGCTGCAGTCTCTGGGCCGCCATGCTGATGGCGTTGAGCGGATTGCGAATCTCATGGGCCACCCCAGCTCCGAGTTGACCCAGCGAAGAGAGCCGGTCGGCCTGATGCAGTCGCTCCTGCATGGCCTGGAGCCCGGCCACGTGCCGGTTCTGGGTCTGGTAGAGTGCCCCCATGGCAATGAGTCCGATCACAACCATGAGTCCGGTCCAGAGGAAAATGTGCCGGCGGTTCTCGACCAACAAGCGGTCGGTTTCGTGGGTGTCGATTCCCACCCGAGTGGTGCCGACGGTGGTGCCGTCCGGCTGGAAGGGGTAAGAGATTTGGAGGATCTTCATGTCGCCGATTCTGACGCATTGCTGCACCGTGCCCCGCCGCACCTGCCCCGGCTCCGAACCCCGCGAGTCCCTCATGGAACCGGCCACCAGCAGGCACTGTTCGACCTTCTCCACGGGTGCCGAGCCCGAGCGAGCGAAAATGCGGCCCCTGGCGTCTTCGACCGCGAGGTACACCACGCCACTGCCCCACTGAAGCTGATCCATGGTCGCCCGGATGGCGATTCTCCAGGCCCAGTATTCGATCCCCTCCCGATCGAGAGCCAGGACCACCGCGCCCTGTCCCGCTTGCCTGCGAATCCCGACAAAGCTCGGAGCATTGTCCTGGTTCAGGCCATGGAACAGGTGGATCGCAATCTCATCTCTTCCTTCCACCATGGCCTGGGCATGGGCCAAGAGATCGGGCGGCAGGGGACTGGTCTGAACAGCAAGACGACCCGCTTCGTTAAATATGGCGATCGACCGCAAGCTCTCGGTCCCGGCCAGCTCGCGCAGCCGGGTCCGGGCCGGGCCATCGTCCGATGGCTGCGCATCGATGTAGCGAGCCAACTCGATCAAGGCCCCAGCCAGCGCCTCCTGCAGCGAAAAAGCCTGGTCGTCCAGAGTCGGTTCGGCGTAGAGACTGTGGTAATCGCTCTCGTTCCGGAGCAGTTGCCGGTATTTCCCGGCGGCCGATTGGTTGATCACTTCGGCGACATCGAAGGCTTTCTTCTTGAGCACATCCAGGAGCAGGCCTTCGATCCGCTTCAAGTCCAGCATGGCCATGCTGAAAAAAAGCCCCGCAAAGAGCAGGAACACCAGGGCGACGGCCAGCGGTTGAATAAAGCGGCGGCTGGAGCGAACAGCGGTGAGCCGCTCAGGCCTCATTGATGTTCCCGCCATGCCTACCGCCTCCGGTTCCATGCCGCTCACGGTCATTCCTGCAATCTTTGAGCGGGAATCCCGCCCAGCCCACTGTGTAGCTGGATTCCCGCTGGAAGCACGCGGAAATGACGATCCGGTGTTACCCTCAATTGAACCATGCCCGATTCCCCGGCTACTCGCGCCTGGTTCGTTCGACTGAACATGAC
>MNZR01000020.1:13667-14857 GCA_001873705.1 Syntrophobacteraceae bacterium CG2_30_61_12
GGCCGGGCAACCCCCATGCCGGCATGATCCCCCATGAACTTCGCGGAGGCAAGCAAGGAATACACCTTCTCACTCGTCGCTCCCGGAGAGGGGGGAGCCCTCGGTTTCGACAATTTTGTCGAACCGAAGCCGGCACCCTGGCAACATTTGTCGCCTTCCTAACCCGTTGATCTGGTGAATAATACGTTGAAAACGCGGGCACGGCGCCGCGACAATTCTTGCCGGTCCTTCCCGAGGCGCCCTGGGGTCAGCTACTGGATAGCAGGCCGCCGGGTGAGTGCCGGCACCGTGCTGATTCATGCTGGTTGAGGTCGAAATGATTCGCTTCTAATGCGCCTCTTCCCGGGAGCGCGGGCATCTTGCCCGCCTTTGCCGGCGCTGGATCCCATCCTAAACCGGCAGTTCACTCGGTGCCGTCGCCGAACCCTGGCACGAGAGTTGCCTCTCAAGAACTTCGGCGAAAACCGACCGAGTCGGCCGCAAGGGAGCTGGAACATGAACAAGGTGGTAATGTCGCTGGCGGTGATGGTTGTGGTGGCCGCGACCGGCTTGGCGTTGGGCGACGAGGGGGCGATGGAACCGGGCTTTGGTCTGAATCCCCGGATCGCTTCCGCCCTCAACCTCACCGACGGCCAGAAGGCCCAGATCCAGGCCAGGCAACAGGCCTTCCTGGAAGCCATGAGCCCGCTCTGCGACCAGCTCTTCAGTCGGCGACTGGAGCTGAAGAACCTCTGGGCGAAAGCGCCGCCCGATCAGGCGGCCATTATCCAAAAGCAATTGGAAATTCAGGCCATCCGGACCCAAATGCAGGCGAAGGCCACCGAACACCAGTTGGAATGCCGCCGATTGCTGACGCCCGATCAGCAGGAAAAACTCGGTGCCCTGATGATCGACCAGTTCGGTTGGGCTGGACCGAACCCGGGCGCCGGCCACGCCTGGTCAATGCACGGGAAATAGGATGGTGGCGGTCGCAGCCAGGGGGATTCACCGATGAGCGCTTTGGTGATCAGCGCAAAAAGCGCATGGGTGCAACCAGGGAACCTGAAAGAGGGGGGAAACAGGCTGATGGCGGAAATGGGTTCTTTCATGCGGTTGACGGAGCCGCCGGGTTGCAGTGAAAACCCACGGGGGCTACGGACTTGGGGGCGCCGGGACCGGTCCCTGGTTGGGTTTGGACCCCCGCCGGGGCA
>MNZR01000280.1 GCA_001873705.1 Syntrophobacteraceae bacterium CG2_30_61_12
CCCTACGGACGGCAACTTTTCAATCTCAACGGGTATAGCATACCGGTTAAGGGTAAAAAGTTCCATTTCGTGTGCGCTCTTTCCTGGGAGCGCGGGCATCTTGCCCACTTTTGAAAATGAAACATCTGATCCTAAACCAGTATAATTGAGTTGAGCGATCAGGTGCCGCGGTGAACGGCGGTTTCCACCTTGATCCCGAATTTATCGATTTTGGCCAGCAGGGTCGGCCGCGACATCCCCAGCAAGACCGCCGCTCGCGAACGGTTGCCGCCGGTCGCCTGGAGCGCCTGCTGCACCACCACGGCACCCAACCGGTCCATCAGGCCATCGAACAGGCGGTCGTTTCCGGGCCGGGTCAGCTGCCTTTGTACCCATTTGGCCAGCAGTTCGAGGGCCCGCTCTTCCAAATCGGGTCCCTGGTCTCCGCCCAGACCATTGCCGAGCCCCAGGGCCTGGTCGAGGTCTTCGCCATGGATCGGGCCGCCCCGGTTAAAAATCAACGTCCGCTGCAGCACATTGGCCAGTTCGCGAACGTTGCCCGGCCACGGATGGCGATGGATCAGTTCCAGGGCATCGGGGGCCAGGCCCGGATTGTCGCTCTTCAAATCGGCCGCGAACCGATTGAGGAAATAATCGGCCAGCAGACCCAGATCGCCGGCCCTTTCCCGCAGCGACGGCAGCCTCAGGGTCACCACGTTGAGGCGGTAATAGAGGTCCTCCCGAAAGCGCCCGTCCGCCAAGGCCGCTTCCAGATCGCGGTTGGTGGCCGCGATCAGGCGCACATCCACCGGAATGGGATTGCGCCCGCCGAGCCGTTCGATGCTCCGCTCCTGCAGCAGTCGCAGCACCTTGGCCTGAATATTGATCGGCATGTCACCGATCTCATCGAGAAACAGCGTTCCGTGATGGGCCTGTTCCACCTTGCCCACCCGGCGGCTGACGGCGCCGGTGAAGGCGCCCTTTTCGTAGCCGAACAGTTCACTTTCCAGCAACGTTTCCGGAATGGCCACACAGTTGATCACCAGAAACGGCCGCTCCGCCCGCATGCTGTGATGATAAATGGCGCGGGCGACCAGTTCCTTGCCGGTGCCGGATTCACCGCGAATGAGCACGGTGGCGTCGGTCGGGGCCACCCGGCCGATTGCCTTGTACACTTCCTGCATGGCGGCGCCGCGGCCGATCAGGGCATCCGGTTCGGTGGCGCTTCCCGAGGCACTCCCCACCCGCACCCGGGTCCTCATGAAGCGGCCGGCCTGGAGCGCCTGGTCGATCAATTCGAGCACGCGGGGGATTTCAAACGGTTTCAGCACATAATCATAGGCCCCCAGTTTGGTCGCTTCGATCGCCGTGTCGGTGGTGCCGTAGGCGGTCATGATGATCACCGGCAGCTTCGGCTCCAGCTGCCGCATCTCCCGGTAAGCTTCGAGGCCGGTCATGCCGGGCAGGCGCACATCCATGATCACCAGATCGGGAACCGAGCGGCCGACCTGCCGCACCGCGCTTTCCCCGGAAACCGCGGTTTGCACCTGGTGGCCTTCGGCGCTGAGGAGCCGTTCGAAACTGCTCCGCAGTTGCGGATCATCATCGACAATCAGGATCTGCGACACGCTCGAACTCCGCTATTCGGTCATCGGCAGACGGATCACAAAGGCGGCCCCGGAACCGCCGCCGGCCTCCAGGCTGAGCGTTCCCCCGTGTTCTTCGACAATCCGCCGCGAGATGCTGAGGCCCAACCCCGACCCTTCTTCCTTGCTGCTGAAGAAGGGTTCGAAGATCTGCTCGCGAACCGCCTCCGCCACCCCCAGCCCGGAATCCGTCACCCGGATGCTCACCCGGGGGCCGGCCGCATTAGCCGGGTCCTCACTTTCGCACAGGCTGAGCACCCCGCCGTCGCTCATGGCTTCACAGGCGTTCAACATGAGGTTCACCAGGGCTTCCTTGATCTGTTCCGGATCCAGCGCGATCGCGGGCAGCGGCCGAAGTCGGTCCACCTGCACCCGCACGGCGCTGGATTCCAGGCGATGGCGCAACAGTTCAACGGTATGATCCACCACCTCGGAGGGGCTCATCCGCACCGCCTTAAGCTTGGGGGGGCGGGCGAATTCCAGGAAATTGCGGACAATGGTGTCGATGTGTCGGATTTCTTCCGAAACGACCTCGAAGTCTTCCCGCTGGACCGCGTTCAGACTGAGACCGCGCTCCAGGGAAAACAACCGCATCTTGACCGAGGTCAAAGGATTCCTCACGCTGTGGG
The DNA here is from genome assembly GCA_001873705.1 of Syntrophobacteraceae bacterium CG2_30_61_12. Lineage (GTDB taxonomy): Bacteria > Desulfobacterota > Syntrophobacteria > Syntrophobacterales > DSM-9756 > CG2-30-61-12. The sequence goes on from MNZR01000280.1 coordinate 2,255, forward strand.
CGACTCCGGCGGCCAGCTTGCCCACCAGGGCCAGTTTCTCGGACTGCTGCAAGTGCTCCCGGCTCTGTTCCAGTTTACTCCGCACCTGTTCCACATCGGTCAATAGCCCGCTCATGCGCTGACTCAAGGCCTGCACTTCATTGCCGGCGATCGGCCCGGAACCGTGCCCGGCACCGGATGCAAGACGGCGGATCGGCCCCAGCACCTGCCGGGTCAGGACCAGCGCGAGCAGAAACCCGAACAGGATCGAACCGGGAATGGCGGCCCAGGCCATGGCGTTGAGTTCACCCGCGCGGCGCTGGTAGTCCATGCGGCGCAGAGCAATGCTCTCGGTAAAAATCTGCTTGTATCTGGTGCACAGATCGAGGATGGCATAAAACTCTCGACGGACTTCCTTGTGTTGTTCCGCCCCCTGCCGGCGCTGATCCTCGCGGTAGCGCTCCACCACCTGATCGCGATCGAACACCAGGTGCAGATAGCGCGATTCGATCTCACTCAGGATGTCCAGGGCATCCCGACGCTGGACCGAAATCCGCGCCCGTTTGATCCATTCAAGGAAAGCCCGATGGTGGTCATCCAGGAGCTTCAGCCAATTGGGGTCGCTGTCGAGGAAGTAATAAGTGAGGAAGCCCTTCTGCATCACCAGCTCGTTGACCAGTTCCTCGGCGGCCATGAACGCCGCCGTATCGCTATCCAGCGCATGGGTGAAGAGGGCCTGGGTTTCCCTGCCGTACCAGAGAGTGATGGCGGCCCCGGCCAGATTGGTCGCGACTAGGGCGGCCACCAGCAGGAAAATCCGGGAACGCAGGCTGAGCACCCGTTTCATGATCGCTCCAGGCGGCCGAGTCCGGCGCGCGGCATGGCGGAGTCGGTGCAGGTTACCGTGGTACCCCGGGGGCGCGGGCGGGATGGGGGGAGTCGGAAGGAGTTTGGGGCCTGCATGCATCCCTTTCGCAACATGGTTCAATTGAAGCATAACACGGGATCGTCATTCCCCATGCCTCTAAATGAAAATGGGGCGCTATTTTAAATCGTTTCCAATGGTTGGGAGCAACCTAATGGAGGAGTGAATTCGTAGGTCGGGTTGCGACCAGCGGGAGCTACCCGACGATTCGCCGGCGTCACCACTCCGCGGCTCTCCACCGGATCGTCAGGGAGTGCTACGCACACCCGCTACGGATGACCTACAGATGACCTACAGGCAGCCTTGGATTTTCATGCTTCGTTGTGACCGTCCCAGGTCATGGGGGTTAGCGGGAATCCATCCACCCTGAGGGCGCTGGGCTGAATTCCCGCTTCAAGCTATCTCATGTTGCCCGGTGCCGGCCGCGACCGGTACCGGCGGCTTGGATCACTTGAGGGTGATGGGCATGCCCATGAGTGGCCAGATCACCGCCACGGCCAGGCCCACCACCAGCATCAAAATGATGCTGGCAATAGAGCCATAGGTGAAAAATTCGCCCGGCGTGAATTGCTTGGAATCGTAGGCGATGGCGTTGGGGGCCGCGCCCACCAGCAGCATGAACGGCATGCCGGCCGTAACCAGCGACGCGAACAGAATGACCGCCGGCGCCACCCCGAGATAGGGCGCAATCACCAGGGCCACCGGCAGCGATATGGCGATGGCCGCAACGTTCATGATGAAGTTGGTCATGATCATGACAAAAAAGGCGATACTCATGATGAACACAAACCAGTTGGCTTTCTGGAACATGCTCAGCCAGTTGATCGCAAGCCATTTGGCCGCTTCCGTCTGCCACAGGCAAAAGCCGATGCTCATGGCGCCGCCGAACAGGAGGATGATGTTCCAGGGGATTTCTTCCAGATCTCTCAGGGTCAGGATCCCGAGCAGGAAGAACAGAATGGTCGAAACCAGCAGGATCGCGGTCTTGTCGAGCACATTCAGGGCCGGAATGAAGGAGCGCAGACTCATGATCAGGATCACGGCGAACACGATGACCGCGGCCACCACCTCGTTGCGTGTGATGCCGCCGAGGGCCTCGTTCAACTGCCGGGCCCGGTCCCGCAGCCCCGGGATGGTCTTCTTTTCCGGTTTCAAGACAATCATGAACAATCCCCAGAGCAGGAAGGTCATGAGCCAACCGATCGGCGCCATGTAATAGGTGAGTTCGAAAAAGCTCACGCTCTGCCCGGCGATCTGCTTGAAGAAGCCGACCGCTACCGCGGCCCGGGCCGAGCCCAGCAGGGTGATGATGCTGCCGGCGCCGGCCACGTAGGCCATGCCCATAAAGAGCGCCTTGCCGAATTTGGTGGGCTTTTCACCCTCCCCGTAGAGCGCATAGATGGAGAGCAGCAGGGGGTAGACGGTGGCGGCCACGGCGGTATGGGCCATGATGTGGGTGAGCGCGGTGGTCACGATGAAGGTGCCCAGTAGGATAGCACCGGTGTTTTCGCCCACGATGATCAGCATTTTATAGGCGAGACGCTTGGTCAGCCCGGTTTTGGTGAACACCATGCCGATCACCACGGAGCCGAAAATAAAGAGCACCGAGGGATCCATGAAATCCTTGAAGGCGGCTTCCGCGCTGCGGACCATGAACAGGACCTGCAACACGCCGATCAAGAGACTGGTGATCCCGATCGGCAGCACCTCGAACACCCACCAGGTGCCGGCCCACATGAACACCGCCAGGGCCCCCTTGCCCTGCTGACTGAGGGCAAAATGCTTGCCGGCCGGGTCCACCGCATCCGGCCAAGGCGATGAATAGAAGATCAGCAGAAACAGCGCCGGCCCCAGGAGCAGCGCCATGATCCTGACCCAATTGATGGATTTGCCGGTTTCTTTAGCAGCACTAGCCATTCAGTATCCTCCTCGTCACCCGAGCGATCCAACCATTCGTTTGCAAACGCCTTGCCCTGCACCAATCCAAACCCGCCCGCCCCGGGACCGGTTTCAGGTCCATCCGCCCCGCCGCGGCCGTCGCCGAAGCAGCGGCTTACAGCAGCGGCTTACAGCGGGCAAGCCATGATCAACCGACAGATCTCATTGAACACATCGCTCAGCCGCGGAATGCCGACGATGTCGTCGGCTTCGGTCACCATGAGCGACTGCAACTGGCCCACCACCATTTGATGAATGGCCACATTCAAACCGGCATCGGCCGCGATCTTTTCCATCTCCCCAGGGACTTCCATGATCTCTTCCACCCGCACCCGGGAGGCTTTCTTGCACACATCGTCCAGCGGCTTTTGCAGCAGGTCGTAGTGGGTCATGATGGATTGGAGAAAAGACGGCTGGAACCCGAACCGGGACAGGCTCTTAAGATCGCCGATCTGGCGGTATTTCGGTTCCATGGCCTGGAGCACCCCGGCCTGGCCGATCTTGCCCACCACCTTGCCCGCTTGATCGGTCACCAACACCGCCCGATGCGGATAAATGTTGCGGTGAAACCGCTGCTGCGCCTCACTTAGCGCCATCACCGCCTGGTATAACGGAGCGTCGTGGGCCACGCTGGCATAATCCGCGAGTGGCACCATCAAGTCTTTCACCATCTTTTCAGCCACGGGAATCCTCCTCGTCCAAGGGGCCGCCGGCCGCCCGGCAGGCCAATTCGATCTTTTGCAGCAGCGCGAGCATATCGAAGGGCACCAGAATGTCATCGTAGGCGCCCTGCTTCATGGCCTCGATGGCCAGCTGCAACCGGTTGCCGGGCACCATGGTGATCACCCGCACCCCGGGCCAGGTGCTCCGGATGTATTCCAGCAGTTCCAGCCCGTGCCGCTGAAAGCCGCGCAAACCCAACAGCACCACCTGAAAGTCGCTGCCTTCCAGTTGCGCTCTGGCGGTTTCTTCGCGGCCGCTGGCGAACGCCTCATAGCCCAGTTCCCGCAAACGCTGCTGAAGGCTGCGGCGAAAACTTTCATCGCTATCCACAACCAGCACCCGTGGCGCCATCCCTGCTCCTGCCCCCAATCGTTGCAACCGATCCGCCCGGGTCCAGCACCACCGGTGACGATCAGAGCCGGCTACCGCATGACGAGCCGCTCGGCGCGAGCGGTGCTGAAACCACCGGGCGAGGCTTGAGCAACAGATGTGCCATGGTTCACAAAGTGAATCCCGACACCAGATCCGGAGCCCCATCCAAAAGCCGGCGGTGGCGTTATGAAACAATATGGCATGTATTGAAACTTTGGATGTGAGACGTTTTGCTACAATATGGCAATACAGCGGGCCGGAGCGCTCGATCAGGTCGCCCCAAGCAGTGTTCCGGCGCGCTCCACCAGGATCGCCCCCGAATCCAGCCGCCCTTCCGCAAGGGCTTGCAGCGCATCGCGGCGCGAGCCGATGACCGAATCCAGCACCCGTACTTTTTTCCAGTTCAGGTATTGGTAGTATTCGTCTTCAATGGCGCCGCAGATGAGCACCTCCACTTTTTCGGTGATCGCCAGCCGGCACAGGCCTTCGGCGGAAGCCTGGGGCAGCACCAGGGTGCGCTCCTCGCTCACCCGACCGTCATCGGCCAGGAGTCCCAGCCAGACTTCGGCGGCGAGATCAAAGCGCGGCGCCACCTCGTTGCCGTCAAGCGGGATCAAAACTTTTTGCGCCATGGCTTCAGACTCCGGGGGTGCCATTCAAACCGTTGGGAGCAAGCATTACCGTTTAGGAATAGGGATGGATTCGCGCTGCCGCTGATGCCTTGAGCCGGGTGCGTTGGACGTGCGTCCCGTCAGGGCGCTCGACGCCCTCAGCCGTCGATTTCATGGTGCTTCATTTTCCGCCACAAGGTCGAGCGCCCCCAGCCCAGGAGCTGCGCGGCGCGGTCGCGGCGCCCGCCGGCCCGGGTGAGCGCATCGAGAATCAGCCGGCGTTCCGCTTCGGGCCAGTTACGCGCCGGGGCCGTCGCGGGCGCCGCGGCGTGGTTCAGTTCCGCCGCCGGCGCCGTGTTCGATGCCGATTCCGTACTCGTTGCCGCCGGCGCCGGATTGGTCGGCGTGGTGGTGAGGAAAACCGGAAGGTGCTGGACCTCGATGGTGTCTTCGTGACAGATGTTTACGGCGTATTCCACCAGGTTTCGCAGTTCCCGCACATTGCCCGGATACGGGTAGGCCAGCAGCCGATTCATGGCTGCTTCGCTGAATCCTTTGATGGGCCGCTGAAATTCGGTGGTGAGCGTGCGCAGGAAGTGATCCAGCAGCAGCCGCAGATCTTCGCCGCGTTCGCGCAGCGGCGGGAGATGCAGGCGCACCACATTGAGGCGAAACAGGAGGTCTTCGCGGAAGCGGCCGTCGCGCGCCATCTGTTCCAGATTGCGGTGGGTGGCGGCGATCACCCGCACATCCACCTGGACGCCGCTGGAGCCCCCCAGCGGGTAAATGACTTTATCATCCAGAAAGGACAGCAGCTTCACCTGCAGCGTCAGGGGCAGGTCCCCCACTTCGGTGAGAAACAGACTGCCGTTGTGCGCCAGGCGGAAGCGCCCCGGTTTGTGTTCCACCGCGCCGGTGAAGGCGCCCTTGCGATGGCCGAACAGTTCGGATTCCAGCAGGGTTTCGGGAAGCGCCCCGCAATTGACCTTGACGAAGGGCCCCTTGGCCCGGGCCGAAGCCTGATGGATGGCTTCCGCCAGCACGTCCTTGCCGGTACCGGTTTCCCCGGTGATCAAGACCGATGAATCGGTCTGGGCGATCCCCGGCAGGATCTGGAAAATGCGCTGCATCTCGGCGCAGTGGCCGATGATGGTGGCGAAACTGTAAGACCGGGCTTTGCCGGCGCCGAGCTGCTGAAGCAGGCGCAGGTCTTCCAGGGCTTCGAGATAGCCCACCGGCTGACCGTCCAGATCGAGCACCGCGGCGAATGAGACGCGCACCGGGATCTTCTGCCGTTCCCGATTGATGATATTGCCTTCCAGGCACAGCGGCTGTGCTTCCGGGGTCAGGCGCCGGGCCGGGCAGTTGTGGAGGCACAAATTGTTCCGGAGCACATGCCGGCAGGGGATGCCCCGCGCTTGCCTCCGGGTGATTCCGAGCAGGGCTTCGGCACCGCGATTGAGGGCGATGACCCGTAGCTCACTATCGAGCAGGGCCAGCCCGAGCGGAATTTCATCCAGCAGGGCAACGGCTTCCACCGCGCCCCGGAAGAGGCCGGTGATCCGAGCGGGTTGATCGATGGTCACGGTCGCTCCCAATCGTTCCCGAAGCAGAAAAATTCGGTTCTTCGCGGATTAGCGTGAAGGAGACCTGGTGCAGGTCCCCTCTCCTTCATGGAGAGGGAAGATCCGCTCTGAAAGCCCCCTCACCCCGACCCTCTCCCCCGAAACGGGAGAGAGGGGGTCCCCACTCGTTCCATTTCACGTTAATCCGCGATGACCCAAAAATTCCCAGGCATCATACCGGAAGCCTGCCCGTTTTGCACCAGCCCCGTGCCGCCGCCCGGGCCTCATTCGCTTGGAGTACTGGAGGTTTGACACGGCAACCTGGTCTTCCGAGCGCCGCATGAGGTCGCGTCAACCAGCCCAATGGCCGCTATTCGGCACCGTAAGTTAGGGTGCGCGCCTAGTCAAGATCGTCAGCTAGCTCCCGCTGGTCGCAACCTGACCCACGATAAGGATCTGCTCGGTCCTTGCCCGGTGCGCGTGGTTTGGTATCATGTCGAGAATCCGGCGGGATGATCCGGCTCTTTCAACCAGGTCCGGACTGTGGCATAAAGGGGCACCCTCGGCTTGATCACCGATCGACCATGGCCTGCGCAGCCGGGCAATGACCGCCGAGTTCGTTGCCGATCTTTGAAGACGGAGGTCCATGAGGTCGGCGGTTCCATGAGATCCACCGCCCCGGCAGCGCGGGCCGGTTACCGCAACACAGGAGAGATCACCATGGATGGCGGCCCTCGCGGCGCTCACATCGAACGCAAAACCAATGAGACCCGGATCATCCTGGACCTGCAACTGGAAGGCTCCGGGCGCGGCGTCATCGAGACCGGCGTGCCGTTTCTCGATCACATGCTGACCCTGTTCACCGTTCATGGCCTGTTTGACCTCACTATCCAGGCTCAGGGAGACCTCCAGGTGGACGCTCACCACACGGTGGAAGACCTCGGCATCTGCCTTGGCCGGGCGCTCACCCAGGCGCTCGGCGATCGGCGCGGGATCCGCCGTTACGGGAGCTTCACGGTGCCCATGGATGAGGCGCGGGCCGGGGTTTTTCTGGATCTATCCAATCGCCCATTCCTGGTGCTGAACCTGCCGCCGATGGCGGCGCGGGTGGGCGCGTTCGAAACCGAACTGGTCCCGGAATTTTTTCGCGCCGTGACCCAGCACGGCGGCCTCACACTGCACATCGAAGTGGCCTGCGGAGCCAACACCCACCACATCCTGGAAGCCGTGTTCAAGGCCTGGGGCCGAGCCCTGGCCGAAGCCGTGGCCTTCGACCCGCGCCGCGGCGACGTTCCCTCCTCCAAAGGGGTGTTGTGAATCAGCGCCGTCACAGGCCTCGGCCGAAAGTGTGAAGTAAGCACGCTGTTGCCAAGTTCCAGGCAATAGGGTGCATGGCGATATACCAGTTTGGATGAGATCTTTCATTACCGGACGCGGGCAAGATGCCCGCGCTCCCTCCCAGGAAAGAGCCCTCGCGAAGTGAAGGATTTCATCCTCGACGAATATAAATTATCGTCCAACTTTGCCCCCTCCCCTGCCCTCTACCCCGCGCGGCCTGCATTTTTGTTCATTATCGATCATTACTGGAGCCGGCCGATGACACTGGACGGAATCGGGGTTACAATGGCTCATTGCGCCGGGCCGTCCAGTGCGACCGGCGGGAACCGACGCAGGGGGCACGGCGCGGCGGAAAACGCTGAACGGCGGTGTGCGAAACGAGGCCAATGGTGTAAAATCAAGCAAGGAAGGGACGGGATGAAGCGCAATCCGCCATGGTTGACATTGAAGGCTTACGAACAGGGCTATCAGGAAGGCAAGGCGAGCAAGTAGCCTGTGCCTGGGGGGAAGATGCGGCCAAGAGGCCAGGGATTGTGCCGTCGCCGAATCGCCTGTTCCCTTCAACCAGTAGGCCGGAATAGTCGGCTCATCATGGATTGAGAACCCGGAGCCTGGAGTACGGGAAACGACACTCCTATCGGTAACCGAAATCGGGGGTCGGAATCGGGCTTGACTTTGATCGGGGGTTTCTCTATAGTGCTTTTACATTTGGCGCGGGGTGGAGCAGTCCGGTAGCTCGTCGGGCTCATAACCCGAAGGTCAGAGGTTCGAATCCTCTCCCCGCTACCATGGGAATCAAGGGGGTTGGCGATTTTTAGCCAACCCCTTTTTTCCGTGGGGGTTGAGCATGGATTGCGTCACCTCCCCGGTTTATTTCATGAATCCGCTTTCGACAAAAAACCGGACCGGTTACGGGGCAGGAACAGAGCCACGCTCGCGGCGTGATGGCCACCGTGGGTCACGGTTGCGACCAGCGGGAGCTACCTGACACAATCCTGGACGATGATGATCGCTTCGACCACTTTATGGGAATGATTCACCACAGAGCGCACGGAGGTCGCGGAGAAGGCTTCGAAAAGCAAGGGTTTTCTCTGTGTTCTCCGTGAACTCCCTGGTTAATCTTTATGCAAATTGGCCGAAACGATGATCAGGGTCCAATCCGGCTACCGTGGCCTCACCACGCAAGTCAGGGAGCGCCGCGCGCACCCTGATCCACGCTTGTGATGCTCCATCTGGTGGCCATTGGGACGGCTGCCGTGATCTCGTGCGGCGCCCATGGCACGAAGCCACCATGTCGAATATCCGGTGATTCACGCGCCGCGGCGCGAGAGCTTCCCCGAGAAGATGCTGATGAGCCCGCCAAGCATCACATAGCCGAGGATCACTTCGGAGCAGACAATCAGTGCCGCAAGGTCGGTCTTGGGAGCGATATCGCCAAATCCCAGGGTCGTGAACGTGACGATGCTGTAGTAAAGGGCTGTAATAAAACTATAGCGCATGTTCGCCACAAGAAAATGATCGCGTCCCAGGGTAGTGTAAATGCCGGCGTAGAGGATGGCAAACACGCAGGACCAACCGGTCCATCGCGGCAGGGATCGGCCGCAATCGGCAAAGAGCCACCAGAGAAAGCACCAGATTCGACCTCCGCGGGTTTGAAGCATCTCTTCAAGGTAATCCTGATCCAGGAGAAACAGTTTGAACCGCTGACCACCATGGCATGAGGTGGCATGAATTCCCTTGCAACGGATCGTGGTGTCGAGGATCAGATCAACATACCGTCCGCCGATTGCCTTAGGATGGAACCCGGATTCCTTCAAAGTTCCCAGGAAGATGTGGCGGTCGTATTTGACCTGGGAAACATTGGTGCTTTCCAGATTGATGGAGGTCATGTTGGCCCCTTCCAGGTTGGCGCCCTGGAGATTGGCATGGCGAAAGTCGGAAGATGCAAGGATCGCCTTGCGAAGGGTCGAGTAGGACAGGTTTGCTCTTCGGAATTCCGCATCCTCGGCGTAAGCCATCTTGAGGTTGGCCGCACTCAAGTTGGAACCATCGAGATGGGCAAAAGGCAGCATCGCATCCTCGAGGTTGGCGAATACCAGGTTGGCCTTTTCCAAATGCGCGTGAGCGAGATTGGCATGAGCGAGATTGGCATGAGCGAGATTGGCGCGTTGCAGTCGAGCCCTGACCAGGTTGGCCTGATTGAGGCAGGCGCGGGAAAGGTTTGCTCTCTCGAGATTGGCGTCGGCAAGGTTGACCCTTTCGAGATCGGTGTCACTGAGATCGGTGGCCTCCAGGTTGATTTCAGCATTCGGGTGTTGCTCCCGCCAGTTATTCCAGACTTCAACTCCCTGCTTGAGAATTGCAAGCTGCTCTCGGTTTCCCATCTCCACCCTCGGTGCTTGGATGCTGGTTCGGAAGGGTCCTCGGACCCATCTGGTTTTTCATTACCGTTGAGGCTCTTGAAAAGTGAGTGTACGTCATTCTCGTGAAAACTGGAATCCAGGTTTCGATAGCTTCTCCTGCCTTGATCATCGTTTCGGCCATTTTCCGGAATGTTGAGTACCGACCGTTGGGCAGGGCCAACGAATTGGATCCCGTGTCGATTCGACCGATGGCGGAAATATCGAGATGTCCCACCTTGGTTCGGGATGACAATGGTCGGAATTCAACCAGTGCGCGGCAGATCGGTTTCTTGGGATCAAGGCTGGGCTGAGTGGCGGCCCGGGTCGCAAATCGGCGGGATGGGGACGGGGAGTGAAACCGTGCAGGGGCACGGCGATGCGCGATCAAACTTCGTGGAGGAAGTGGTTCTTACCATTTTTTTCGGCATCGCGGAAATTGGACAGGATCCGATTGGTGCGGCTTTCCACTTCCGGTATGATTTCCACCAGGGCTTTCAGGAAAGACAGGATCTTTTGCGACTGGCGTTTATGGAGCATGGTGATTTCCGGCCGCTCCAGCAGCGCCATGATGTCATCGAGAAGCGGTACCTTGTCCACCCCGAAATCGATGTAGGCGAGCTTCGACCATTGTTCCCGGATGTCCGCGGGCAGATGGGCGACCCTGGCGATATAGGCGGGCTCGGTGCCGATCCGGAACACCTTCGGCAGGCGTTCGAGCAGGGCCCGAACCTCGGATTCGCAGGCGCTCCACCGGGGGGTTTCAGCCAGCAGCCGGGCCCACTTGGGCTTGATCTTGTGATTCAGCCATTGTTCGCTTTTTTCCGGCAGCAGCGCCAGTTCGGCCAGTTTCGCTTGATCCTGGTGCAGGGCCCGGCCCAATACAGCCAGTTCATGGAAGTCGTCAAACTCGCTCAGATGGCGCTCAAGCAGGATGTTCAGCCGGCTCAGGAGTGCCGACTTGTCTTCGAGCCCCTCGTTGGCCCGGATCAATTCGTGTTCCCATTGTTCACGTAAATAGCTGATTTCAGTGTTGATAACAGATGAAATAAAACTCAGCTTAATGAGGATATTGCGCAACTCATGCACCAGCGCATTGTAACTGGTCATCCGCTCGGTCGAAAGGTCTTCCCGCGCCTTCAGCAAGGTTTCGCGCAAATGCAGGGAAAACAACTCGGTGCCCAGGCTGCGGGAAAGCTTCTTAATGATCTTGGTGGAACGGTCGCCACGGGTGATGGTGTCGGGGTGAAAATGGATCTTGATCACCGCCACCACCGCGTAATCGGTGTCCTGCCAGATGCTTTCGCCCCTCCAGTCGACGGGATAGGCCTGATCCTTCAGGGTCTCGCCGTACAGGTCCCATTTGCGGACCAGGACCGGTTCCATGTGGTGACGGTCTTCCACCGCTCCGAGCAGTTGCTTGCGCACGCTGCGAGCGTCTTCCTGGGGATTGTCGGCGGTCCAACTCTTCTGCCGTTCCACGCACCAGCCCATGGCTTCGAGCAGGCCGCACCGGCTGTCGCGGTATTGTTCCCAACTCTTGCCCGGGAAATTGTAATCGGACACCCCAGGCAGGCCCCAGGTGATACTGCCGTTGTCGCCTTCCCGCGCCCCCGACGTAACCCGCACCGCCCGCAGATCGGGCATCGGCCCGATCTGGTAGATGGTGCCCTTGGTGGCGTGCGGCAGGCACAACAGGATCGTTTCGATCATGTTCTTACAGGTCTTGATCAACATATCGTCACTGATGACCATGCAAGAACTCCCTTTCAGGGCCTCGACCGCCGCCAGACTGCCCAACTGACAGGCCTGATTTGTAGCTAAGAGATTCATTGTCGTCAATGCCTATGCTCCCTCGGTCCTGGGACCCCTCGATCCACTTTCAAGCACATATCGTGCCATCCTCCCAGGAATTTGATCGCAATTTAATTTCCGCCCGGTATCGGTGAAACCTGTCGGAGGGACACTATTGTAAGGACTCCCCTTACGGAAAGCAATCGTGAGCGTAATTACAACCTTGTTAACCGATCTCGGCGGCGCCCAGGTCGTAGCCCAACGAAAAGGCTTTCAGATTGCCCGCCAGGAGGCGCTCCGGCAGCACTTTCCCGAGTCCCTGTTCCCAGTGGGAACGGTCCGCCGGGAGCCGCCCGGTGCCGGCGAAAACCCCCACCAGGGCAACGTTGCCGGCCTTATCGACGGCGGCCTCCCGGGCCAGGGCGGCGGCATCGAGGCGAATCAGGCGCTGGACCTGGCTGGAGATGCGCCGGTAGATTTCGTCCAGGTCCGGGTAATCGCCCTGGCCGGCGGCCACGGTGAATGGGATGATGGGGGTGGTGTTGACGATCACGAGACTCTCGGCGTGGCATTTGCCGAGGGCGCGCAGGCCTTCCAGCGGTTCGAAGGCGATCAGCACATCGGCTTCGCCGGCGGCGATCATGGGGCTCGCCAGATCACCCGCAACGATGGTGGATTCCACCACCCCGCCGCGCTGGGCCATGCCGTGGATTTCGCTCATGCTCACCGGGAGCCCGGCCGCCAGAGCGGCTTCTCCCACCAACCGGGTGGCCAGCAGGGTGCCTTGACCGCCGACTCCGGCAAAGAAGATACGAAGGTAGTCAAAGCTTTGTTTGGGCATGTGACTCATCTGGGCCTCTCCTTAAAAAGCGGCATGAAAGTCTTGATCATGGTTGGGGCCA
>MNZR01000222.1:0-2946 GCA_001873705.1 Syntrophobacteraceae bacterium CG2_30_61_12
TGTCTGAGCAAACGAGCACCGCGCCCCGGGTTACGGGGCGCGGCACTCGTTTCAGCCGGCAGCGATTGCTGAATAGGGTGATTCGGAAGTGTCCGCCGCCCCGACCAACGATGGCGGCGCCCGGCACCTTCCAACCGGCAACCTGAGTTTCGAAGAGGAGTTTTTTGATGGCGAATGAAGAGTATTTCAAATGGGCCGAGTCGCTGCTGGACCCAGCCAAGACCTGGGAAAAGCCTGAAGCGCTGGCGGACATCAAGATCGTTGAACTGGCCACCCTGATCCTCGGGCCGTCGCTTCCGGCCTACCTGTCCGAACTGGGCGCAACGGTATTCAAGGTCGAACTGCCGGGCGCCGGTGACACCATGCGCTCGCTCACCCCGTTCGCGAAATTCTTCCGCGGCTGCGCCCTGGGCTGGCTCAAGGAAGCCCGCAACAAATACCATCTGGCCATCGATGTGCGGGTGGCGGAAGGCAAGGAGATCTTCTGCGAGCTGGTGAAACGCAGCGACGTGGTGGTGGAAAACCTGCGCGCCGGCACCATGGATCGTTGGGGCATCGGCTACCGCCAGTTGAAGGAAATCAACCCCGGCATCATCTACATCGCTCTAAACGGCTTCGGCCAGTGGGGCCCGTATCTCGAGCGGCCGTCCTACGACGCCATTGCCCAGTCGGAATCGGGCATGGCCTGGATCAGTGGCTTTCCGGACAAGCTCCCGATGAAGTCCGGGATCTGGCTGGCCGACTACTTCGGCGGCCTGATGGGAGCGGCCGGCGTGCTCGGTGCCTTGGCCTACCGCGACCGCACCGGCAAGGGCCAGTTCATCGAATACTCGCAGGCGGAAAACCTGATGCGGGTGATGGACTGGACCTGGCTCTATCAGCATTTCACCGGGAAGGGCCGGGGCCGCTACGGCAACCGCGATGTGAGTATCTGTCCGAGCGATATTTTCCCGTGCAAGGATCAACTGGTGGCCATCGCCGCCGCCACCGACCAGCAGTTCAAGGCGCTGTGCCAGGCCATGAATCAGCCGCAACTGGCGGCGGACCCGCGCTATGCCACCCATGTCGCGCGGTTGCGGGAAGACAACGCGGTCGCGTTGCTGGGGATCATTCGGTCCTGGGCGGCCCAGAAGACCTTCGCCGAAGTGGATGCGCTGGCCTGCCAGTACGGATTTGCCGCCGACAAGCTGGCCACCGGTAAGGATCATTTCAGCGATCAACACCTGATCAAACGCAATTTCACCTACACGGTGAATGATCCGATGTACGGGGAAATCATCGAAGAAGGCATTGCCCCGAAACTTTCGGAAACCCCCGGGCGGATCAAATGGGCCGGCAAACCGGTGGGCTTCGACAATGAATATGTGCTCAAACGGTTCCTCGGCATGCGCACCGACCGAATCCAGGGCCTCAAGGAGCGCAACGTGATCGGTAAATGGGTCGATCAACCTCCGGGACGCCGCCCACCCGAAGGCTGGGACGGCAAGACCGGCCTCATCCTGGCCTGACCCGAAGCACCGTATCGATCCGTCAATCAAGTCAAAAGAGGAGAACCGTTGATGTCTAGTCATGACACGCCCGTTAAATGGGGAGATTGGATCAAGGAACTGGATGACCCGGCCAAGGCTCGAACCAAGCAGGAAGCCCTCGCCCATATCAGCGTACTGGATTGCAGCTACGCCAACATGGCGGGTTGTTTCGCCACTTCCATTTTTGCCGAACTGGGGGCCGAAGTCATTCGCATCGAACCACCCGAAGGGGACCCGGCGCGCAGCTTTTCGCCTTTTGGTTACATGCACATGGACACCGGTCTCGGCTATCTGAACGAAGGCCGTAACAAGTACCATGTGACCCTCAATCTGAAGTCCGCGGAAGGCCGCAAGACCTTTTCGGTGCTCGCCGGGAAGGCCGATATCCTGGTGGAAACCGGGATGCCCGGCGCCATGGACGAGATGGGCATCGGCTACCGCCAACTGCGTGAACTCAATCCAGGTCTTATCTACTGCGCCATCTACACTTACGGCCAGTTCGGACCCAAGGCCGGGTGCGGCAAGGCCGACGTGGATCTGGTCAACCAGGTTTATTCGGGAATCACCTCGGTCAGCGGCGAGCGTCCGGACGATCCCGACCATCCGACACCGTCTGAAGTGCCCACCAAGCAGGGCAACTGGATGGGCTGGTATGCGGGCGGCGCCTGGACCGCCGTGGCCGCCATGGCCGCGCTCCACTACCGGACCAAGAGTGGTAAGGGCCAGTTCATCGATATCTCCCCGGCCGAAGCCTTCGGCCGCTGCATCAATTACGGTCTGACCTATTATCAGGGCTTTCAGGATGTCATCCCGCGGGTCGGCAACTACGACGTGGGCGTCTTTCCCTACACCTACTTCAAGTGCAAAGACGGCTTTGCCTTCCTTTCCGGATTTTCCGACATCAACTGGAAGGCGCTCTGCACGATCCTCGGTCGGCCCGATCTGCGGGATCAATATCCCACCATTTTCGATCGGCTGAACCTAGACAACATGAAGCAGATGTACAAGGAAATCGAAAAATGGACCATGGCCCACACCTACGATGAAATCTATGACGCGGTCATGGATTACAACAAGAACGTGGGCCAGGGCGTGGTGGTGCCGGGCAAGATTTCAGACCCAATGGACACCATGAAGGCGGAAAACTGGTGGGTTCGGCAGAGCTTCGAAAAGATCTGTGATCCTCACTACAAGGAAATGGTCATCACCAATCATGCCTGGAAGATGACCGAAACCCCGCCCCGGGTGAAATGGGCTTGCCGGCCCGTGGGCGCGGACAACGACTACATCTACAACCGCAAACTCGGCTGGGGCAAGGTCCAGATCCAGGCCATGAAGGACCAGGGCGTGATCTAACCCGCCGGGTGAACAGCCAAGGCCAAGCGCGAGCAGTACCCCAAACAGAAGGCCGGGAGTC
>MNZR01000222.1:3039-14801 GCA_001873705.1 Syntrophobacteraceae bacterium CG2_30_61_12
CGACCCCGAATCGCTATCGGTATCGCTATCGCTATCGACCCCGAACCCGACCCCGCTCCCCAAGGTCGGGGCGCCGCGCATCACAAAATCTGGCTCAAGAACAACTTGGTGCGTTCATGGGTGGGATTGGTGAAGAAGTGCTCCGGCGGCCCCACCTCCACAATGGCGCCGTGGTCCATGAAGATGACCCGATCGGCCACTTCCCGGGCGAAGCCCATCTCATGGGTCACCACCGCCATGGTCATGCCTTCCCGGGCCAGGGTCTTCATCACGTCCAGAACTTCCCCGATCATTTCCGGGTCCAGGGCGGAAGTGGGTTCATCAAACAACATCACCTTGGGATCCATGGCCAGCGCCCGGGCAATGGCCACCCGCTGCTGCTGGCCACCCGATAATTGATCGGGGTAGACATTGGCTTTTTCCTTGATTCCCACCTTATCGAGCAAACTCATTGCTTTGTCCCGGGCCGCTTCCTTGGATCGCTTGCGCACCACCCGCTGGGCCAGCATCACGTTCTGAACCACGGTCTTGTGGGGGAACAGGTTGAACGATTGAAACACCATCCCCACCTCGGTCCGGACCTTGTTGATATTGGTCTTGGGATCGAGCACTTCGATGCCTTCGATCAGGATGTGGCCGGCATCGGCGTATTCGAGTCGGTTCAGGCAGCGCAGCAGGGTGCTCTTACCGGAACCCGACGGGCCGATGATCACCACCACCTCGCCGGGTTCGATCTTGCAGCTGACATCATTCAGGGCCTGGATCGGCTCGGGGGGGTAAAAAATCTTGCTGACATTGCGCACCTCAATCACGCCGCCGCCGTCCTCCTTTCCAGATATTGCACGAACATGGACAGGCCAAAGGTCAGGATCAGGTAGAGCAGGGCACAGACGAACCAGAGTTCAAATGGCTGCAGACTGGTGGTGACCACTTCGCGCGTGGCCTTGGTGAGTTCCCGGATGGCGATGATCCCGAGCAGCGACGAATCCTTCACCAGACTGATGAATTGACCGGCCAGGGGCGGCAGTATCCGGCGCAGCGCCTGGGGCAGAATCACCTGAACCATGGCCTGGGGGTAACTCATTCCCAACGACCGGGCCGCTTCCATCTGACCCCGGTGAATGGACTGGATCCCGGACCGGACGATTTCGGCCACGTAAGCTCCGGCAAAAAAGGCCAGCGCGGCGACCCCGAACCACAGGGGCGGCAACTGCTGCATGCCCTGTCTGGCGAGCAGCGTGTTGATGACCGTGCCCAGGACGAAATACCAGATAAAAATCTGCACCAGCAGCGGGGAGCCGCGAATCAGTTCGATATAGGTGATGGCCGACCATTTCAAGGCCGGATTGCTGGAGATCCGGGCCAGCCCGGCGAACAGCCCCAGCAGGATGCCGAAAATGATGGCCAGCAGGCTGACCTTTAACGTCACCCACAGACCCTGGAGCAGGATTCCCACCCGCCATCGCTCGAACGAACCCAACACATCTCCGGGATAGATCCGATCGCCCCGGGCGACCCGCAAGCCCTTTGAAGGGACCTGATAGCCCAGGCTCTTGCCTTCCCCCTCGACGGTTATCCTGGTCTGATCGCCGTCGGTGGCGACGGCTTTCACTTCTCCATCAAGCTCCGAACGTATTTCCACGCTCTCGTGGTAGAAAAAATACTGCGGCACCCGATACCAGCGCCACACGTAATCGACTTTTTGGGTTGCGTAATAGAGACTGCCCACGGTACCGAGGATCAGCAGGCAAAACACGGCCACCCAGAGGAAATAGGCGCCTTTGGCGCGACGCGGCGAACCGCCGGTGGGAATTCCCATGGCAATCAGCTTTCAATGGGTAGGCTTGCCAATGACAAGCCGATTCGGGTACGACCACCACCGTTGTTCAAGGAAACAGCCGGGTCCAACCCATTTTTTGGTTTGAAAACCAGCCGCTTCCAGGAACTTAGGGGCGATCCCGCGAGGCCGGCCACGCCGGATCGAGGCCCGGCGGGATCGCTCCAATTGCTGATTATTGTTGAACGTCCTTGATCCAGTCGGTGCTCTTGATCCATTTGTTGTAAATGGTGTCGTAACGACCGTCGTTCTTGATCTGGCGGAGGAAGTTATTGAGCCAGTTCAAGAAATCGGGGTCGCCCTTGTTGATCGCCCAGGCCAGCGGTTCATAGGTGAACGGCTGGTCGAGGAAAACCAGGTTGCCTTTGCCTTGCTGAGCCATGAACACCACACAGTAGGGTAGATCGTAGACGAAGGCGTCGGCCTTGCCGTTGACCACTTCGAGAGCGGCTTCGGTTTCGGTTTCAAAAGATTTGTACTGGCACTTGGGAATCATCCGTTTGGTCGACTGTTCCCCGGTGGTGCCGAGCTTCGAGGTGACGATGAACTTGGGGTCGTTCAAATCCTTATAGGATTTCACCTGACCGGCATGCTTCTTGGCAATCAGAATGGTCTGGCCGACAATGATGTTGGGATCGACGAAATTGATCTTGAGATTGCGCTCCTGGGTGATGGTCATGCCGCTCATGATGATATCGAACTTGCCGGTGATGAGCGACGGGATGATTCCGTCCCAGGAGGTGTTGACCGGGACGAACTTCACCCCCATGGCCTTGGCCATCTCTTTCGCCATATCAATATCGAAACCCACGAATTCACCCTTGGTGTCGGTCATCTCGAAAGGCATGTAACCGGCTTCAAAGCCCACCCGCAGTTCCCCCTTCTGGAGAATCGATTCCACGGTCGATTTCTTGGCCAGATCGATGTCGGCCGCCCGCGCAACCAAGCCGATGCCGAAAACCAGGGCACATACCAGTGCCAATACCGGAACCACCCTTTTCATCGTCGCCCTCCCTTTGGAAAGTTTAATAGGCTCGACGGCCTTGAGCCGATCGAGCGGTTGGTGAATCAACCAGCCGTTGTTTACCGTGCCCCGGCGATGCCCCGGGATAAGGGCTCGCCATGAAATATACCGGTTAAGGGTAATAAGTTTCGTTTCGTGTGCGCTCTTTCCCGGGAGCGCGGGCATCTTGCCCGCTTTTGGTAATGAAACATCCGATCCTAAACCAGCATAGCCCATGGCAATCAAGATCGTGAACATGCTCCGGCAAGGTCTCCCGACCGTGCCACGACAATTTCACGACGACGCGTGAAGATTCATGGTTGCAAGCCGGCCGAGGAGCAGCCGGCAGGAGGAGTTGCATCAATGCCGTGGAATTCTTCAGGCTGTTCCGATCCGTTTTGTGCAGGTCGGGGTGTGCGCGGCATCCCCTGACGATCCGTTGTGGGGGCACGGATTGGGAGTGTTTTCGAACCGTCGGGTAGCTCCCGCTGGTCGCAACCCGACCTACGAATTCGCTCCCTGCTTGGGTTGCACGCGACCAATTGGAACAATTCACAAGGGTTCCATTTTCATATCATGCATTCGAAAATGACGATCCGAGGGTTGCCACGCACGATTTATTCTTGCCTCGCGCCTAAAATTGATTCTTTCTAGCACAAGCCATGTGGTTCACAAAGCAATTTTGCTTCAATCAAACCGGTGCTCGGAGCAGATTTATCCCCCTGAGTCCGGCCTCGGTGGCCTATCGGGGTCGGTATTGCCGCCCATCGGCCGATCCCCTAACGCGCGGTTTCACCTCGGACGGCAGCGCCGGGTCCCTGGCCAACGGAGATTACCGCGGCAAATCAGCGGGTAACGCGGGCAGTGGCCAGTAAGTTCTTGAGCCGGGAGCGCAGATCTTGATCGAGAATCGGTCCGAGCGGCTGTTGGGGCGGCTCGGGGCGGCTCGGGTCGGTGCGCCATTCAGCAAACATGGCGACCGGATCCAACTCGGAGGCAGGCGCCGGCACTACCGCAACGACTGCTTCCGAAGGTGCCGGCGCGGCCTCCGGTTCCATGGTTTCCGTACCCCCGATGGCGTTGAGCGGCGGCGGCGCGGGTTCGATCGCGGTGGGGAAAGCCGGCTCGGATACCGCCGGGAAGTCTTCCGCCATTGCGGGGGCAACAAGCTCCCGCGGTTCGGCCGGCGGCGCGGTTGGTTCGGTCGCGGTATCGGCGGCGGCTTCCTTCATGGATGCGGGATCAAGCCCGGCAGCCGTGGTCGGTTCGGTGACCTCGAGCGGTTGTTGCGCGACTGCCGTCGGTTCCGGTTGCGCCGTTGCGGCTTCGAGGAAGGCCGGTGGGTTGCGGATCTCTTCGTCCCACCGATGCCTGGTGGCCCTCGCGAAGCTATCGTCGGGCTGGAGATGGAGATAAATGTCCATCAGTTTGCAGGCGCGGCCCGGTTGCCCTTTCCGCCAGTGGATCTCAGCCAGGACCTGGTAGATGGGAGCGTTTTTTTCCAGCTCGTTCCGCACGCTGGTGAGTTCTTGTTCGGACCGAACCGGGTCGCCTTCGCGCCATAGCGCCAGCCCCAGCAATACGCGAGCCCGATTGCTGGTTGGGTGCAGTTCCAGACCCCGACGACAGACTTCGATCACCTGCCGGAAGTGTCCTTGCGAATAGAGCACCTCCGCTAGATCCACGAAAATGCGCGAGGTCGGGTCCTCGACCAGAATTTTCCGATACCATTTCACGTGGTCATCGCTCATGCTGCCGGCCTCACCTCAAATGGTTCCTCCATGGATTCGGCGACATTCGAAATATGGTCGGCATTCTGGCAGGTTGATCGGGCTCTGTCTACTCAAAAGCAGTCGGGCTCGAAACGGTTGCCGGGATTGGAATAATCGAGGGTAACACCGGCTCGTCAGTAGCACCTGCTTCCATACATGACACGGTCAACATCGGGCTTTTGCGAGAAAGTTTTTCTTGACAGGATTAACAGGATCGACAGGATGGACGAGTATCCAGTGGATCGTATTGATCCTGTCAAAAAGTTCCGGCTGCTCGTATGAAAATAGGACACTATGCAAATCATACCGGATAGTTGTGCGCAACCCATAGGGAGGAGCGAATTGGTAGGTTGGGTTGCGACCAGCGGGAGCTACCCGACGATTCGGCGGCATCTCCAATCCATGGTCTTCCACCGGATCGCCAGGGAGTGCCGCGCACACCCTGATCTACTGGCGGCTACCGGCGGTCCTGGATTTTCACGCTTTGTTGTGACCGTCCCCGGTCATGCTGGGTAGCGCGCAAAATAGATTGCCGATTTGCCGACACTGATGCCATGGATCCGCATGAAATAGTGAATCGAGCATCCAACGGAAGGACGCCGGCAGCTTCAGTCGACAGGATTGTCCCTGGCCTCCCTCCATTCAGTCAAGGAGACAGCATGGATCCCAAGCTCATCAAGTTGTTTGAGCGGTCAGCGCGTGCCGCTGAAGCTCATGCAACTCTCCCGGTCGCTCTCATGGAAGAAATCGCTGACGCAATCCCGCGACGGGAAAGTATCCTGATTACGCATCTCGTCTCACGCGACCGCCACGCCGCTGTCTTGAATCTGCTGTCAGGCGTTTTGGATCGGAAACGGGTCTGGGTTGTCACGGCATCGAACCTGTTAACCTCATTTCGAGCCTCCCTCATGAAATCGACCTTGGGGGAGGAGAACACATCGAACATGACCAAGGAACGGACGGAGAGACCATTGCGGCGAATCGTGATCTGGTCGCTCGATGTCCTCCGGGATCAGCTTGCCGCCATGGGTGATCTTGCGTTGCCCGACTTCGTCATCATGGACGACGCCGAATATTTGGGCCATCAGGATGCCGGAGTCAAGTTCGAGGAAATCCTGCTATGCCTTCCTCCTTTTCTTCCAGTCGTTCTCCTCATGTCCGACGTCTCGAACGGGCCGGAGCTGGCCCGATGGCTGGAGATTGCCCGGCAGACACCCTGCCGGCTCCTTGACTTGGGAGCGAGGCGCCCCCCCGTGGTCGAGGCCTTCATCTCGTCTGGATGGGACCTTGTCCCGCTCCTGGACCACAAAAGCCTGACGCTGAGGGTGAAGCACTTCTTGAAAGAGACACCGCCTTTTCCAAAGGTGCACTCGGCCTCTTTCGTTCGCCCTCTTGCCTCGATTCTGCGAGAGGAAGGCCTCATTCCCGCTCTTATCCTGATGCCATCCGCGGCAGATTGCGATACCGCCGCCGCTGCCTGTGAACCGGTCTTCAAGGAGATTGGGGATGTGTTGACCCAACCGCGGGTTGCGGCGTCCATGGATCAGCATCCCGCGCTCAAGGATCATCCTCTCCTTTTCCCAAGCCTGATGAGCAGAGCGGCTCCGCTTCATCGGGGTCACGACCCCCTGTGGTCCGAATGGGTCGAACGATTCAGTCAACTTGGCTACCTCGACTTTGTTTTCGCTACCGCGGACACCGCCGAAACCATGACGATTGGCTGCCATGCGGCCGTCTTCTGCACATCTTGGCGTTCCACCGGCGGCAATGAACTGGTTCCGCTGTCGTTGTGGGAGATGCGCCGCATAGTGGGGCGACTCGCGCGGACAGCGGGTGACAGGGCCCCGTTTGTTGCCGTCGCTCACGCTCCTGGAATCGATGTGGTCCACCTGAAAAACCTGCTGTTGGCTCCTCCCCGGCATGTGTCCAGTGCCCTTCGCCGCGGTTTCCCCATCATGCTGAGCCTGTTCTCCCAACCGGGCGCGCCGACATCGCTGCTGGAACGATCCTTGGCAGCCGTCCAGGTTGGGGACGAAGGAGAGTGCGCTCGGGTGGAAGAGCTGGCGGCTGCAGTCCATGATGTGCTGCCCGAGGCTCGGTGCGTTCGCAACATCGAAACGGTCCTGTCTCTGATCAACATTCGACATCGACTGACCATACGGCGGAATGAGGCGGGAGTTCTCCGCGGCGGGAACTCGCGATGGGGGAAGAATGCGCGCATGGAAGAGGAACGTGAGCCAATCACACTGGTCCTGGGGCTGCTTCCTTGTGAGCAATGTGACCATTTGAAAGCCTGTCACAAGCGAGGCGGCAAGAGGCTCCGCACACTCCTGGATGAGTACACCGAAATGCACGAGAAGGCGATGCGATGCATGGCCGGATTGATGATCGATTTTGAACGCCATGCGCAGTGCCTTCTTGCTTTCAGGTTGGTCAGTCCCGATCAACACCTTACCGAGATGGGGCTGCTTGCACACAGGACCGGGCTGAACATCCCCCAGACGTTTGTGGAAGTGCTCCAGCATGGGCATTTGCTTTCATCCGAAATCGATTGTTCCCTAGCGGTGATGGGCGGGTTCGTGGAATGGTCCGAATTGGACAGCCTACCGCGAATCGGTCCCCTCGCCGACGAGATCGATGAACTCAGTCCCCACTATGTGGCGATGGAACCCGTGCTCAACTCGACAACCGAGAATATGCTGCGGTTTGGAATGCTTGCTCCCATGCCCTCGATAGAACAATCCGCCATCCTGCTCGCTCTCCGGCGAGGAAAGAGCGCGTGGGTGCTTGCCCAACAATTGGGAATTACAGTCGGGGCCTTGACCAGGCTCGATCAAAAGGCGCGGTATTTTATGGATCGAGTTAGGGCATGATTCAATCGAGGGTAACACCGGATCGTCATCCCCACATGCTTTTAGCGGGAATCCAGTTGCACATCGCCATCGGTATGCTATTGCTGCCTGACGATTGCGGGAATGACGGCGGCAACTGTTACCCAAAACAAGGGTTTTCCGAACCATGCCATACTGACGGTTGCTGCTGACGGTCAATACTGACGGATCAGATCCGAGGTCGGCGGTATTGAGGGTCAGGACGGCGGTAACCCGGGATTTGCACCAGCACGACGCCGGAACCCGGCAGACGTGGACCAAGGGGGAAGATGAAAAAGACCCTCTATTTCTACCTGATGAAAGAACAGCTCGGCCCCCTCGCGGTCTGCCTGGCAGGGCTCTTGGTGGCGCTCATTCTCGGGCGCATGAGCCAACTTACCCTGTACCTCTTCATGTCCTCGATCACGGTCTGGGACATCGCCCAGATGATCGGGTTGATCATTCCCCACATCGCCCTGTACGCTCTGCCCATGGCCTGCCTGATCGGCGTGCTGATGGCTTTTGTCCGCTTGAGCAGCGACAATGAACTGATCGCGTTGCGCTGCGCCGGCATCGGCTTCCAGCAACTGGCGCCGGCGGTGCTCAGCGTGGTCATCCTGACCACGGGGGCCTCCTACTACAATTCCATCGTGCTGCTGCCGGCCGCCAATCAGGCCTTTGCCGTCAAGTTGCGCAGCCTCGGTCGGGCGATTGTTCCGGCTCTGCTCAAGGAAGGGGTTTTCATCGATGTCATTCCCAACATGGTGTTCTTTTTCAACCGGGTCAACCCGAGCGATCAAGCCATCGAGGGTGTTTTCATTCAGGACAGCCGCAAAGATGGAGTGACGATCAATATCGTCGCCCGCCAGGCCGCGATTTTCGATCAGGCGCAACATGACCGGATTCTATTGAATATCTCCGACGGTTCCATCACCAGCGTGCGCAAGAATTTTGAACAGGCCCAGGTGGTCCATTTCCAATCCTACGATCTGGCTTTTCCATTGAGCACGCTCTTGGCGGAAAGCGAAGGCAAAAGGAGGCGCGCCGAGATGAGCCTGGGTGAATTGTGGGAGCGCTATAAACAAACCGGGAATCCGCGTTCGGGCCTGGAAGTCCACCAGCGCTTGGCTCTGCCCCTGGCTTGCCTGCTCCTGGGCTGCATCGCGGCGCCGCTGGGCGCCTCGTTTCAGCGCGGTGGCAAATTATCGGCGGTGGTCATGGGGCTGACGATCTTTTTAGTGTACTATCTGCTCTATGCGGCCGGCAACGGCCTGGGCGAAAACGGTCTGGTGCCTCCAGGCATTGCCATGTGGCTGCCCAACATCCTGGGCCTGGCACTGACTCTTTTCCTGTGGTGGAAAGTCCAACGCGAAGCCCATTTCCGCCTGCCCGGACTGCGGCAATTGTGGCGCGGGAAGAGATCCGCGGCTCGATCTGTTCAGATAGCAACGAAAACCCGAAAGTTACGGAAGTGAAATGAAACCACCTGCTGGCCGGCCGGTTACTGGTCCGCCCGCGAGCATCGGCCGGGACGGTTCAGTTCGGTGTGGGCAGTGGCCGGCAGCGGCTCTGATGCAGGGCATTGGCAAGGGATTGATTGGCGAGTTTCTGGTCGACTTGATGAGGAAAGGAGCTTGGCATGAGACACGGAAAGAGCTGGTGTTCCCTGGTGTTGCTGGTTGGAGTGATTGCAGGCCTGACCCTCGGCGGTGGTCCCGTTCGCGCCGACGATGTCACCGATTCGATCAATGAAGCGCTCAAGTATTACAACGAGAGCAACTTCGTGGAAGCGGCCAACAGTCTCGATTACGCGGCCCAGTTGATCCGCCAGAAGCAAAGCGCTAATCTCCAAGACTACCTGCCGAAGGCCCTGGCGGGCTGGACGGAAGAAACCGTCACCGGGCAGGCCGTGGCACCGGCCATGTTCGGCGGCATGATCTCGGCGGAAAAGCGCTATCACCGGGAATCCAGTACGGTAACGGTCAAACTGATCACCGAATCGCCCATCATTCAGGGTCTCATGATGATGTTCAGCAATCCCATGCTGGCCACGTCCGATGGCGGCAGGCTCCAGAAGATCGCGAATCAAAAGGCGATCATCAAATATCGGGCCGAGGCCAAATCCGGCGATATCAACCTGGTGGTGGCCAAGCGCATGCTGGTGACCGTGGAAGGGACCGAGGTCAGCGAACAGGACCTGATCGACTACGCCGCCGCTGTCGACTATGGCAAGTTGAGCGCGCTTTGATAACACCGACCAGGGTTCCCGTGAATGGGCGCTGGTTCGGGTTTCACGATCGGGCTTGCGCAGCGGCGGGCGCCAATTTCCCCAGATAGCGAAGCAATGATTCCAGATCGGGGAAATCCCCGCGGTGCAGTCGTGCATGCAATTCAGTACCGTTGACCGGGTCCAGGAGCGTGAGGATCGACGCCGTTGGGCATTCCACCAACCAGACCGTGAGGTGCAGGCCGCCCAGGCTCCTGGTCTGAACGCGATAGTCCGAGCGTTCGAAACACTGGTCGAAATTGCCTTTGAGCAATTCCCGCAGCGCATTTCGCCGCAGTTCGGAGAGGGCTTCAATCAGGAACACGGGAGGAAAAGCTGCCTTCCTCCCGGTTCCCGGGAGCGATTCCGCCTCAATGGACGGGCCGACCGCACTCGCTGAAGGCCCCATCGGGACTGCACGATCCGCTTGAGCCGCCTTGGGAAGTTTGGAAAACAGATGGATAATCCTGGCTGACATGATGTTTCCGCTGCCTTTCCACAGCCGGCGCCGGAAGCGCTGGTGTTTCGCGGACCAGTGCCATTCAAACCGAGCCGCTGTACTTTGACCGGTGTCACTCGATCTCGGATAGACGCGTTGCAAGCTTCGAGCTTTTTGGATCGCGGTAACCGCGGATCAAGAAATAGTGAACCTTGTAATCCTTGGGCTCGACCCCCAGGCTGACCATCTGCCGCACCAGACTGGCCCGCTGATTGCGGTAGAAAGCCGCTTGATCCAGGGCCTTCCGGCCGTAAGCCTGAAGATTCGGACCGCGAGTGGCGGTGAGCAGGGCTTTGCGGTCACATTGTGCGATCTTGTGGTCGATGATCTGATCGTAAAGATCCTCGGGTTGGCCTCCAGTGCTCTCCACCGGCTGGGAAGCCACTACGATTGCCAGAGAGACAATGATCAAGGTTGCCCATTTCATGGCCGCCACCTCCTGTTTTGGGGGAATCGAATCGGGTGGATACTGCCGGCTGAATAAGGCAAGTTCCGTACCGCTTTTTCGGTTCCCGTCAGGAGACCGCAGCCAAACACTTAACCTGTGGTAAACACGACCCTAATCACCCAGCCTGATGACCTCCGGCGGGGTCGGGCCGGAAGTTGGTAGAGCGGCGTCAGTGGCAACCTGATTGACACATTTATGCGGATGACAGGAAAACCTAAACAATCTATGTGACTGGAGCTTGTCAACCAATGTTGACAGGGAAGCCTACCCGGTTGTGGTCGAGGCCGGGCCGGTTGTGGTCAGGCGGGGAGGGTGCCGGCGGGCGAACGGCCGGCCTGGTCGACTGGCCGGCCTGGTCGAACCGCTGTTCACGATGGTTGGAGAAAGGGAGGTGAGGGCAATGGCGGACTGTATCTTTTGCATGATTATCGATGGCCGGATCCCTTCGGCGAAGATCTATGAAGATGCTCGGGTGCTGGTATTTCTCGACATCAACCCGGTGGTTCCCGGGCACACCCTGGTGGTGCCCAAGACCCATTGCCGCATGCTGTGGGATGCCCCGACCGAGGCTCTGGAAGCCTGTTCCGCGGTGCTCAAACGGGTCGCCGCGGCGCTGATGACGGGCCTTGCCGCGGAAGGTTTGAATGTGGTGCAGAACAACGGCGCGGTGGCCGGGCAGGAAATCGAGCATGTCCATTTCCACCTGATTCCGCGCTATCGCGGCGACGGCTTCAAGGTGCCCTGGCCGGCGCGGCCCTATCCCGAAGGGGCGCTGGAACGGACCCTGGCGAAAATCAAGGCCGCTCTGTAAAGGAAGTCAGGTTGCCGGCAGCCATTGGCCCGGTTTGCCGCATCGTAGGGCATGCGCCTGCCGCCATTGGGCCGCCTAGCCGCATCGTAGGTCAGCATCGTAGGTCAGGTTGCGACCAAGGGGAGCTACCTGACGGTCCTGACTCGCGGTTTCCGGTCACAAGTCAGGGAGCGCCGAGCGCACCCTGACCTACGGCTGTAAAGGAAGCATCGTAGGTCAGGTTGCCGGCAGCCATTGGCCCGGTTTGCCGCATCGT
>MNZR01000303.1:0-2825 GCA_001873705.1 Syntrophobacteraceae bacterium CG2_30_61_12
GATCAGGATGCTGAAGGCGATCCCCACGCCCACGGCGGCGCCGCAGCAGCCCATGAAGCCGCAGGCGCCTCCCGGGATTTGCGATCCGCGGCGCAGAGCGGTGCGAATATCGTCGTCGGTCGCGGCTCCACCCGCGTTGCGGTAGGCGGCGATCAGCACCGCCGGCACCAGCGCATGGTGTTCCGGTCCGTGGACGGGAATGGCCGGGTGCCGGCGGATCTTATCCAGCAGTGCGATCAGGTCCGTTTCGGTGGAAGTCATGGTCAGGTGCTCGATCACGGTCAGGGCATCTTTCGAATGACAGGCGTCGCAGACGAAATGGCCGTTTGCGCACACGGCATTGGCATCCATGGCCCGGCCGCAGTAGGCGCAGGGCGCTTGCGACTCGGTTTGCTGGTAAACCAGCGGCGCTCCACAAACCATGCAGCCGGCCCGGCGCTTGAGCGAAATCCTGGTGCCCGAACCGTCCCCGGTGGTCGCCGGCGCCCTCCGCAACGGCCCGGCCGCGGCCGCCGGTTTCGGTTCCACGGCGCAGGCGCAGGAGGCTTGAGCCTGTTGATTGGTTACCGCGCCGTTGCCGTCGAGAATGAACAGATCGGCTGCCAACGCCTCGGCTTCCCACCTGGGGAGCCGGTACACCGGTCCGGGCACCAGGAGCGTGCCGCCCGGGCTGTGAACCGCCGCGAACGGACCCCGATAGACGACGCTGACCGGATCACTCGCGGCCGCTTTGCGGGCTTCGAAGGTGAGGCTGAAAAAGGGATGGCCCTGGATCTCACGATAGGGAAAACGCTTGAGCAGCTTGAGCGGTCCGAACCCCGCTTCCTCCAACAGGCCGGCCAGGTCCCTTTGGGTCAAGGCGCCGCCGATGCATTCGCCGTGCAGTACCGGATCGTTGCGGATGGCGGCGTCCGGGTCCCGGTCGCAGACCACGTCGGACACCACCAGGCGCCCGCCGGGGCGCAGGACCCGAAAGATTTCGTCGAAGGCTCGGCGTTTGTCGGTGGACAGATTGAGCACGCAATTGGAAACCACCAGATCCACCTGATTATCTTCCAGCGGCAGGGATTCCAACAGGGACTGGTGGAAAGTGAGATTGGCGTAACCCAGGTTCCGCGCCGTCGCCCCGGCGCCTTCCCGCGCCCGTCGCAGCATGGCGTCCAGCATATCGATGCCGATCACGCGCCCGGTCGGCCCCACCAGCCGGGAAGCAATGAAGCATTCCACCCCGCCGCCGCAGCCGAGATCGAGCACCGTTTCTCCCGGGCGCACGGCGGCGTCCACGATCGGGCTGCCGCAGCCATAACCGCGGAACCGGTACGACTCCGGAATATGTGCCAGCAGTTCGGGCGGGTAGCAGACCGGATTCAAGATGTCTTCCTTGGGGCTGACCGCGGCCTCGCCGTAAAAATCACGCACCACCGCCAGGCTCGACCGGGCCGCCAACGCCAGCAGGCAGTTGGAATGGGTGAAGGCGACCCCGCCGTGGCTGCCGCAGCTTTGCAGAAGATCTCCCATCTTGAGACGCAACGCCGGCCGCTCGGGATGTTTCGACCGCGGCGCCCGGCGCCCGATCAGCCACAGAGCGATCTGTTCGTGGAGTTCGAGATACGGGTCGGCGCCCATGAACGTGCGGCCGCGCAGGTAGCTGTGGTCGGGATCGCCGCCGCCCAGGAAGAACCGCAGGGGGTGATCCAGGGAAGCGGCCGTTTCCCGGCGGATCCGTTCCAGCACCGGGTTGTCCCTCCAGACCTCTTCGAGATTGTGGTGCCAGTCGCTGGCCAGTTCCTGGACGCCCACCAGGGCCGCCGACGGGTAAATCCGGCCGTCGGCTCCCACGGCCAAGGATTCCCAGGCCATGCTCGCCCCGTCGTGGCGGGTCCCGGCCGGGGCGAAGACCTGGTTGGCCAGGGCCTGAACGTTGTCCACGTTGAGACCGCGGCGTTCGGCCCGTTCCAGCGCGGCGCGAACCACGGGAAAGAGTTCGGCCGGTTCCACGAATTCTTCCGGGAGGCCGCGGCCGCGAACGAAATACCACATGAAATGCAGGTTGGCTGCTCCGACATCGGCCGCCAGGTCCACCAGGGGCACGATCTCATCGAGATTGCGCCGGGTGGGACAAACGGACAGGGTGAACGGCGTGCCGTTTTGGCCAAGCCGCTGCAACTCCAGCACCGTCCTTTGGAACGTCCCGTGCCCGCGGATGGCGTCGTGGCCCTGTTCCAAACCGTCCAAACTGATCTGAAGGTGCAGCCGGTCGCGGTCCCAGGGATGGCTTTCCAGCACGTGGCGGGCGATCAGGCCGTTGGTCAGGATCACCACGTGGGTTTCCGGAAGGGCCAGCAAGCCCTCGATAATCGATGGTAAATCGGGATGAACGAAGGGTTCGCCGCCGGTCAGGGCAACCACGCGGCAGCCCAGGTCCGAAGCCTGGCGGGCGGCTTCGAGCACGCGCTCGGCGGGAAGTTCCAGCGCGTCGCCAGGCGAGGAACCGAACAGGCAATGGCGGCAACTGAGATTGCAGCGGTTGGTCAGGTGGAACCACAGTTCTCGAAGGTGGGTGCGTTCGAGCACTGCCATCCTGCCGGCGTAGGCGGAACCGGCGGCTTCGGGCAGGCGCTGGTAAAAGCGCCGGGCGCCCGGCCCCGCGTCCGGGCAAGCGGCGCCAGCGGCCGGCTTGAGCAAGCGGTCGCCGGCATCATTGGGCACGAACCAGCAGGGCGGATCGGGGCGCACATAGATCGGGGTATCGTCGGATTGGAATCGCCGCCACTGGGCAGGATCGAAGGCCATGCGTTCATTTCCTCCATCGCAAAAGGTTCGGG
>MNZR01000303.1:2833-5091 GCA_001873705.1 Syntrophobacteraceae bacterium CG2_30_61_12
GTTTCGCCGGATTCATAACCCGAAAAATGTTCAGGGAAAGTAAGCATGCTTACCCCGGTTTTCATGGCCAGCCAGGCATCCATTTGCTCTCCCGCGCGGCGGCCCGGTTTCCATGTTGTTGTCGCCTCGGATCAATCCGGGGCGCTCTCGGCCCGCTTGAAAAGCGTGTGCACCTTGCGAATGGCTCGGACCACCTTGTTGTATTCGCTCCAAAGATCATCCAAATCATCGGGATGGTCGACGACGCTCACGGCCAATTCGATGCTCGCCTTGATCAAGCCGAAGGCGGGGCTGTTGAAGGGATGTTGCCTGGTCCCGCCCTGAATCTTGCCGGCTTGCCGCGCCAGGTCTTCGAGCGCCGGTTTCCAATCGGGCGCGGGGACCGCTGAGGCCGGTTGCTTTTTCGGTTGGTCATCGGGATCGAGGCTTTCGATGATGCGGCCCGCCTGCTTGGCGGCCAGGTAGTTTTCCCGGAGGCGCTGCTTGATGCCGCCGCCAAAGGTTATATTGTAGCCGGGCAGCACCCCGTCATAGACGATCTTTCCCCGGAACGGCAACAGCACCGCTTCCACCTGATGCGGCAAATGGTTGCGTGGGATCATCTGGTCGAACGGGGTGTGGAGTGCCTGCACGGCATAGACCTTGCCGGCGGCGATGAAGATGGCGCGATCCTTAAGGTAGCGTTCGATGTAGAATCCACCGCGCAGGCAATGTTTCCAGGTCGAGACAATTTTCAGCTCCTGGTCGGAAAAGCCCGCTGGATTGGCCTTGGTGAAATCATCGATCAGGTGAATGTTGCCCCACAAGGCATCGCGAATCTCCAGTTTCCGTTCGGCGGCAATCCGGTGATAGTCTTCCAGCGAACGGATACCCGGCACCACCTTCTTCCGCTGATTGGCGAACACCAGAAGTTCCCAGAGCAGTTTCCAAACAAGTTCCGCGTCCTGTTCGCTCGTGGTCATCTGCTTTTTCCTTTCCGAGTGTGATCGTTCACTTCTCGCGGCCAGGGATGGGGTCTATTGCCGCCCACCGTCGCCGGTTCCTTGCGCCCTTGGGTCTTTGGGTAAGCCAACTGTTAATGCTTCCGATGGCCAGGTCCGGTTGGTGTCACTCTTGCCACCGTTCATGCGACAAGGGCGAACGTTTCAGTTCCTCGCGGGCCGTCCGCCAGGAGGGCAGGAACGCATCCAGCAAGGCGCGGAAGCGGTCGGTGTGGTGGCGTTCCAGCAGATGCGCGAGTTCATGAACCACCACGTACTCCAGGCTCTGCACCGGTTTCTTGGCGAGTTCCAGGTTGAACCAGACCCGCCGCGCGTCGACGTTGCAACTGCCCCACCTGGTCTTCATCTTCTTGATGCCCCAGGCGGCCGTCTGAACTTCCAGCACCGTTTGCCATTTTTCCAGGAACGGTGGGATCAAGGCCTTCAGTTGTTCACGATACCAGCGGAGCAATATTTGTTCGCGATGTTCGGCCGAATGTTCCGGCCGCGCATACAGGTCAATGCCCGTGTTGCCGCGCAGGGCGATGCGGCCCGGAGCGTCGTGGTGGATCACCCGCAGGCGGTAACGCCGGCCGAGGAAATAGTGGCTCTCGCCGTTCACCATTTCGCGCCGCGACTGGCGCGGTTGCGCGTCGAATTTGGCCCGTTGCCGCTTGATCCACCGCCAAAACCAGCGCCTCGTCCCTGTCCAGGTTGTTATACAGTGCCCGCCTGGCGGGCGTACTCATGGCTGACGGATAGCCGGAACCGCCGCCTGGATTCACTGCCTGTTTGGTAAGTTCGGCAATCGTGGCCAGGTACTGTTTGTAATCGATTGCTCCCTTCCGCCGCTGGGCGATCAGGGCATCCAGCAGCTTGGACATCTTTTCGTAGTACGCCGGATCCACCGGCGACTCGTTGATGATCAGTTTGCGAACGTTATTTTCGATGGTTTCGGCCACCGCTTGCTCGTTCTTGCGCATTCCCTTGGGCAGCGCATCCACCACATCGGGGCCGCGCTCGACGATGAGCTGAATCAGCGACAGATCATCGAAGGCCGAAATCTTTTCGCTCTCCTCGGCGCGGATGTAAGTGTCGATCAGAAAGCGCATAGCCGGCTCGTACAGCTTCAAATCGATGAAGTCGCCGCTCGCCCGTTTCACCTCATCCTCGGTCGGCTGTGGCCGCCGGTATGCTCCCGGCAGGTTTGGATAGAGCTGATGAGTTGCCACCTCGATGGGGTTAGCCTTGGATTGCAAGGTGAACTCCACTTCCGGG
>MNZR01000253.1:0-3171 GCA_001873705.1 Syntrophobacteraceae bacterium CG2_30_61_12
TGAGTCACGGATCGCGTGGCGAGACCTTCTTTATCTCCAACTATCGTAACTGGTTGGTTGGTGATGAGAAACTGTTTCCATGAAACTGAAGCAGTGCCAAGCCATGATATTTACAACAAAACCGTCAGAAAGTCCCGTCTTTTCTCAGCAGCGACATGTCCGAGTAGCACCCGGCAACACCGTATGAGCCACAATCAAAATGTTATGAATACAGAATCTTACGCCGCCCCTGGAAGATCCCGTTTACTAGGTCTGTGTTCAATGTGTCTTGGATGATGTGACGCCCAACGGCGGGCATAACTGGCGGCGCGAGACTGGCGCAGAGCTTCATTTTGCACGACAAATCTCCGCAAGAATACGTGGCCGCGCCGTCCAGTTCATGCCTTGGTTGTGCCGCAATTCTCCTCATGCAGCAGATTCATGCAAGGGATAGGGCTGGATGAGTATCTCGGCTGGAATGCCCAAACCAGCACGCAACTTCCGTATCATGTAGATGGTGAGTGGACGTTTTCGGTTCAGCACCTCAGAAACCCGAGCACGGCCGCCGATGTAGGACTCAAGATCACTTCGAGAGAGCCCCCTGCTTTCCATGTAGTATAGGATGGTTTCGATCGGGTCTGGTGAGGGGATGGGGTAATGCGTTTCCTCGTACGCTTCTATGAGGGTGGTCAACACCTCCAGCCGGTCTCCTTCCGGCGTGTTGGGAACGCTATCAAAAAGGTGCTCAACCTCATCCAATGCCGCTTCGTAGTCCGCTTTTGTCTTGATAGGTTTAATGTCCATATCTCCAAACCTCCCGCTACACTGTGGCAGCATCGATCCGGTCGTATTCTTCGTGGGTACCCACGAAACGGATGTAGACGATGCCAAACTGATACTGAATGGCTATGACAACACGGTATGTGTTACCCTTGATGTTGAAGACGACCCGATCGTTTCCCACAAAGCTCGCATTCCGGTAGACACTCTTGATTTCAGAAGGAGACTTCCAATGGGATGCCTTCAGATCGGCATACCAAGCTTGCAATGCCTGTTCGGCATTGGGGTACCGCTCCCAAAAGGCTTTGAGTGTTTTCCTCGATATGATTCTCATACCGCAAAATATCATGATCCCAATTTGGGATCAAGCCATTCTTTGCTGTCTGCAGGCTCAAGGGTTCACGGGCACAACTGCCAGCTGAGCCGCGCCCGGCTTTTTGGGCGTCGGCTCCAGCGAAAGGTTATGTATTCGTTTGACAAGTCATTGCATTCAACCTGCACAGCAAATGCAACCGTCAATGTGTGAATTTTTCGTACTATGGGCCTGTCCAAAAATAAGTTGAACAACTGGCTCATACGGTGTTGCCGGGTGCTAAGCCAGAGCACCGAAGAGGATGCCAACCAGGGAAGGCAATAGCGCCTTACCTCTCCTCCGGACGTTGTGAATGAATTCAAAAAAGCCCAGATACCGCGGCAGGTTCTCCTGAGAGATTCCGCGATGTGGGCGAAGCCAAGAGCGCAAAAGTGACCAAAAACCTTCGATGGTGTTGACATGGACTTCGCAGAAGCCGTCCCCGTCTTCGTCTCTGGCATATTCTCCAATCGCGTGGCAGACTGTCTTATGTTCATAACCCCACTCGGGGAGCTGCCCATAGATGATGTACTCGTCGGTGTTCACCAAGGATCCCGGCTCAATGACAGAGCGCAGAATCGGTTCGATGGTCTTCCGTTTAACATCGGGGAGCATGAAAATGGCCACATCCCCGCATCGCTGGATGATACCGAGAATCGGAGGCTTTTCCTTTGCGAGAGTGCCGCGACCTGGTGCCCCCTTGAGCCCGCGCCGCCGTCCGAGTCGGTTCTTGCGCCGCACCGCTTCCGGATGTCCCTTGTGGCCGGCCCTGACGTAGGCTTCGTCGCATTCGACTACTCCGTTGAGTCTGCAACCGGGCTTCCTTGCACAGATCTCCCTGCGGAGGGACATTGTCATGGTCTGTGCGACATCTATGTCGAGATCCAGCTCCGCGGCAATCTGGCTATTCGACATGTTGAGGCCCATGAGGTATAGCGCAACTATCCAGACGCTAATGGGATGATGCTTGTTTGCCAACACAGTTCCTGAAAAATCATTGAAGCGACGCCCGCAGTTCTTGCACTTGTACTTCTGGCAAAGCGGATCCGAATCCTTGTGTCCGTTCTTCTTGACACGATTTGAAGTGCATGCTGGGCAGCAGATGCCTTGCGGCCATCTCTCTTTTCTAAGAAAATCAAAGCACTTTTCGGGGGCAATAAGATCGTGAATTCGGATTTCCAATTGATGAGCAATTACGGCAACCATTTGGCCTCCTTTCGAGGGAAAGAGAAGCCATGATATTTATAACAAAACCGTCAGAAAGTCCCGCCCTTTCTCACCATGGAAATGTGTCCCACTGGCACCCGGCAACGCCGTATGAGCCTATCGAAAAAGGCGAGACAATCCCTTCGATCGCCGGCGGACCGGAAGCTCACAAGATAAGCAGGTTCGTTGAAAAGCCGGATCGCGAGACCGCGCAAGGTTATGTCGGCTCGGGCAACTACCTTTGGAACAGCGGTATGTTCATGTTCCCGGCATCTCGCGTGCTGGAAGAGCTCGAGAAGTTCACCCCGGAAATCGTTCGCTCCCGCGGGGAAGCATTTCATGGCGGAACAAGCGATTCCGATTTTTTCCGCTTGGAATCGGAGGCCTTTCATGCCTGTCCGAGCGATTCCATCGACTACGCCGTCATGGAAAAGACCGAAAGCGGCGTCATGATACCTCTTGCGGCCGGATGGAACGATCTGGGCTCCTGGGATGCTCTCTGGGATATCCACCCCAAGGACGAAGACCGGAATGTCACGGTAGGCGATACTCTCCTCCATGACGTGAGATCTTCCTACGTACACGCCACGAGCCGTCTCGTTGCGGCCATGGGGGTTGAAGACCACGTCATCGTGGAGACACCCGATGCCGTGCTGGTCACCACGTGGGATAGAGTGCAGGACGTAAAGCTCCTCGTGCGGAAGATAAAAGGCGGCAAGAGGGAGGAAGCACTGACCCACAAGAAGGTCTACCGCCCGTGGGGATCATACGAGTGCATAAACTGCGAAGCCCGGTTCCAGGTAAAACGGATCACGGTAAAGCCGGGCGCCAAGCTTTCCCTCCAGAAGCACCAC
>MNZR01000253.1:3184-6143 GCA_001873705.1 Syntrophobacteraceae bacterium CG2_30_61_12
CGGCACGGCCCTTGTCACCAGGGGAGATGAGCAAGTCCTCCTCAAAGAGGATGAATCAACCTACATTCCCCTGGGTGTCAACCACCGGCTCGAAAACCCCGGCAAGATCCCCCTCGAGCTCATTGAAGTCCAATCGGGGAGCTACCTCGGCGAGGACGATATCGTTCGCTTCGATGATGTTTACGGGCGTTAAGTAAAGGCCTATACACGCAAGCTTGGGCATGACATGACCCGACAGACCATGCAAAAATCCTCCAGAATTTACATCGCGGGCCACAAAGGCCTTGTGGGCTCGGCCCTTGTACGGCTTCTGGAAGCGGAAGGCTACAAGGACCTCCTAACCCGCGGCCACGCCGAACTGGATCTCGAGAGCCGGCATGAAGTCCGCCAATTCCTCTCCCGCGAGCAGCCTGAATATGTGTTTCTGGCCGCGGCCAAGGTGGGGGGGATCCATGCCAACAACACCTACCCGGTGGATTTTCTGCTGCGCAATCTCAAGATCCAGAGCAATATCCTGGAAGAATCCCATCGCAGCCATGTGAAAGGCCTGCTCTTCCTGGGGAGCTCCTGCATCTACCCGAAGCTCGCTCCGCAGCCGATCAAGGAGGAATATTTGCTCACGGGAGTACTCGAGCCGACAAACGAGCCTTACGCCATTGCAAAAATCGCAGGTATCGAGCTATGCGAAGCTTTCAACCGGCAGTACGGAACGAGCTACTTGAGTGTCATGCCCACGAACCTCTATGGTCCCAACGATTCCTACGACCTCGAGGGCTCTCATGTTCTTCCTGCGCTCATCCGAAAGTTCCACCTGGGAAAACTTGCCGCCCGGGGCGATTTTGATGCCATTCTTCGAGACGAGACCACCCATGGCGCCATCCCGGATGATTTCGCCGCGGGCCTTGCAGGTATTGCCAAAGTCAATGGACATGAGCTTCCCGGTCGATTCAAATCTTCCACCGCCCTTTCGAGTAGCGCCTCCGTGCGGCTTTGGGGTACGGGTGCTCCGCGTCGTGAGCTCCTGCACTCGGATGATCTTGCCTCCGCCTGCATCTTTTTGATGGAAAGAATCGACCAGGTTTTTGAACGTGTACCGGCCGCTTTGACAGACACGAATGCTCCATCGCTTGCCACGCGACATCTTTTCAATATCGGCTGCGGCGAAGATGTAACAATCCGGGAATTGGCGGAAATGACCGCGCGTACCGTGGGCTTCGCTGGCCCTATCGCGTGGGACCCCTCCAAGCCCGACGGCACCCCTCGAAAGCTCTTGGATGTGGCAAGATTATCTAAGATGGGCTGGACACCAAAGATCTCTCTGGCCGAGGGCATTCGCACCGCCTACGAAGATTATCTTTCGAGAGCTTGAATAGCGGCTGAATCTAACAAACGGGATTGACTGCATGCGGAAGAACATAAACAAGAAGGCCCTTATCACGGGGATCACCGGCCAAGACGGCGCCTACCTGGCCGATTTCCTCCTCGAAAAAGGCTACACCGTCCATGGCATCAAACGGCGCGCGTCCCTATTCAACACGCAGCGCGTGGATCATCTCTACCAGGACCCCCACGCCGAGGATCGCCGGTTCGTCCTCCACTACGGCGACTTGACCGATGCCACGAACCTGATCCGGATCATTCAGGAAGTGCAGCCCGATGAGATTTACAATCTGGCCGCCCAAAGCCACGTAAAGGTCTCCTTCGAGACCCCGGAATACACGGCCAACGCCGACGGGCTGGGGACTCTGCGCATCCTGGAAGCCATCCGCATCCTGGGCATGCAGAAGAAAACGCGGTTCTACCAGGCCTCGACCTCGGAGCTCTACGGCAAGGTCCAGGAGACGCCGCAAACGGAAAAGACACCTTTTTATCCGCGCTCGCCTTATGCTGCAGCCAAGCTCTACGCCTACTGGATCACCGTCAACTACCGTGAAGCCTATGATCTCTTCGCCTGCAACGGTATTCTCTTTAATCACGAGTCACCGTTGCGTGGAGAAACCTTCGTTACCCGCAAGGTAACACGGGCGGCCGCCCGGATTGCATTGGGAATCCAGAAATGCGTTTACCTCGGCAACCTGAGCTCTCTTCGCGACTGGGGCCACGCGCGGGATTTTATCAAGGCGCAGTGGCTCATTCTGCAGCAATCAGAGCCCGATGATTACGTCATCGCCACGGGCGAGCAGTTTTCTGTCAGAGACTTATGCGAACTGGCCTTCAAGGAAGTTGGGATCGAGCTGGAATGGAAGGGAACAGGGGTTTCAGAAGAAGGTATCGTCAGAGAACAGCGACCCACCGCCCTGCTTGAAAAAACTGCGCCCCACTGCGGGACGGTCTCTCTGCAGCCTGGTACCGTGTTGGTGCGCGTGGATCCACGGTATTTTCGTCCGACGGAAGTCGAGACCCTCCTCGGCGACCCGACCAAGGCCCGTGAAAAGCTCGGCTGGCGTGCCGAGATCTCCTTTGCAGAGCTCGTCCATGAAATGGTGGCAAACGACCTTCACGAGGCCACGCGCGAGGACATCTGCCGGCGGAACGGCTTCGCTCTTCCTGCCAGCTGCGAAGAGCACTTATAATTCTTTAAACTGACATCAAGAATGAACGCTGCATGGTGTTTGCGGAATAAACGAAGAATTTCTCGCCCCCATGCGGCATCTCATCGATGACAGGAAGGCTAAGTGCCCAAAAAATACTATACTGTGAACGGATAAAATCTGGACTTTTTTAAGTGCACTGGTTACCATCCTTCCAAGAGGGAACAGTCACGGAAGGAGGACGCCAATGATCCGAGTCGAGTGCGATCAGGAGACCATCGATAAGCT
Organism: Syntrophobacteraceae bacterium CG2_30_61_12; assembly: GCA_001873705.1. Lineage (GTDB taxonomy): Bacteria > Desulfobacterota > Syntrophobacteria > Syntrophobacterales > DSM-9756 > CG2-30-61-12. Next base: position 6,004 of record MNZR01000253.1, read on the forward strand.
CGATTATGAGCGATACCATCATCCGCATCCGAGAGTACAAAAGAAGATGGAAGTGCTTTACTTGAAAAGCACAGGGATGCCGCATGGAGAGCTCTGTCGGATTTGTCGGATCTCTAGGACCACTTTGTCTGTTTACCTGA
>MNZR01000133.1 GCA_001873705.1 Syntrophobacteraceae bacterium CG2_30_61_12
TGTGGACAGCCAACCGGTGCCGCCGATCCGGTGATACCCACCCGATCGGAAAAGGATCCAGCGCACCGCCTCGGATGGGAACCAGGTCGGCGGCCCCGGGCTCAAGGGCGAAACCCATGCGGCCGTGAGCGGGGGACGGCGGCGGGCGGGACCCAACCGGGATCATTGCTCGAACCATCGCCGGCCGACTCAGATGGAAGCCAAAGGAGGGTGGATCATGCCGTTTCACCGAGGGCAGCGGGTCAGGATCTTCAAGATTTCCACCGACGAAAGTTGGGAAGGCTTCATGGATCAGTACGTGGGTCTGGAAGGCGTGGTGACCGATCCGGACACCAGCAAGAACGACCCGGACGCCCTGATCGAAGTCACTTTGGATGACAAGGGCACCTTCCGGTTTCCCCAGGATTGTCTGCAAGCCGTGGAAGGCTGACCGGACCCGAGGCATCCGGAACAACCCATAAGGAGACCCCATGCTGGTGCGCGAACTGCTGGAGAAAAAGGGCCGTCTGATCCATTCGATCAGCGGTGAACAAAGCGTTGCCGAAGCCATCCGGAGCCTGACTGAAAAGCGCATCAGCGCTCTGCTGATCCTGGACGACGATCGGCTTCAGGGGATTTTTACGGAGCGCGATGTGCTTCGTTGCACGGTTAAGTTTCCAGACCAGGATTTTGCCGCCATCCCGGTTCGCGACGTGATGTCGACCAAGCTCATTGTCGCCGAACTCGGTGATGAACTCGCCGCCACCATGTCCATGATGATCCAGGCCGATATTCGTCACCTGCCGGTGATCGATCAGGGGCGCTTGATGGGCCTTCTATCCATCCGCGACCTGGTTCAACAAGTAGTGGGTTCGATCACTGCTGAATTGCATTATCTCCAAAGTTACATCGTTGACTTGCGCGAAGCCGCGATTGACTGACGGCGGCGGCCGGTGGTCCACATTGGCGTTGTTGCTCCGATGGCTCTAATGGGAAGCGGACCTGGAACGTTGCAGGCGAGGAGAAACTCGTGGTTCAAATCGTTGTCAATGGCCGTCGGATAGAAGCGGAAGACGGCAGTTCCGTGCTCGAGGTGCTTCGTCACCAGAAGATCAAGGTCCCGACTCTGTGCTATCACCCGGCGTTGAAACCGTCCGGGTCATGCAAGCTGTGTTCGGTGGAAGTGGTGGGAAAGAGCGGCCGCCCCACCGCCATGCTGTCCTGCATCCTCAAGGTCCGCGACGGACTCGAAGTCCAAACCGAAAGCGAAGTGGTGGCTGCTGCCCGAACCCGAGCCTTTCGCAACCTGCTGCGGATGGCGCCCCAGTCCCGGCACCTGCTGGACCTGGCCGCGCAATTCGGGATCGATACGGGCCCACCGCCCGACGGCTGCGTGCGCTGCCGCCTGTGCATTCGGGTTTGCAAGGAAATCATCGGCGCCGCCGCGCTCAGGATGGAAACCCGCGATGGGCGGCCGTTCGTCGCCGCGGTGGAAGGCCACTGCATCGGCTGCGGCACCTGCGCCAATATCTGCCCCACCAGGGTGATCCAGGTGAGCGATCGGGACGGCATCCGCACCATCTCGATCCGCGATGAAACCATCGGCATCCATGCGCTGGAACGCTGCGATGCCTGTGGCACTCTGTTCGCGACCCGGAAATTCCTGCAGCACGCCTTGGAACATTCTCGTCCCCACCCGGAGTTCAAGGAGCACCATCGGCATTGCCCCACCTGCGCCAAGCTGATGGCCCACCGGGTGCAACAGGGTCTGAGCCAGAAGCAGCACTAGTACAGCGCGGCTGAAATCTCTACCCCTTTTTGAACCCGGGAATCGACGGATGCCGTGTCCTGTGTGGCATGCAAACGGGTCACTTGCTTCCACCGAGCTGTACTAGTGTCCCAATTTCATATAAACCCCCATGACCGGGGACGGTCACAAGGAAGCATGAAAATCTAGGGCTGCCGGTAGGTCAGGGTGTGCGGAGCACTCCCTGACGATCCGTCGTGGGAGCGTGGATTGGAAACGTTGACGAGCCGTCGGGTAGCTCCCGCTGGTCGCAACCCGACCTACGAATTCTGCTTATAACGGATTTGGGGGGCACATTTCATTAGGCGAGGGTTGCATCAGTTCCGCGGAATTCCTTCACGCCGCAGGCGTGATTTCGATCCGTTCAAGGGCCCGTATCATCGTTTCGGCCAATTTGAATGAAGATTAACCACGGAGTTCACAGAGAACAGTGAGAAAACCTCTTCATTTCGAAGTCTTCTCCGTGACCTCCGTGCTCTCTGTGGTGAATCATTCCCATAAAGTGGCCGAAGCGATGACCATCGCCCGTTCAAGGTAGGTCAGGGTGTGCGGAGCACTCCCTGACAATCCGCCGTGAGAGCGTGGATTGAAAACGGTGCCGAGCCGTCGGGTAGCTCCCACTGGACGCAACCCGAGACCTACCATCTGGCTACAGCACCTTCTGGTCTCCGCATCTTTGGGCGGCTACCGGCAGGGTCCCCCAAATCCGTTATGAGGAGCGAATTCACTCCTCCATTTGGTTGCGTACAACCATCTGGAATGATTTACATAGTTTCCCATTTTCATATTATGGTTTGTAGGGGCGGAGTCACGATCCCGCCCCCCTGATCCTTCACAGGTCCGGGCGGTTGATCAGTTGGGACAGGTCCTCCCGGTATTCGGTGATGACCTGCAGGCCGGCCTGACTCAACGCCTCGATGGCCGCTGATTTCAGCGCCAGATTGACCCGCAGCGTCAGTTCCCAGCAGGAATCGCAGCCGGGCATGGAAAGCGTCATGATGCTGCGGATGTTGATTCCGGCCTGGTGGATGATGTGGGTGATCCATTCGATGACCGCGCCGCGGTTGTCCACCAGCAGGGTGATGCGGGAGGAATCCTCGGCCACGCCGATGGCTTTCAGCAGCACCCCGACCAGATCCGATGAACTGATGAGACCCACCAGTTTTCCCAAATGCACCACCGGTAGAGCGCCGATCCTCTGTTCGTGGAGGATGGCGGTGGCGCGTTCGATGGTGGTGTCCGGCGTGACGCTCACCACCGGCCGGGTCATGATGCTGTCCACGGTGATCTTTTGCAGCAGGTAGGTCAGTTCATAGACGCTCAGGGTGGTGGCCGGGGAGGCCCAGGCTTTGCGGATATCGCGGTCGGTGATGATGCCCTGGAGGCGGCCGCCCGGATCAAGCACCGGGAGATGCCGCACCTTGCGATCATTCATCAACTCGCGGGCGGCGATGACCGGGGTTTTGGGCGTGACAGTCAATGGATTGCGGGTCATGTACCAGCCGACAAACATGATGACAGCCTCCTTTCGCCGGCTTCCGAGCCGCGTCCGGGCTTTCCGGGCGGCCTGCCGGGTCGATTCCCTGGGTTGAACTGAAAGCCGGTGGCCGAAGGTCCGAACCGGGTGGCCAGGCCTGGCCCCCGCATCGCCACTGGCTACTCGAACTTGACCTGACTCAGGTCCATTTCCAATTCACAGTCTTCGCTTCCCGGGACCTTGCTGATCCGGAACCGGAGTTTTTTCGCCAGCGCCAGCATTTGGGTGTTTTCCTTGAGCACGGTGCCCCAGATCCGGCGGACCCCCCGCTCGCGTGCAATCCTCAAACACCGATCGAGGAGAATCGCGCCGATTCCTTTTCCGTGCCAGGGATCGCCCACCAGCACGGCGAATTCCGCGCGCTCGCCGTCCGGTTCGGCGATCACCCGCGCCACCGCCAGCATCTTGCCGTCCGGTTCGGTATCTTCCAACGCCACCAGAGCGATTTCCCGGTCGTAGTCGATCTGGGTGAAGCGGGCCAGCATGGTGTCGCTGAGCGATTTGATCGGACTGAAGAACCGATAATAGATGCTGGTGGGCGATAGAGTGGTGAAGAGATCGGCCAACAGCGCCGCGTCTTCCGGACGGATCGGGCGGACCCAAAGGGGCACCCCGTCTTTGCTCACCGCGCGCATTTCCTGTTCCTCCGGATAGGGGCTGATGATCAGGTGGAACGGTGCCGGCCGCGCCGGTTCGGCCACCAGGATGCGGGCGTCCACCACGTGGGCCTGGCCGTCCTTGAGCAGAATCGGGTTCATGTCCAGTTCGCTGATTTCCGGAAAATCGATCAGGAGTTGCGACAGGCGGACAATCATCTCTTCCAGTCGGTCGAGGCCGGCCGAGGGGCGGTTGCGATAGCCCCGAAGCGCCGGCGCGATCCGGGTCTGGTCAATCAGGCGCCGGGCCAGGAGCCGATTGAGAGGCGGCAGCGCCAGGGCCCGATCGCGGATGATTTCAGTCAGCGTCCCGCCGCTTCCGAACACCACCACCGGACCGAATTGGGGGTCTTGCACCGCCCCCAGCAGCAGTTCGCATTCAGGGTGTTCGACCATGGCTTGCAGCATTACACCCTCGCTCCGGGCCTCCGGCCGGTACCGGCGCAGATCCGCCTGAATCTCCCGGAACGCTTGGCGCACGGCTATTTCGCCGCGCAGTCCCAGGCGCACTCCATTGACATCGGTCTTGTGGGTGATATCCGGCGAAAGCACCTTCATGACCAGCGGGAATCCCAGGTCCGCGGCCTGATCCATGGCTTCCTGTTCGTTGCCGGCGCGAACGGTGCGGACCACCGGCAACCCGTAGGCGGCGAGCACCGCTTTCGCTTCCAGTTCACTCATGGTCCAGGCTGCTCGGGACACCGCGCCCTGGATCAGGGCCGCCGCCTGGGGGCGATCGAAGGTCGGTGCCAGTGCCCGTTCGGTTGGAATCTCCCGCAGAAGTTTCGATTTGGACGCATATTCCACCATGTGCATGAAGGCGCGGACCGCCTGTTCCGGGGTCGGGTAGGTGGGGATTCCGGCCTGGTTGAGTCGCTCCACCCCCGCCGCCACCGAGGCGGCCCCCATCCAGGCGGCGATCACCGGAAAACGGCGGCCGCTCATTTGCTTGACCAGGGCTTCGGCGACCGCGCTCGGATCGGTCATGGACTGGGGCGTGAGGATCACCAGCACACCGTCGAATGCGTGCGCCGTGCCGCACACCTCGAGCGCCGCGGCGTAGCGTTCCGGGGAAGCGTCGCCGAGCAGATCGATCGGGTTGCCGCGGCTCCAGCAGGCCGGCAGCAACGCATCGAGTTGGGTCAGAACCGGTTCCGGCAGCGGCGCCGGTTCCGCCCCGAATTCGGCCAGAGCGTCGGCCGCCATCACGCCCGGGCCGCCGGCATTGGTGATGACGGCCAACGCCGGGCCATTGGGCCGGGGCTGGTTGGCGAGCAGCGCGGCGGTATCGAACAGTTCACCGATGGTGTTGACGCGGACGATCCCGGCTCGTTCGAAGGCCGCGTCGTAGAAGGCGTCCTCGCCGGCCATGGCGCCGGTGTGGGAAGCCGCGGCCCGGGCCCCGGCGGTGCTGCGCCCGGCCTTGAGAGCGATGATCGGTTTCAGGCGCGCCACCGCCCGCGGACAGCGTTCGAGGCCCTGGTTCATGCAGTCGGAGCGCAGGCCGACCGGTCCTGACCCGCCGCTCCCGGATTCAGATCCGACTGGTCCCGACCCGCCGCTCCCGGGTGCGGATCCATGCGAATGGAAAAATAGAAGGTCACGCCCTGTTCGGGACCCGACCGGAGCCAGGCATCGCCACCGTGTTTGCGCGCGATTTCCCGAACAATGGCCAGGCCCATACCGGTCCCCTCGGTGTCCAGGGTGATGCTCTGGCGCTTGAAAAAGGCGAACAACTTCGCCGCTGTTTCTCCATGAAGTCCGGCACCGTCGTCGGCCACCGAAAACACGTGGTGTTCGGCCGCCGTTTCGTAGCCGATCTCGATATGGCGCAGGTTGGGGCCGCCGTATTTCAAGGCGTTATCGATCAGGTTGCGGAAGGTCCTGGTGATTCCAAGGCGGTCGGCAACGATCTCCGGCAGGTCTTCGGGAATCGTGCAGACCAGGCCGCGCTCCTCCACCTGATGCCGGTATTCGCCCGCGATCTCGGTGAGCAGTCCGGGCACATCGACGACCTCGAGGCTGAGCGGGATTTCCCGGGCGTGGATATACTGGTTGATCTGGCTCACCAGCAGAGCGATCTGTTCGGCGCCGTGCATGATCTGTTCACAATAACGGCGGCCCTTTTCGCCCAACAATTGACCGTAGTGCGTTTTCAACAATCGCGTCAATCCGTGCACGGCCACGGCGGGGCTTTTCAGATCGTGGGAAATGGAGTAGGCGAAGCGCTTGATCGTTTCTCGCTTGCTCTCGATTTCGGCAATCCGATCCTGGTATTTCCGGTACAGGCGGGCATGGTCCGCGGCCACCGCGATCTGATTACCGATGATGATCAGCAGATCGGTGTCGGTTGTGGACGGGGTGAAGCCCTTGCCGCTGGTGAGATTCATCACCCCCACTACCCGATCCTGCAGGATCAGAGGCACGCAGACCACGGTTTCCACTCCCTTGGATACCAGCAACGCCCTGCGCTTGGGGTCCAGAAGATCATGCACCGACTGCACCAGCAAGGTCTTGTACCGGACCGCCAGACCGGAAAAGCCCTCGGAAACCTGCATCGCTTCCAGCCCGCTCACCTCGATCCCGCTGCTGGCTTGCAACATCAGCACCGGCCGGTGGCTCGACAGCAGGTAAATACGCCCGCCATCCAGGCCAAAGTGTCGCAAAATCATGGCCAGGGCCTGTTCCAGCAGGCGGTCCAGTTCGGCTTCCGCCGCCAGCAGGTTGCTCAACTCGAGCAGCACCGAAAGGGTTCGGTTGCGGCGCCGCAGTTGGTCCTGATCGAACTCGACCGCCATGCTTTTAGGGCCCTGCTGATTGCCGATCACGCTCACCATGACCACTCTCCCCTCAGTGTTCCAGTTGCTGCAAATCCTGGCGGATCTTGTTGCGGTATCTGGCGGTCGAGGCACCGTTGGCCATCACCATATCCAACTGGCGGGTGTGGATGATCAGATAGCCCAGGGTGCGCAGCCGACTTTCCATGACCGCCTGAGGTTGGCCCTCGATGCGGGCGAAGGTGGCGTCTTCCTTGACCTCGGTTCGGAAGTCGACCTCTTCCAGCAGTTCCGCCACCAGGCGGGCGCGGAGCCGGCGCCGCATGGCATCGGCGGCACCGCCCTTGAACTGGAAACTGACATAGTTTTCCGGGGTCCGCTCGCTCACCAGCGCCTCCACCGAACAGAAATGAAACCCGAACCGTGACTGAAGACTGCAAAAATGGCGCGAGACTAAGAAGTAATTGCGGACCGTATAAGGGGACCCGGACGCTGGATCGAGCCCCGGATTGACGGTCGCTTCCATCAGCACCGACATGAACCCGCGCGTGTCCACCGGCGGTGGACCGGCCCAGGGGACCGCGATCATGCCCTGCCAGAGTGCGAGCATCGGGATCGATGCGATATTTTTCAGATGGACCTTGGCTTCGTTCACTTCCTCATGGAAGCCGTCGTCCAGATTGATCACCCAGAACTGCATCGGCACCTGACACACCAGTTGTTTGCTGGCACGCTGGGGAAACCGGTGGCGGTTGCCGAATTGAAACATTTCATGCACCGCTTGTTCGTGGCAGAAGCGGGTGATGTCGTGCAGCGTGCGGCAGTGGTCCGGCCGAAACTCAGGGGCGTCGGGGTCGAGCAGATTCAGTGGGGTGATCAGCCGGCCGGCTTCCTGCAAGGTTCGATACACCGGGCTGGCGGTGGGCATGGTGAGCGGGTTCGCCTGCTCTTTCACGAGTTCGCCGAGGCGACCCTGGTAAATCCTGCGAGCATCGGCATGGACCGTAACCATGGCTCCCGCGGGCAGGCCCTCGAGCGCTTGCGGAAGTGCGAACAGGGCCGGAATGCGGAATTCCCGGGCGACACTCGCCAGGTGCCCGGCGGTGCTCCCCTGCTCCGCCACGATTGCCGCCGCCCGCGGCACCAGCGTGGCCCAGCGGGGCGCCGGCTGGCTCACCACCAGCACCGCGCCTTCGGGAAAAGCGAGCGCATCGGCGTCTTTTCTAGCGAGATAAACCGGGCCAGCCGCCGCGCCCGGACTGACGGTGATTCCGCCCGCCATCAGGATGGCGCCGAGGATGGGCGCGGCCCGATCCGGGTCCTGATCCTGGCCGGGGCTTACGGCCTGTTGCAAAGGCCGGCATTGGAGCACGATCACCGAGCCGTCGGTGGTGATGCCCCATTCGATATCGACCGGCTTGCGGTAGTGAACTTCCAGGCCCATGGCGATTTCCGCCAGCCTCAGGGCCTGTTCGTCGGTAAGCGACGGCTGTTCGGCTTCAGCGCCGACGGTATCCAGCCGGCAGACCCCTTCTTCCGGGTAGCAGAGATATTTTTGCGTCTTCACCGCCACGGTGCGTTCCACGATGCGCAGCGGCTGGGTGCGGGAAATGACGAACCGATCGCAGGCGGCGTTGCCGTCCACTACCGGTTTGGGCAGGCCCCAGACCGAGTGGATTTCAAGGGTATTGCGATCGCCCTGGACCGGGTCCATGGAATAGACCACCCCGCCTGCCACCGCGTCCACCATGGTCATGACGCCGACGCTCATGGCCGCGTCTTCTTCGCGGATCCCCCGGCTCAAGCGATAACTCACGGCCTGCAAGCCGTATTGACTGGCCACCACTTCCTTGTAGGCGGTGAGCAGATGTTCGGCACTGACGTTCAGTTCCGAACGGAACAGCCCGGCGAAGGAAGTGTCTGCCTGATCCTCGCCGAGAGCGCTGCTGCGCAGGGCCACCCGCACGCCGCTGCCGCGGCGGGCTTCCAGGCGGTGATACTGATCGACAATGGCCGCCTCCAGGTCGGCGGGCACCGGCGCTCGGATCACCAGTTGCTGGAGATCGGCGCTGAGCGAATGGAGCCGATCGATGCTGGTGGTGTCGGTCGCCTGGATCCGCCGGTGGATTTCCGTGCGCAGTTCCCGGTGGGCGAGAAAGCGCTCGTGGCCGGCGACGGTCACCGCAAAGCCGTCGGGGGTCGGCAGCCCGATCCGGTTTCTGATTTCACCGATTTGGGCGGTCTTGCTCCCCACCAGCGGCAGGTCATCGGCGGTGATTCGGTCCAGGGCGAGAACCAGGGGAGCGTCGCTGCGCGGGCTCAAGGGATTGACCTGGGCCCAGAGGTCGCGCTGAATGGCCTTGAAGCGCTCACCGAGACCGGCATAACGATCCGGCGCCAGCTGGTTCAGGTGCTTGATCATCTGGAACACACTGGTGGAAACCTCCGTGCAGCGCGACCTCACGAAGGTCATCCCGAACGGTCGCGTTCCACGCAGGGCTTCCTCGATTTCCGCCATTTCTTCCAGGGCCTTGTTGTTGGCGTTCAAAAGCAGTTTGAAATGGTGATAACGGAACTGAAAATCGGTTCGCAGTTCCTCCACTTCCTTCGGGTCCATTTCGGCCTCGCGGCTGTTTCCGCCGATCCGCCGTAACCAGGCGCGAACCGTTGCTGGTAGGGCAATCATCCTGATGAACCTCCTGCTTCCGTGCGGTGTTGCATGCCGAGGCCGCGACCTCGGGTTACGGCTTTGCCACCGGCGGACCGGGGCCGGGGCGGACTTGCACCCGTCCCGGCCGCGGTGCCGCTCCAGTGATCAGACTTCTTTTTTTGCCCCCTTGGTCATGTTCAGCCCAATCCCTTCAAACAGATAGAAGATGGCGAAGCCCCACCAGAGGGTGTAAACCACATAAAAAATCAGCGCAAAACCGAGAATCCCGGCTTTCTGAGTCACCTTGACCGGTTCGATCTGGTAGAAATTGTAGCTCATTTCAATCCCCTTGCCGAGGATCGGTCCCATCGCCGCATCGAGTTTGAACTGTTTCTGTTCCTTCAGGACTTTTTGGATTTCCTTCAGGCTTTTCCACCAGGCGTAGAGGGCTTCCGGACCGGAACAGCCGTATTTGCCGCTGATCTCCTCGGCGCGGTTGAAGTACATGCTGTCCGCATCCTTGACCGCGGCTTCCATCAATGGGCCCAACTTGCCGCTCACCTTGAGTTCCCCGGTGCCCTTAACCACCTGAGCACCGTTCATGCCGAGGATCTTGACGGCATTGGCGGCCACCTGTTCGCTGCCGACCCAGATCGTTACCGAGAATTCATCGTTGGTGAGGGATCTGGTCTGGTCCAACAGATCCGGGATGTAATAGGCGGAACCCTTAGCCAGGGAATTGAATAGTTGGTCGGATGCCTTGAAGGCGTTGTGGCCGCCGAACACGGGCGAGAACATGATCGCCAGCGCCAGCCCCATTGCGAAATGTTTCTTGTCTTTGATCATGGTATTAGGCCTCCCCTCGGAGCAGCTTGATGTTGGTGAAGAACTTGCTGATGACCCAGAACGCGAAGATCCCGACCACGATGAAGAAGGTCCAGTTGCCGATCGAAGTGAGTACGGCGGAAACCGAACTGGAGAGCGAAATGATCTTCATCTCGGCGAGTTTTCCGGGTAGGGCGAACAGCCGGTTGACAAACCCGGCCATGATCGCGGTGGCGTAAAAACCGCGGATGTAGATGCCCTGAACCACCTTGGTGGTGAGAGCGCCGAGCTGAATACCGATCAGCGAACCGAGCAGCATGCCCATGGCCAGGGTGTAGAAAATGAAGCCATAGATGGCGTACTGGGTGATGGCGGCGTAGCCGGCGGTGAAGATGATCTGGAGGATATCGGTGCCCACGGTGGTGAACGACGAGACGCCGAGAACGTAAACAAAGATGGGGAAGGTGATAAAACCACCGCCCACGCCCATGATCGCCGCCATGAAGCCGACGATGGCGCCGCTACCGGCCACGAACAGCGCGGGAATGCGTTTACCGCCCGGGACCAGGTCTTGGTCGAAGGTGATCAGGGGAGGAATCTTGGCGGCCTGGAGCCGGGCCGGAAGACCCTGCTTACCGCTCGCCGCCTGCTCGCCATGGGGGCTTTCACCGTGGTGCGCGCCGACCTCGGTGCCGCTGTTCTTGAGGCGGATGAAATCCACCAGCGAATAGATCCCGAGAAAGCCCAGCAACACCACGTAGACCACGCTGATGAAGGTGTCGCTCAGCACCGGATTGATTTCATAAAGGGTGCGGTTGATCACCCCGCCGCCGGTGACCCCGACCAGGGACCCGACCAGAAAGTAAATGGCGAGTGGTACCGAGACGTTGCCCAGTTTCTTGTGGATCACGGTGCCCATGATCGCCTTGGCGAAGATGTGGAACAGATCGGTACCCACCGCCAGGATCCCCTTGATGCCCGCGCTCATCAGCGCCGGGGTGATGATGAATCCGCCGCCGGCGCCGATGCAGCCGGTGATCAGTCCGGCGCAAACGCCGATCAGAATGGATACACCAAAGATGAACGGGGTGTAGAAGGCCGGCGCATAGGCTTCCTTACCGCCGATCATCCCAGGCAGCGAGTCCCCGGCCAAAGCCAGCGACCCCAGCAGGATGGGCACGCTCATCAGCGCCAGCAGCCAGCGTTTCTTCCGGCTTTGCAGAATATTCGTGGATACTTCCAGGTCCCATTTGGCGTGGGCCATGGAAGCCGCCATGATGGAGTTGTACAGATTGCGCAATCCCTGTTTCATACCGAATGTCCTCCCGTGCTTGGTTATCAACCTCAAATGCACCACCATCCACCGCTTCGCGCCCCTTGGTCGCACCGCTTCCCGGTCAGCGCCTGGTCCCGAGTTCCTCCTGCTTGCGCTTGATCCGCTGCTCCTGCAGGCTTTTCTTCCGGTTCGCGTCCTGGAGTTTGTAGATCAGTTCATCGATGTCCATGGGCTTCATCAGGTAATCGAAGGCCCCCAGTTCCATGCCCTGCACCGCCACTTCCATATTGGCGTGGCCGGTCAGCATGATCACTTCCACCAGTGGGCGCCGATTCTTGATTTCCCTCAAGGTTTCGATCCCGTCCAGGCCCGGCATCTTCACGTCCAGCACCACCACGTCCACCGGTTCCCGATCGAGCCAGGCGAGAGCGTCTTCGCCGCGGTTGACGCCGGCGACCTGAAGGCCCCGCTTCTTCATGCGTTTGATCAGGGTGTCCAGGAACTCCAACTCGTCGTCCACCAGCAGAACGTTGAAGCCGTTCACGGTCATCACCTCCCTTGCGCCACCGCTTCCTGAACCTTGGCAACCAGTTCTTCCAGGTCACAGGGTTTAGTCAGATAATCAAAGGCCCCCTCGCTCATGCCGTCCCGCGCGGCCTGGGGAATGCCCGGACCGGTATCGGCGACATCCACCACCACCCTGCCGTCATCCAGGCGGGTAGTGATTTCCAGGGCCCCGCCCTGTTTTTCCATGGCATCGACGGCGTTGTTGATCAGGTTGAGCAGCACCTGCTGCATCTCGGAGGGCGATATGGAAACCGGCGGCAGGTCCGGAGTCAGATGCCGCGCTACCGTCACGCCGGCGTAGCGGGCGCGCTGCTCGGAGAGGCTCAAGACTTCTTCAACCAGGTCATTGAGCTGGACCTGGTGCACCCGCGGATCGGTCTTCCGGGCGAAGCTCAGCAGCTTGTGGGTGATCTGTTTACAACGCGCGCCCTGGGTCCGGATCTGCTCCAGCGCCCGGGTGACTTCCTGGGCATTGTCCGCGTGCGGGATCGGGACTTCACTCAGCAGGTCCTGGATCCAGCCCGCTTCCTCCACCATGATGGCCACCGGGTTGTTGATTTCATGGGCGATTCCGGACGCCAGTTCGCCGATCGAGGCGAGTTTGCCCGCTTCGATCACCTGCTCGTTCATCATTTCTTTTTCACGATCGGCCTGGGTGATGCGTCCGATCACCTTGTCGGTGAGCAGGATGGTGGTCGCAAGGATCAGCAGGCCGCCCACCAGCAACAACCCGATGATCACCAGCCGCGCTCGATAGAGATCGCGGAACGCATCCGCTTTTTCCTGCTGATAGATCAGGAACCAGTTGCCGTTCTTGAGCGGCGTGGTGACGTAAATCGAGGTGCGGCCGCCGGTCGGCTCCGCGGCCTGAGTGATGCGGACTTCCTTGCCGGGCTGAGACGCCTTGAGATCCAGCAGTCCCGGCAGCCGAGGCACCGAGGCACCGTTACCAGTGGCCGCCGCCTGGTCCTCCACCTTGAGAATCCGGCGCAGCAGGGCGGCATCGATGGTCGGTTCGCTGGGCGAGCTGGTCTGGTACTCGCCGGCCCGATTGAGGATCACCGCTTTCCCGGTTTCGCCGATGCGCACCGCTTCCACCAGGCGATTGAAGCCGATAAAATCGATGGTGGCGCGCAGGATCCACTGCCGCCCTTCCCAATTGTGGCGGACCGCGACAATGAAATGGGGGAGTTTGCGCAAACCGAGAAACACATCGCTCAGATAGATTTCACTGCGCATGGCCTGCTGAAACCATTCCGCTCCGGCATAGTCGGCATGCTCCAGGGAAAAGGGGCCGGCATAGGCCACCTGGATTCCGGCATCATCGATCAAGCCGAGATCCACGAACAGACCTTGATTCTCTTCCTGCAACACCTGCAGAAGCTGCTTCAGGAAGGGCTCGCTGCTCAATTGCTGATACGAATAGGTGCGGGTAGTGACCTTGACTTGCACCAGTCGTTCCAGAAGAAAGCGATCGATTTCGCGGGCGTGCTTTTCCACCACTTCGCTCAGATGCGCCAGCACCTTGTCCTGATAAGCGGTGTGGAACTGATAGGCGCTCATGACCGAGATCAACAGCAGCGGAGTCAGCGCCACCAACATTACAATCCCGACGATGCTGCGCTTGAGCGCTCGATAATAGTGGCTGTCGTGAATGCCTGACCCGTTCATCGTTGGTTGCCCCGATTCGAAATGTTTTGTCGCAACACGCGCCGGATCATCCGCTTGAGCGGTTCCAGATCGCCGCTTTTTTCCACCAGCGCGCAGGCCTGATCGAGAATCCCGCCGGCGGCCATGAGATCGTCGCTCCAGAAGGTGTGTACCAGGATGGGAGGCTTGTTGGCGGCGCCGAGCAGCGCGTTCCATTCGGCCGCGGGGCCGGATCGGTCGGTGCCGACCAGGTCCAGATCGAGCACGATCAGATCCACCCGGTCCAGCCGTTCCAGCACCTGCAAGACTTCGCTCCCACTGGCGGCCACGCTCACCTGGTAACCTTCCGCGCTGAGTTCCCGCTGCAGCAGGTCGCGAACGTGGCGATTGCGATCGGTAACGACAATGGAAAATGCTTCACTCATTCAACCCATCCTTCGCTGGTGTCGAACAGGCTAGAGGCAAGCTCCATACCAGCGCTTAACGGCTTGCCGGAAGATCTTCTAATACTCTGATATGGTTATGTTTATAAGTTTTTTTAGCGATTTGGAGAGGGTTTCCGGAACAGCGCTTGCGGGGCTTTTCTGTCAGGAATCTTTACGCTCCGGCAAGTCCTCGGCCATTTCGGAATGAACCGAAAAGACGCAAGGAAAGCGAAGAGTCGCGCATGATGAACCTATACCTATTCAGGCTGAGATCTTTCATTACCAAATGCGGGCAAGATGCCCGCGCTTCCAGGAAAGAGCCCACGAGAAGCATACTTCGCACGGGCATGGGTTGCGCTTTGTGATTCACCACCGAGATCACGGAGAACACGGAGTTTTGCTATTCTGATTCTCTCGACTTTGGCCATTTCCAAGAAAAGCTTGAGAATTGAAATTATGGCTTGGAAAACCATTAGTTGCAATTA
>MNZR01000132.1:0-2047 GCA_001873705.1 Syntrophobacteraceae bacterium CG2_30_61_12
GGCCGGCGGCATCAGGCTGCTGCCTGGGCGACTCCGGCCTTTCTCAGCAGGAGCTGCCAGTCTTCGTCCACCATTTCCTGAATCTGCTCCAGATCCTCGTCGGTCAGGTGCTTGAACCGGCCCTGCAGCTTGAAGTATTCCCGGACCAGATAGCCCTTGGGCATTTCGTTGATGGTGTAGTGGGTGCCGTCTTCCACTTCGTAGAGCGGAAAAATGTTGGTCTGCACCGCCATGCGGGCGATTTTTACCGACATCTCGGACGGAATGCGCCATCCGGTGGGACAACTGGAAAAGATGTGGAGAAACCGCGAGCCGTGGATTTCCTTGGCTTTCAGCACCTTCCGCACCAGGTCTTCGGGATAGGCGATGCTGGCCGTGGCCGCGTAAGGGATCCGGTGCGCCACCAGCACTTCGACGATGTTTTTCTTGCGCATCTTCTTCCATTCATGGCCCGGCGTGGTGGTGGTCCAGGCCCCATACGGGGTGGACGAACTGCGCTGGACCCCGGTGTTCATGTAGGCTTCGTTGTCGTAGCAGACGTAGATGAAGTTTTCATTGCGTTCCACCGCGCCGCTCAAGGCCTGAAAGCCGATATCGAAGGTGCCGCCGTCTCCGGCCCAGGTCACCACGGTGGTTTCGGTATCGCCGCGTACATCGAGCGCCGCCCGCACCCCGCTCGCCGTCGACCCGCCGGTTTCGAACGCGGTGTGCAACACCGGGATGTTCAGGGTCGATTGCGGATAGGGTCCGGCGATGATAGACCAGCAGCAGGCCGGGATCACCATCATGGTCTTTTCGCCCAACGCCTTCAGCACGAAGCGCATGGCGATGGCGGCGCCGCAGCCCGGGCAACCCACATGACCGGAATGCATGTATTCCTTATCGAGTACCTTGAGTTCCATGGCAACCCCCTGGTAAAGGCGAAGTTGAAGGGAGAAAAGAGAATATCGAATATCGAATAGTGAATATCGAATGTCGAAGTGAGGAAAAAGAGAATACCGAAGGAAAAGAGAATATCGAATATCGAATATCGAATGTCGAATGTCGAAGTGAGGAAAAAGAGAATACCGAAGAACGCTTGGATTTTCCAATTTCCAATTTCGCTTTTCCCCTTTCATGTTTCTATTCATCTTGCCGCCGTCAGCTGCCCGTGGCTGCGAGCTGTTCATCCACGCCGATCCAGATCGGTCTTGGTGGGGGAGTGGCGAGGGCCAGGGTACGGCGATAGATGTCTTCAATCACGGCGGTCGTCACATCGCGGCCGCCCAGGCCTGCAATGAAGTCAAACACGGGTGGATGAGCCGGCACGTTGCAAAGCACCGCTTGCAGTTCCTGGGCGAAAATGCCGCCGGCGCCGAACGAATAATTGCGGTCGATCACGGCGATCTTGCGCGCTCCGAGCAGGTGCGGGAGCAGGGCTTCGGTGGGGAATGGGCGGAACATTTTGATTTTGACCAGCCCGACCTTTTCCCCCTGGGCCCGCAGGTCTTGAATCACCTGGCGGCTGGTGCTGGTGACGGTGCCGGAAGTCACCAGCACCACTTCGGCATCGTCGCAGGCGATGGCTTCCACCGCGCCGTAGCGGCGCCCGAATTGCTGCTGGAAATCGGCTTCCAGGTCGGCGAAGATGGTGAAGGTTTGTTCCATGGCCTGCTGCAGGTTGTAGCGCAGTTCCATGTACATATTAGGCGGCGCCAGCTGGTTGAAGGCGCAGGGGTTTTGCGTATCGAGCCGGAACCGGGGCTGATAAGGCGGTAAAAATCGGTCCACCTGGTCCTGTTCGGGCACGTCCACCGGTTCATAGGTGTGGGACAGGAAAAACGCGTCGAGAATCACCATCACCGGGAGATACACCGTTTCCGCCAGGCGAAACGCCTGAATGGTGGTGTCGATCACTTCCTGGGCATCTTCGCAGTACAGTTGAATCCATCCGGTATCGCGCTGAGCCAGGCTGTCGGTCTGATCGGTCCAGATGTTCCAGCCCGGGGCCAGGGCCCGGTTCACTTCCGCCATGACGATGGGGAGTCGGGCGCCGGAAGCCCAATGG
>MNZR01000132.1:2107-14790 GCA_001873705.1 Syntrophobacteraceae bacterium CG2_30_61_12
GCGGTGGCAGAGCCGATCACCGCGGCCATGGCCGAATGTTCGCTTTCCACGCGGATGAAGCGCGCATCGAGCGCGCCACTTTCGATGATTTCGGAAAGCTTTTCCACGATGTGGGTTTGCGGCGTGATCGGGTACGCGGAAATCACCTGGGCGCGGGCCAGCTTCACTCCTTCCGAGACCGCGTGGCTTCCTTCCAGGACCTGTTTCATTGGTGTTCCTCCTCGAGCGCCATGGCATTGCGCGGGCATTCCACCGTGCACAGGCCGCAGCCCTTGCAGTAGTCGTAGTCGATGTGCCGGCCTTGGTCGCTGGCGTCGCGAGCCACCGCGATTTCCGGGCAGAACAGACGGCAGTTGTCGCATTGATTGCAGAGGCCGCAGTTGAAGCAGCGCTCCGCTTCGCGAATGGCGAGGCTGGCGGAGATCTTGAGCTCTATTTCGGAAAACCCGGCAATGCGTTCTTCTCTGAGCAGCCGCGGCTGATCGATCCGGGCCTGGTAGTGGAAATAGTCGCTGTTGATTTCGCTGAACGCCACCACATGCGGGTTGCGCCGGCAGCGCCGGCCCTGCAGGTAGATTTCCATGGAATGAGCGGGCCCGGTCCCGACCCGGCAGCTTTCTAGCGCCTCGGCCACCTGATCGAACCCGCGTCGAAACAGGGTATCCAGGGCGATGGCCGCTTCCTTGCCGGAAGCCACGGCGTGGACCACGCTTTGCACCGGAGCGGTGAGATCGCCGCCGTAAACCAGAACGGGGGCCCGCTGCGCCGCTTGCAGGCGGATGTTGCCGACGGCAAGGAAGCCTTCGCCGGAAACCGGCGGCTGCTGCCAGGCGGCGCTCGGTTCCCCCCCAATGGCCTTGATCACGCCCCGCACGGTCAGGGTTTCCATGCCGTCATCGGGGTCGTGCGCGAGGCGCGCGCGGCCGTCCGGGTCTTGGCCGTCGATGCGCATCTTTTCGAGCGTCAGGGTGTAGGCGCCGGGACCGTCCGCGGTGATGGCGGCAGGATTCAGCAGTTCCCGGATTTCCACCCCTTCTTCCAGGGCCATGGCGATTTCTTCCGGAAAGGCCGGCATGTCCTGGCGCCGTCGCCGGTACACGATGAGCGCCCGGGCCCCCAGCCGGACCAGGCAGCGGGCCACGTCGATCGCGGTGTTGCCGCCGCCGATCACGGCGATGTCGCCCGCGAGGGGCTCCAGCCGGCCGCCGCGAACCTCGGCCAGAAAGGGCAGGCCTTCCCGGATCCCGGCAAGATCCTCGCCGGGGATCGCCAGCTTGCGGTCCTTGCCATGGCCGCAACCCATAAAGACCGCCTGATAGCGCTCCCGGGCTTCGGCCAGGAAGGATTCCGTGATCGGGTGGTCGCATTGGATGTCGACCCCGAGCGACCGGATCATGCCGATTTCCTGCTCGATAACGGCCTGGGGCAGGCGGTAGGGGGGAATGCCCCAGCGCAGCACCCCGCCGGGTTCCGGCAGGCTTTCGAACACCTCGCAGGGGTAGCCCAGTTGGCGCAGGAAGTAAGCGGTCGCCAGCCCGGCCGGGCCGGCGCCGACGATGGCCACGCGCTGGGGCCGGTCGGGAACGGTCGGGAGCGCCGGCTTCAATTCGTAGCGGGCCGCGGTGTCGGCCAGGAACCGTTCGAGGCTGTGAATGGCGATGGGGTCATCGAAGTCGCCGCGGTTGCAGACCCCTTCGCAGGGGTGATAGCAGACTCGGCCGCACACGGCGGGGAACGGATTTTCCTTGCGGATGGTTTCCCAGGCTTCCTTGAACTGGCCCTGGGCGGCCAGCATTTCAATGCGGCCGATATCTTCGCCGGTGGGGCATCCAGCGCTGCACGGGGCGGTCTTTTCGTCATAGCGCGGACGCAGAAACCGCCACGATCCGGTGAGGTTGGCTTCAGTGGAAGTGGACGACCTGGGGATGAAAACGGGCAACTGCATCCGCCCGGACGTTTCGTTATTCATGGCATTCCTCATGGGTTCGGTTGGCAACCCACGGGCGTTTCCCGGGATCGCTGGGTGCTGCGCGATTCCCTGGACGTCTCCGGTGGTTGTGGCGCCGCGCCCGCCGGTTCGCCACTCGGGCGCGCGGCGGCGTCGTGGTTCAGGCCGTGGCCCGGGCAGCCGCTTCGATCAGACCGATGGTGACCACGGCATCGAAAGCTTCACGCGCCGCCGCCACGTTTTCCTTACGCTTGGTCGGGACTTCTTCTTCAATCGCCCGGGCAATCGGTTCCAGTGGGGGATCCCCCAGGACCCGGGCGAAAGCGCCCATCATGGCGGTGTTCACGATCGGGTGGGTGCGGGTGCCGAGTCGGTGGCGCAGCGCGATCTGGGTCGCATCGACCAGGGCCAGGCGAAAGCCGGCGAAGGCATCGAGCGGTTCCGGAACGGCCGGCGCGTTGATCAGGACCCAGCCCCCGGGTTTCAGCCCGCGGGTCACATCGACGCTCTGGATGAGCGTGCGGTCCAGCACCACCACATGGTCCGGGGTGTAGACGTTGGTGCGGACCAGAATCTTTTGCCGGGCCAGGCGCAGGTAGGCTTCCACCGGCGCGCCTCGGCGTTCGACCCCGAACAGGGGGAAGCTCTGCACGCAGTAGCCGGCCTGAAAGAAAGCCTTGGCCATCAGAATTGAAGCGATCACCGTGCCCTGACCGCCGCGGCCGTGAAAACGGATTTCCAGCATGATCGGATCCTTTCCCGCGGCTGGATTAGGGCTTGGTCCAGATGACCGTCACGGCCTTCGCCGGGCGGTCGCCGATGCAGCGAAAACTGTGGCTGATTTCCGAATCGAAGTAAATGGTGTCGCCCGGGTCCAGGATTTCCACCCGATCGGTGGTGCGGAACTCGAGCTTGCCGTCGATCAGATACATGAATTCTTCTCCGGCATGGCTCATGAACACCATGTCTTCGGTGCCGAGCGCCGGAAACTCCACCAAAAACGGCTCCATGTGCTTGTCGATCTTCTTGCTTTCCAGGCTTTCATAGATGTACTGGACTTCGCCTTCCTGGTGGTGCGGACGACGTTCCAGCCGCGCTCGTTCATGGGCCCGGGTAACCGAAATCTTTGCCTCGGTTTGTTCGTCCTCGAAAAAGTGGGAAAGCGTCACATTGAGCGCCCGCGCCAGCTTGAGCAGGGTGCCCACCGGCGGCACCGCGTGATCGTTTTCGATCTGCGATAAAAACGGCTTCGATAACCCGCTTCGCGCCGCCAGGTCCTGCAAGGTGTAGCGATTTTTCTGCCGCAGTTCCCGGACCTTGGACCCGATTTTGAAAGCCTTTACCGCCAGACTGATATCTTCTTGTTCCTGCATGGCGTCCCCTCGTGGTGGATGGTGTAAGGTTGCCGATGGCCGATCGGCCGCGCTGGAGCGCGGCGGTCCCCGGGCGGTCCCGGGCCGCCGGCGGGCGCGAGCCCTTGCGGTTCGCTTTAGCCTATCGCGCGCGGGCGCTGGAATCAACACCTGTCGGAGGCGCTGTATATTCGACATAAAACCGGACCGGTTACGGGGCAGGAACACAGCCACGCCCGCGGCGTGATGGTCACCGTAGGTCAGGTTGCGACCAGCGGGAGCTACCTGACACGATCCGGCACCCGTGGCCTAACCAAATAAGTCAGGGAGCGCCGCGCGCACCCTGACCTACTTGTGATGCTCCATCTGTTGGCCATTGGTACGGCTGCCGGGATCTCGCGCGGCGCCCATGGGCCGAAGCCACTATGTCGAATATCCGGGGTGGCGGGCGGCGGCGGAAGTTATTGTATAAAGAATTAAATTTGATAACAATAAATCTTTGCGGCATCGGGGCAACGACCGGGCGCCGGACGCTGCGTCCTCCAAGCCCGGCTGATCGGTCTCGCGGCCGTGCCGTGATTCCGCTTTCTGCCTCCAGGTGAGTGTGCTAGTGGTAGCAACGATTGATCTGGAACTTCCGTGCGATCGTGGCCGAGGAATGGAGCAAGACGGTGAGCGGGATGATGACGCGCGTTCTGTTCGACCAGCGTGACCATGAGATGTTGGCCATCGTCAACGACGTTGTGAATCGTGACCAGGGACGGAGCCAGCTCAAGCGCCTGCTCGACCCCTACCTGCATCCGCATGGGGTCAAGGAGATGGCGGCGTCTCCGGGGCTGAGAATCGCCTATGCGGTGATCAACCTGCTCGGGCTGTTGCGCGCGGGCCAGGCGGAAGATCGCATCAATGCCCTGCGCACGTTGCGCGACGAAGTATTCAACATCACCCACAGCACCTTCCGCAACAACACGGCGCGGGTCTTGGTGGAAATCATGAAGGAGTTGGTGCGGGCGCATGGCGACTCCCGGCGCCAACTGGAACTGGCCCACGATTTCCGCACCGCGGCCGCCGGCAAGCCGCGCGTTGTCCGAAAGTTCCTGCGCCGCTACCATTTGGTGGAGATGCCGGAGGAATGGAATCAGGTCGCTTTTGACGACCATGTTCACGACGCCCACACCAAGGGGCGCAAGTCCGCAACCCACCTGGTCATGGACGCCTGGATCAAGGGCATCCGTCATCTCACGGTGATCTACTACAATCACATCGGCGCGGAAGCGGTCACGGAACTGCTGGAAGCGGCGGAAATCATGGGGATCACCGCGCGCATCGGGATCGAGCTGGCGGCGCGCTGTCACGGGATGTATGCGCAGCTCATCTGGTTGCCGCCCGGCTTTCCCGACCCCCAGGACTTTCTCAATTTTCTGGAGGAACCTCTGGTCGTTGCCTTCATGGCGGAGAGCCGACAGGTGTCGGTCTACCAGGAACGATATATTCTGGCCTTGCTGCGCGAATTCAACCAACGCCATCGCCCAGGGGTTAACGATGCCTGCGGGATCGGCTTGCCGCCCTTGCAGGAAGGGGACTTCCTGGCGTTTGTCGGTACCGGTCAGGCCTCGGTGCTGCACCTGGCCCGCTTCATCCATCTAGCGTTGTTGCCGCTGCTTGAAGAGCGGGTGTCCCGGTTGCGCACCCAATACCAGGCGGCGCATCCCGACCAGCGCGCGGAGATATCCAGGCAAATCGAAGCAATGAATGCGTTGGATTCGGAAACCATTGCCGACCGTTACCTGCGTGTGGAAAGCAATCCAAGCCTGGCGGATCCCTCCGTGCCCCGTGAGGGTCCCGATATTCCGGAATTGCTCCGACTGTCTCCCGCCGAACTGAGCGAACGCTTGAATCAACTCCATTCCGGCTATCGGATCACGCTCAATCTCAGTGGCCTGAAAGTGGAGGATGTCCTCGAACTGCTGTACGATTGCAAGGGTCGCATCACCCACCTGGAGATCTTCAATCTGAAGGACTACACCACCGGCAAGGCGGTTCACTGCGCCGAAATCAACCGCTTGCAGTTGGCCATCAACGAAGGCAATGTGATCACGCTGAAACGGGTGATCCGGGATGTCATTCGGCGCATGGAGCATTCGGACCGCCCGGACCGCGAGGCGCGGATCGCCAAGCTGCGGGAAATCTTGCGCAACATCCCGGTGCTGCAGTCCTTTTACAAGGCGAGCCCGCTCAAATCGCGCATCGGCAGCGATTCCACCGGGCGCTCCCGACTGCTGCACGGGATGGGCTTGGCGGTCAAGGACACGTTGCCGTGCCGGGCCCAACGCGAGATCGAACGATCTCCCGGGACCTCGTTTCAAATCATTCCCTTCCACATCACCGCCTATCCCCGGACGACCTATGTTCCCACCACCGGCTCGCATCGGCTGTCGCAACTGCTCAATGGCGCCTGGTGTCCCTCCACCTGGCTGCGGCGGTTGTTCCACCAGCGGCGGTCCGAATGGGTGATCACGCGCTACTCGCGCTATGTGGAGGGGGGCGGGAACGTCGCCACCCTGGGCGGGATCCACAAGGAGGGGGGCAACAATTTCCGGCTGGAAAGCGTAGCCTCGGCCCCCGCCGAGGACCGGTCATGGTGGCGCTATCTCAACACCGGCTTCAAAAACAGCCTCAAGGTCGGGTTGGGATTCATCCCGGCCTTCGCGACCTTCGCGTTGACCAAGGATTGGTGGGTGTTGGCTTACGGGGGCGCGTTCATCTGGTTCGGGATCACCGGGTTCCGCAATATTTTGCAGTCGGTACTGGGCGGTGGCGGGGTCCGCCGCTCCCCGCTGCTGCGCTGGAACGATTACGTCAGTTGGAACCGGATGACCGATTCCCTGCTGTTCACGGGGTTCTCGGTGCCGTTGTTGGATTACCTGGTGAAAACCCTGCTCCTGAACGATATGTTTCACATCAACATCGCCACCCATCCTCAGGCATTGTATGCGCTCATGGCGGTCGCCAACGGCATCTACATCTCCAGCCACAACATCTTTCGTGGATTACCGCGAAGCGCCGCGTTCTGGAATTTTTTCCGCACCCTCTTGTCCATCCCCCTGGCGATCGCGCTCAATACCGTGGCAGCCGGGATACTGCAGGGGTTCGGCGTGGCCGAGGTGAGCGCCGTGCTGCAAAAGTGGGCCGCCATCATTTCCAAAACGGCGTCCGATTGTGTCGCGAGCGTTATCGAAGGGCTGGCCGACCGGCAGCTCAATATCCGCATGCGCGAGACCGATTACCAGATGAAATTCCGTCAGTTGTTCGATACCTATGCGCGCCTGGAGATCCTCTTTCCGGAATCCGACGTGCTCGAGATGTTGGAAACTCCCAAGGAATTCATTCGAACCATCGGCGGAGAGGCGCGTGACCTGGAACAGATCATCATCATCAACGCCCTGGATCTGTTCTATTTCTGGATGTATCAGCCGCGCGCCCGCAGCGCCCTGCGCAGCATGCTGCGGGCCATGTCCGGGGAGGAGCGGCGGATTGTGGCCAGATCGCAATTCATCCTGCAGCGGCGGCGGGAAATCAGTCAACTGTTCCTGGACGGATTGTTGGGAAAACGCTTTTCCAAGGCGCTGGCCTTCTACCTGGACCGTTCGCCCGAGTACATGGAGGCGCTGCGCAAGATGGCCTAGCGGAGCTTCCGGGAATACACCGCGGGCAATTCGATACCGTTGTGATGCGGAAAGAGGGATTCCATGGACTGGTTGACCGACCCGGGCGTTTGGGGGGCACTGATCGCTCTCACCGCTCTGGAAATCGTGCTGGGTATCGACAATATCATTTTCATCGCCATCTTGGCCGGCAAGCTGCCGCGCTCGCTGCGGACCCGTGCGCGTACGGTGGGGCTGCTGTTGGCGATGGGCACCCGGATCGGGCTGCTGTGTTCGATCACGCTGATCATGCAGCTTACCGAACCGCTGTTTGCGGTGCTCGGAATGGAGCTGTCCGGGCGGGATCTGATCTTGCTTCTGGGGGGCATTTTTCTGCTGGCCAAGAGCACCATCGAGATCCACGGCAGTCTCGAAGGCCGGCCCGGTGACGATTCCGAAGCAACTTTGCCGAATCGGAATCGGCGGGGGTCTTTTGCCGGGGTGGTGACCCAGATCGCCCTGCTCGATATCGTTTTCTCATTCGATTCCGTGATCACCGCCATCGGCCTGGCACGGCAACTCTGGGTCATGATCGCGGCGATCATGCTGGCGGTGGCGGCGATGATCATGGCGGTGGGGAGGGTGAGCGCCTTCGTGGACGATCATCCGACCATCAAGGTCCTGGCCCTGAGCTTCCTGCTGCTGATCGGTGTTTCCCTGGTAGCCGAGGGCCTGGGGCACCACATTCCCAAGGGCTATATTTATTTTGCGATGGCCTTTTCAGCTTTTGTGGAAATGCTCAACCTGCGGGTCCGGGGCGCGGCCCGGTCTCCGGTAAAGCTGCACCACCCGCGATCCGACCGTTACGGTGAGGTCTAGGGCGCGGTGGAGTCGCGGCGGCTGCCGACCGCCGATTTTTGCTTGCTGTTCGGCGGTCTTCGTGCTAGTTAAACGGTGCTTTCGGGCTGGCGTCAGCTCGGCAGCTCTTTATGGTGGATGTAGCTCAATAGGTTAGAGCACTGGGTTGTGGCCCCAGAGGCTGGCGGTTCAAGTCCGCTCATCCACCCCAGGCAAAGCAGGCCGTTCCGGTTTCGGAACGGCCTTTTTTGTGGGCCAGGAGAAATTCCTCTCGGTGGCGATGATCATCGCTTCGGCCACTTTATGGGAATGATTCACCACGGAGAGCCCGGAGGTCACGGAGAAGGCTTCGAAAAGAAAGGGTTTTCTCGGTATCCTCCGGGAACTCCGTGGTTGATCTTTATTCAAATTGGCCGAAACGATGATAAAGGCCGATTCTTGTTATGAAAATCGTCTGATTCCAACGAATCCAAGGGATGCTGATTTGGTCCGATCCAGGAAGGGCCGCCGCGGGGGCGAAAGATTTCTCGCCCCCTACAGCTTGCTCTCTAATAAGGGCCCACAAGGCCCCGCCGCCGGTCAGGACTTCAGTTCCTCCAAGTCCCGATAGAGGTCCAGCGCCTGGGGATTGGCCAGGGCGTCCTTGTTTTTCACCGCCTGGTTGTGGATCACCTTGCGGACCGCCAGTTCCACCTTCTTGCCGCTGATGGTGTAAGGGATATCGGCGATCGCGATGACCTTGGCCGGCACGTGGCGCGGGGTGGTGTTCCGGCGAATGGTGGTCTTGATGTGCTTGATGAGATCGGCGGTGAGTTCCACCCCGTCCCTCAATTTCACAAACAGCAGCACCCGGACGTCGTTGTCCCAGTCCTGGCCTACCACCAGGCTGTCCAGGACTTCCGGGATGTTTTCCACCTGGCGGTAGATTTCGGCGGTGCCGATCCGCACCCCGCCCGGATTGAGCGTTGCGTCGGAACGGCCGTAAATGATCACGCCGCCGTGTTCGGTGATTTCGATGTAGTCGCCATGATGCCAGACGCCGGGATAGACATCGAAATAGGCGTTGTGGAACTTCTCCCCGGAGTCATCGTTCCAGAAGTAAATCGGCATGGAAGGAGCGGGCGCCGCGCACACCAGTTCGCCCTTTTCCCCCACCACGGGTTTGCCGGAGTCATCGAAGGCCTGGACCTTCATGCCCAGTCCGCGGCATTGCAGGGCCCCGGCGTACACCGGTCCGATGGGATTACCCAGAGCGAAGCAGGAAATGATATCGGTGCCGCCGGAAATGGAGGAAAGCACCAGATCGTCCTTGATGTCCCGATAGACGTATTCAAAACTTTCGATGGACAGCGGTGAACCGGTGGAAAGGATGGCCTTGAGCGGCTTCAGATCAAATTTCTCCCGCGGTTTGACCCGAGCCTTTTCCACCGCCGCCAGATATTTTGCGCTGGTGCCGAAGATCGAGATCCGTTCATCTTGGGCCATTTTCCACAGGGCTTCCGGACCCGGGTAAAAGGGCGTGCCGTCGTAGAGCATGATCCGGGCGCCGAGAGCGAGCGAACTCACCAGCCAGTTCCACATCATCCAGCCGCAGGTGGTGAAATAGAAGATGGTGTCGTCCCGACCCACATCGGTGTGCAGTTTCAGTTCCTTATAGTGCTGCATCAGGGTGCCGACGGCCCCGTGGACGATGCATTTCGGTACCCCGGTGGTGCCCGATGAGTACATGATGTAGAGTGGATGGTTGGCGGGTAGTTGCTCGAAGTCGATGGCGAGCCCCGATTCCTTGGCCATGAAATCGTTCAGCAGGACCCCGTTGGTGACCCGTTCCGGGTCCGGGTTCTGGTCGGTGTAAGGGATCACCACCACCTTTTCGATGCTCGGCAACTGTTTCAGGATTTCCGCGATCCGTTCCAGACAATCGAAGGTCTTGCCGTTGTACTGGTAACCGTTGGCGGTGAACAGCACCCGCGGCTGAATCTGGCCGAACCGGTCGAGCACCCCCTTGATGCCGAAATCCGGTGAACACGATGACCAAACCGCGCCGATGCTGGTGGTCGCCAGCATGGCCACGACCGTTTCGGTCATGTTGGGAACGAAGCCGGCGATCCGATCCCCCGGGCGGATTCCCATTCGGCGGAGAGACGCCGCCAGGCGGGCGACCCGATCGTAGAGTTCGGCGTAGGTGATGCTGATCGTTTCGCGGCCTTCCCCCTTGAAACTGATGGCGATCCGATCGTCGCGGTAGCGCAGCAGGTTTTCCGCGAAGTTGAGCTGCGCTCCCTCGAACCAGCGGGCGCCCGGCAGCTTGTCGAGATCATCCACCACCCGATCGTAGCCGCGGCTGTGGATCACCTGGCCGTGGTCCCAGATCGCTCCCCAAAACGCTTCGATTTCGGTGATCGACCACTGGTACAGATCGGCGTAATCGGCGAACCGGTTGCCGGTGCGCTCGTTGACGAATTCTATGAACTGGTACAGGTTGGTTTGGCGGATGCGCTCTTCGCTCGGCTGCCACAGCATCTTGCTCATGAATTGCTCCCTCCATCGGTGTGATTGAACAATCGGTCGCTTGCGAACAGGACTCGGATCGATCGGTCCAGCATGCAACAGGGTGACCGGCCAGGGACCCGCCGGCCCCGCCATGATCCGTTACGGCTTCCGAACGGTTGCTGCAGTTCGCCGCCCGCCCATCAGAAAGCGGCCGGGCGGCGCTCGAAGCTCCGGGATACCGACGGACCTGATCCAGGGCATGAACCAGGGGCTGCGCGGGGAACACCGCGGAAGCGGCCGCTAGCGAGCGGCTGCGGGAACGGGAATGGGCTTGCCCTGGGGTCCGCGACGGCCGCTTTGGCGGCCGCCGCGAACACAGCGGCGAACCTAGCAGTTTTTGCTGTGAAACCAAAGTTAAAAATGAACAAACCTGGCAGGCGTTTTTGAGAAGGGCCGTCCCGGGGGGGCACTTGACCAAGCCGACTCACGCAAAGCCGCAAAGCCGCGGCCAACTCCGGGCGGCGAACAGCCATGGAACGCCTCCCCGCAGCGGCCGGTGACCAATCCTGTCAATCCTGTCAATCCTGTCAAAAAAGCTCTCACCGCCCGCTGCCTCGGCAAGGTCGCGGCGACCGTTACAGTTCCGGCGGACCGGCGGGGATCAGGCAGACGAAACGCAGCGGTTCCGAGCCGGTGTTACGGAACTGGTGTTCTTCGTTGGCCGGAACGAACACGGCATGGCCGGCGGCCACCGCCACCCAGGTGCCATCCCGGTACACCTGACCTGCTCCCGCATGAACAAATACTTCGTGTTCCCAGTCGTGGCGATGGCGCGGCGTGAAACCGCCGGCGGCGAGTTCGAACAGGCGCATGCAGAAATGGTCGGCCCCATCTTCCCGGCCGATCAATACGCGCCCGCTGACGCCGCGGACCACCTCACTTTCGAACTGCCTGGCGGTCGGTTCGCTGTAGTGCACCACTTTCATGAGTCCTCCTTTTTGTTCGGGGAACGTTGCGGATCCCTGCGTTTTCTCTTAACATGATGGACGACGGTGGTGCCGCCGCGGGCCCGGAAATTCCGGCGCGGCAATCGGGCGGCGGCCAAGCGGGTCCCGAGCACCGCTCGAAACCGCTCCGGCGAGCGTCACTATAACCGCTCGCCCGGGTACAGGCAAAAATTTTGGCGCTGGGCAATAGGGAGTGCAATGCAATCCACCACATGGCCGCTGAGCGACAAAGCGCGGGGCCTGCTCCGCCGGATTCACGTCAATATGCCGTGGCATTTGTTGCCGCGCTACCAGGACCTGATCGAGCAATACCGCCTCAACCTGGAACTGGGGTTCAGCGCCGCTGATCTGGACACCGGGGCTCGCCGCGATTTCCAGAAAGCCGCCGACGCCCTGGCGCGCCAGGGCAGTCGCCTGACTTTCCACGGGCCCTTTTGGGAACTCTGCCCGGGCAGTTGCGATCCGCTGATCCGCCAGATTTCCCGGTTGCGACTGGCGCAACTGTTCGATCTCATCACCATTTTCCGCCCGCTTCAGGTGGTTTGTCACACCGGCTTCGATCCCCGCCATCATTCGAGCGATCACGGGCCGTGGCTCGAACGCGCGCTGGAGGTCTGGGAACCCCTGGTGGATCGGGCCGAACAGTTGAACATTCGGCTGCTGTTGGAAAACGTCTGGGAATCCGGACCGGCGCTGCACCGGGCGGTGTTCGATCGGCTGCCGTCGTCGCACCTCGGCTTCTGCCTCGATCTGGGCCATCAGCATGCCTTTTCCAGCACACCCCTGGAACAGTGGCTTGTGGTCCTGGCCGACCGCCTGGGGGAAATCCACGTGCACGATAACGACGGCAGCCGCGATGCTCATCTGCCGGTGGGAGCTGGGACGATCGCTTTCCCAACGCTGTTCGGCTTTTTGCTGGACCGCGGCCGGCGCCCGCTGCTGACCCTGGAACCGCATGAACAGAGCCATTTTACCGCCAGCCTGAACGGCCTCGCCGCAGTGCTGCCCGACCGCTATTATGGCGCTGAATCCGTCGCCGCGGCGCCCTGGTGAACGGTTTGCGCCGCGCCGCGGGCGGCGCCGGGGTGGGGACCGGCGTTCGCCCCTAATGCGAATGGGTGTGGATCTTTTGGAACAACCTCTTTGAGTGGAGAGGCCAAGCCATTCGTAGGTCGGGTTGCGACCAGCGGGAGCTACCCGACAAACCGGTGGCGCCGGCAACGGATCGTCAGGGAGTGCTTGGCACACCCTGAACTACCGTTTTATGGGCGCTTTCCCGGGATCGCGGGCATCTTGCCCGCATTTGGTAATGGGTGTGCATCTTTTGGAACAATCACTTTGAGTGGAGAGGCCAAGGAGGTCAAGCCAAGATCGTCAGGTA
>MNZR01000027.1 GCA_001873705.1 Syntrophobacteraceae bacterium CG2_30_61_12
TTCGAAAAAGAGGTCTTTTGCGACTATGACCCGCTCCGTTTAGAGCGGCTTCAGGATGCATTGAACCTGGTGGCGGTGGCCAAGCAGTTCAAAGCGGAATTCATCGGCGACCGCATCTCCTCCCAGTCCTATTTTTTCCGCCAATTTCTGGAAACCGAATTCCACGGCACCGGCCACTTGTTTCCGGTCCTGGGCACCAGCGCCGGTTTCGTTCTGCTCTGGATCGCGGTCAACGCGGCGGAAAAACGCATCATCAACTTCAACCCCATGCTCGCTCGCTTTCCCGCCGATCGACAGGGACCAAGGATCGCAAAAATCCGCGCCGCCCTGATGCAAATCTCCCACCAACGGTTGCAGCCCAGGCTGTTCGAAAGCCTTCGCAAAACCCTGGCCGGCGGCCGCCCGGCCTTTGTCCTGGACAGCGGGGTACGGCTGATCGCCAACGCCGATACCAAAGCGATCGATGTGTCGTTTGTGGACGTGGATGAAAACATCGGCCAGATCCTCGCCCTGCTCGATCAGTTCGAAGCCGGAAAACTGCGCGACATCGGCCTCAAACAGCTGCAAGACCTGGAACGGCTGTTCTCCGAACTGGAAAGCTACCGTTACTCTCTGCGGCATCACGATCCGGACGAGTTTGCCGGCACCGGCGGCGACCCTCACGCCGAGAGCGATAAAATCGGAAAAATTGAAGGGATCGAAACCAAGCTCAGGGCAATCCTTTACTCCCAGATCTTTGTGCCCGAGGAAATCTTTGACACCATTTCGGTGCTGGCCGCCCATTGCAGTGAAGTCCTGCGGTTCATCCTGCCGGAATTCCATGCTTTCGGCAATCTTGTGGAAAACTGGCCGACCCGCAAGAAGCAATCCCTCGGCACCTATGTGATGCGCTCCCTGCAAAAATTTCAGGCCTTGATCACCAGGGATCGCGATGCCTTCCAGGATCGCGAAACTTTTTATCAGCTGGCCAAGCGGGAATTCGGGGCGCTGGCCGAAGAGGACATCGGGGCCAAACACGCTCAACTGGCTAGCCTCGAGGACCTGGTGGACCACATCCAACAAACTCCCGCCCTGTACCGTGCCTTCACCCTGGCGCTGCTGTTCCAGGACATCGGCAAGGTCGACAAGTTCGGTCGGGACCGGAAACCCTCCGCCGTGTGCCTCACCCATGCCGAAGAAGGCGCATCAATCCTGGAAGAAACGGGGATTCTCGGGAACTATACCGGGGATGAGCCGGTCAAGAAACTGGCCTTGTCCCTGATCCGGCATCACGGCATCCTCGGCCATGTGATCCAGGGCGAGGAACCCATCACCGCGCTCGAGGTCATCTGCCGAGACCGTGACCCAAGCCTGGTGGACGCCTTCGTGCTGCATTCCGTGCTCGCCGCCGCCGCGGTTGAAGAAGGACTGATGATCGAGGACCTGCTGGAGCGGTTTCTGCAATGGCGCCATGAGGCGCTACGGATGATTGAAGCTAATGGCGACTGGGCTTCCTGGCTGGACCATCGGATGACGGCGAAAACCCGCGAGGTCTTTTCCGATCCCGAAAGCATGCCAACCGAGTTCAAAGAATTCTGGCTCCAGGAAGATTCCCCCGAAACCGCCCTGGCGGCAGATCAAGCAAGCGCGCAACAACCGCTGCCAGGGATCCGGATGGTGGCCTTCGAACGCCTGCTGCGACTGCTGGACGTGCGCTGGGTGGATATTCTCGACCTCCAGATGTATCTATCCAAGGTCCCGATCAATTATATTTATCACAAGAAGCTCTTGAAAAGCGTGGGGTTGAAACAGTTTCAGAGCCAGTTGCAGCGTGCCACCAGGATCCTGCAACATCTCTCGACCCTGGATCACACCAGCCGCGATCGGTTGTTCCGCTTTCTCGATCCGGTCACCGGCGGTTGCAGAATCTATGATTTTCATCCGCTCAACCGCTTCCTCGAAATTGAGGAATGCGTCAAGATGCTGCTCATTGCCCTGGACGCCTTCGCTCATCTGTGCCCGCACGGCAGCGCCGGCGGTCTGGTCAGTTTCCGCCCGATCAGCCAGGAAATCGATCGCCGCTACGGGGCCCTGCGCAGCTTGCTCAGAGAAACTCACTTGACCGACCGCGATTCCCCGGACGGTTTGACCCCAACAGTGCGCCATTGGGGCGGACTCCAATTCCAGGTTCACGAACCGGGGTGCGCTTTGCGCATCGGTTTTCAGGATGCCCCGCAGCTCGATCATATGCTCCGCTCGCTCGGTTCCTTCCAGAGCTTCGAGGCGATCAGCCGCCATTACCAGAATTTGTTGCAGGAACTGAAGAAGCTGCCGTACGACACGGTCGATTATGAACTGCGCTTGCGGCAGGCCTATGCGCGGCAGTGCGGCGAAATCAACGACCGGGTACTGCGCCAGGTGCAACAGCGGCTCAAGGATTGCCGGACTTTCGCCGACCTGAACGAAATTCGCGGCCTAATGGAGAGCACTTTGGCCAAGGGCGGCTTGCAGGGAGAACAGGAATTTCTGATGCGAGAGATTTTCGATTATCATCGCCAGCGACTGCTCACCCAATACCTGGAAGCCATCCAGAAAACCATCGGTCAATTGGCTTCCAAGACGGACCTCATCGCTTATTGGGACCAGTTGAAGCTCGACATGATGGCGCAACGAGACCTGGTGGGCAAGGAATACGAATCCATGATCGCCACCCTGGTGGATAAACTTTTGGCAATCGACGACTCAACTTTCAGCTTGAGGAGCGCGTAGACGGCAAGCGAAGATTGTCGGCGGAGCGTCCCTCTCGAAGCGTATGCTAGGCATGAAGCGCCTCGATGAACTCGTCGGGTGAAACTCCGGCCTGCTTGAGCAAACCGACGAGCGTGCCAACTTTCAATTCGCGATGATTGGGCACAACACACCCCATGGAACCGCGCCGCATGACCATGTGGCTGCCACGCTGACGGGCAACCACGAAGCCCAAATGCCCCAAAGCGCGCACCGCCTCTGCACCGGAAACAACGGGAAGTCTAGGCATGCGCAGGAACCTGGAACGTGGTCAACAAAGGGCGCCCGCTGACGGAAAGTGGAAACTCTTCCAAGTAAAGCTCGGTTGCCTCGCGGAGATTGGCAAGCGCCTCTTCGACGGTTTCGCCTTGCGTGGTTGTACCTGTCTCGGGGTTGAATGCCACATAGCCCCCTTCCGGGGCGGGTGAGAGCACGGCTGAGAGTTCCATCCTGATCTCCTCGCGTGACAAGGGAATGCCTAACGATCTAAGGCCCGGCGTCTCAGACCTCCACCGCCACTTCTTCCTTGAGCGGCAGGGTGAAGTAAAACAGATTGCCGTACTTGCGCGGCTCCATTCCCACCCGACCGCCGTGAATTTCCACCACGTTGAGCACAAAATGCAGCCCGTGACCGCTGCCCCGGATTGCGGCCACGTTGGAAGCTCGATAGCCTTCGTCGAAAACCCGGTCGGCTTCACTCTTTTCCAGCGGCCGCCCGGTGCTGAAGAAATTGAAGCGAACTCCGTGCAGACCAGCGCCGAAATGGTTCTTGAGGATCTTACGGTCGGTGGAAACGGTCTTGATCTGCTTACCGCGACTGTCTTGCACCGCTTCGGTGTATTTCAACGCGTTCGAAAAAAGATTATCGAAGACTTGAGATATCAGTCCCTTATCGACAAACAGCGTGACCTCTTCATCGGGAATCTCATCCAGTCGATGATCGATGCTGATGCCCTGTTTGGCAAAAAGCGGCTGGTAGCGGTCGAGCAGGGGCTGAAGGATTTCAGTGCGGAAATTGCACGGTTGCCTGCGCAAGACATAAGTCCCCTTTTCAAAATGGTCGCGCCTGAGCAGGGTTTCCAGAAACAGGCTGGTGTGTTCGTAGTGCTTGTTGAGCGCGCCCCATTCCTCTTCCATGGCTTCATCCATGGCCTTGAGTGCATGATAGACTTTGCAGATATCCTGGTTGTCGTCGCAGTCCTGGTCCTGGCTGAACAGAATGTATTCCCGCAACCCCTCCCTGATCTCCTTGAAGGCCTGCAAATGCTTCTTCAGTCGCAGCAGGAACAGCTTGTAATAGAGGTTGGGGGAAATGACGTTGTGCTCGATATCCGCCACCAGTTGGTTGATGAACTTGATGTGCTCGATGTTCTGCTGGATCAGCAGCTTCTGGTGGAGGTTGTAGCCGATCCGATTGGCCAGCTTTTCAAGAAAAAATCGGCATTTTTCATCCACCTGATCCTTTGGATGGATTTCCAGCAAGCCCAAAACCCGATTTTGGCTTTGAAAGGGTATCCATTGGGTCAGACCCAGGTTACCGCGAATCGGAAACACCCAGGAATCTTCCACGGCATAGGGGGCATCGGCGAGCTTTAGCGAGTGGCGGCGCTCGGTTGGCTGCTCAATCAGGCCCTGCTCGCTGGAGCAGACGAGGCGGAGTTTTTCACTGCCTGGCTTGAGCACATGCAGGCGACTGCCGAGGCCAAAAAATTCCTCCAAAACCGCCACGCAAATCAGGTACAGATTGCTGACACTGGTGTACTCTTGAGCCAAATCGAAGAACGTGGCGAAGGCCTCTTCCTGAAGGCGCTCGAAGTTGTAGCGCTGATAGGCTTGCTTTTTCTCCCGCACCCGGCGCCGAATTTGTTCCCGCAAGTCTTCCATGACCCTCACTGCCCGAGGACCGCACCGGAACGGCCGGCCGCATCGTCGAATTCCATTTCGTGCTTCAAACCGCGCTCCATCAGCTCCCGCACCGCCGTGCGGGGATTTTTCTGTTCGTACAGCACCCGGTAGACCTGTTCACAGATGGGCATCTCGACTCCCAGCTTGGCGGCCAGGTGGTAGACCGAGCGGGCGGTCTTCACGCCCTCCGCCACCATTCGCATATCCGCCAGGATCTCCTCGAGCTTGCGGCCCTGGCCCAATTGATAGCCGACGCCGCGGTTGCGGCTGAGGTCCCCGGTGCAGGTCAGCACCAGGTCACCGACTCCGGAGAGGCCGGCAAAGGTCAGGGGATGGGCGCCCAGGCGCACCCCGAGGCGCGAGATTTCCGCCAGCCCTCGAGTGATCAGAGCGGCCCGGGTATTGTGCCCAAAACCCAGGCCGTCACAGGCCCCAGCCGCGAGAGCAATAACGTTCTTGAGCGGACCGGCCAGTTCCACCCCGATCTTGTCCAAACTGGTGTAGACCCGGAAATATTTGGTGTGAAACACTTGTTGCACCTGCTGGGCCACCGCCAGATCGGTGGCCGCCACCGTCACCGCGGTCGGCACCTTGCGCACCACTTCCTTGGCAAAGGAGGGTCCGGCCAGCGGCGCCAGAGCGATGCCGGAAGAGGCGGGCAGCAGCTGTTCCCAGATCCCGGTCATGGTGAGCAGGGTATCGTTTTCGATCCCCTTGGTCGCGGTCACAACGATCGCCCGCGGCTGCAACAAAGCGACCATCTTTGCCGCGACACTCCGATAAACATGCGACGGCACCACCATCACCACCATCGGGTGACCGCCGACCACCGCCGCCAGGTCGTTGGAAGCACGAATGTTAGCGCTGAGGCGAACCCCCGGGAGATAATAACCGTTTTCACCAGTGGCGCTGATCTGGTCCGCCAGTTCCGGCTCGAAGACCCAGAGGTCCACCCGGTAGCCCTTGTCCGCCAACAGTTGCGCCAGGGTCGTGCCCCAACTGCCGGCGCCGACCACTGCCATGGGATTGTAGCGCTCGATCAACTTGGCTCATCCTCTTCATCGTCATCGTCGGATTCGATGATCGCCGCCAGGTCCACGATCCGCTCCGATTCATCCAGGTCCATCAGCTTGACCCCCTGGGTCGCCCGCCCCATTTCCCGAAGTTCGCGGGCGTTGGTGCGAATCAGCCGGCCGCTGTCGGTAATGAGCAGGATGCCGTCGTCATCGCTGACCTGACGGAACCCCACCACCTCGCCGTTCTTTTCCGTCACCCTCAGGTTGATCACCCCCTGGCCGCCGCGGTTTTGCAGGTTGTAGGCGGCGTTCGCGGTACGCTTGCCGTAGCCGCGGGCGCTCACCACCAGCATGGATCGATCGGGCTCGATCACTTCCATGCCCACCAGTTCGCCGCCGGCCAGTTCCATCCCCTTGACCCCGCGGGAAACCCGCCCCAGAGGCCGGAACTGAGTCTCCTCGACGCGAATGCATTTGCCGGTGCGGGACATGAGAAACAACTGGCGGGCGCCGTCGGTGATGCGGGCGCAAATCAATTCGTCATCGGGATCGATCACGATGGCGCGGATCCCCGCGCTGCGCGGATTGGAATAGGCCATCAGGGCAGTCTTCTTGACAATGCCGCGCTTGGTGGCCATCACCACAAACAGACCGGGGTCGAAGCTGCGCACCGGTAGAATGGTGGCGAGCTTTTCGCCATCCTGGAGCGGTAGTAGATTGACCACGGCCTTGCCCATGGCGGCCGGCGCGACTTCGGGAATTTCATAGACCTTGAGCCAGTAGACCCGGCCCTGATTGGTGAAGATCAACAGATAGTCGTGGGCGGAAGCGGTGAACATGGTGGCCACCAGGTCTTCGGCGCGGGTGTTCATCCCGGTTCGACCCTTGCCGCCGCGGCGCTGGCTGCGATAGATGTCCACCGGAGTGCGCTTGATGTAGTCGGCGCGGGAGATGGTCACCACCATGTCCTTGTCTTCGATCAGGTCCTCGATATTGACTTCCAGCTGTGCGCCGATGATCACGCTGCGCCGTTCGTTGGCGTAGCGCTCGCGGGTTTCCCGCACCTCGTCGGCAATGATCTGATCCACCAGTTGAGGGGAATCGAGGATCTGCCGATAGCGTTCGATGTCCTGGAGCACCCTGCGGTATTCTTCCAGGATCTTTTCCCGTTCGAGACCGGTCAACCGCTGCAGGCGCATGTCCAAAATGGCCTGGGCCTGAATCTCGCTCAAATTGAAGCGTTCCATCAACTGGGCTTTGGCCGCGCCGGGATTTTCCGCGGCTCGAATGAGTTCGATGATGGCGTCCAGATGATCGAGAGCGGTTTTCAGCCCTTCCAAGATGTGCAGCCGTTTTTCCGCCTGCTTCAATTCGTACTGGGTGCGGCGAACGATGATTTCCCGGCGGAAATTGAGAAAGTGGACCAACACGTCCTTGAGGTTCAGCACCACCGGCCGGTTGTCCACCACCGCCAACATGGTCACGCCAAAGCTCATTTCCAGCGAAGTGTACTTGTACAGCTGACTTTCAATCACCTTTGGGGCTTCACCGGTTTTCAGCATCACCACCACCCGGGTACCGTCGCGATCCGATTCGTCGCGGATGTCGTGAATCCCGGTGATGCGCTTGTCTTTCACCAGTTCGGCGATGCGCTCGAGCAGGCGCGTTTTATTGACTTGAAAAGGCAATTCGGTGACCACCAGTTGCTGGCGTTTGCCCGATTTGGATTCTTCCAATTCGATCCGCGCCCGCATCTTGATGCTGCCGCGACCCGTTTCATAGGCTTCGCGAATCCCTTCGGTACCGTGAATGATCGCTCCGGTGGGGAAATCCGGCCCTTTGATGAAGCGCATCAGGTCGCTTATGGTAGCTTCGGGACGCTGCAAGAGTTCCTGCAGCGCGTCACAGAGTTCGCCCAGATTGTGCGGCGGAATGTTGGTCGCCATCCCCACCGCGATCCCGGACGAACCGTTCAACAGCAGGTTCGGCACCCGGGTCGGCAACACCGTCGGTTCCAGGATCGAATTGTCATAGTTGGGCAGCAGCTCAACCGTTTCCTTCTCGATATCCTGGAGGAAATCATGGGCGATGCGGGCCATCCGCACTTCGGTGTAACGCATGGCCGCCGGCGGGTCGCCATCGATGGAACCGAAGTTGCCCTGGCCGTCCACCAGCATGCAGCGCATGGAAAAATCCTGGGCCATGCGGACCAGAGCATCGTAGACCGCGATATCGCCGTGGGGATGAAATTTACCGATCACGTCCCCGACGATACGCGCCGACTTCTTGTAGGGTTTGTTGAAATCGTTCTTCAGTTCATGCATCGCGAACAAGATCCGCCGATGCACCGGTTTCAAGCCGTCGCGCACATCCGGAATGGCCCGCCCGATGATCACGCTCATGGCGTAATCGAGATAGGACAGCTTGATTTCGTCTTCAATATTGATGGATTTCTGGGTCATGCCTCGTGATTCCTCAACTTGACCGATTTCCCGGCTTAAATATCCAGTTCTCTAACATCGAGTGCGTTGACCTGGATGAATTCCCGGCGCGGCTCGACTTTGTCTCCCATCAGCGTGGTGAACAGTTCATCGGCGTTGTATTGGTCCTTGATGGTCACCTGCAGCAGGGTACGCTTTTCCGGATTCATGGTGGTTTCCCAAAGCTGATCCGGATTCATTTCACCGAGACCCTTGTAGCGCTGAATGCTCAAGCCCTTGCGCGATTCTTCCTTGAGAAACTGGAACAGCAATCGGGGCTGATCGATTTCGATGGCTTCCATTTTCGAATTCATCAGGCGATAGGGGACCTGCCATAACGTCTGGAGTTTTCCATAGAGTTCCAGTAGCTTGTTGAATTCGATCGAATGCAGGAAGGTGTGGCGTAACCGATAGTGTTCATGGCCGTTGCCCGTCTGCCAGATATCGAGATCGTAGCCGCGCTGCTCTTCTTCCAACTGCGCCGCATCCACCCGATAGCCGGCCGCTTCCAGCGCATCCTTCAACCGGGTCATGCTGTCGAGGTCCCCGGCTGCCAGGCGTTCGAGGCTGAACACCTCGATCACCTTGTCCAGCAGTTTCATCGGCAGCATCTGCTTGCGGCTCTGCGGCTCGAGCCAGGCTTCGTAGCGGGCAAAAGCATGCATCAGGTCAATGAGTTCGGTCGCCCCCAGCGCTTGCTCGCGTCCGGGCAGAAAGACCTGATGCTTATCCACCGCCCGGGTCAGCAGGAACACATCCAAGTCTTCATCGTCCTTGAAATAATTTTCCGCCTTGCCGCTGGCAATCCGATACAGAGGCGGCTGAGCGATGTAGAGATTGCCGCGTTCGATCAAATCCGGCATCATCCGGAAAAAGAAGGTGAGCAGCAGGGTGCGGATATGAGCCCCGTCCACATCGGCATCGGTCATGATGATGATCCGATGGTAGCGGAGCCGATCCGGGTTGAATTCATCCTGACCGATCCCGGTGCCAAGCGCCGTGATCATGGAACGGATTTCCTGATTGTCGAGCATCTTATCGAAGCGCGCCTTTTCCACATTGAGGATCTTGCCGCGCAGCGGGAGAATCGCCTGGAATCGGCGGTCTCGACCCTGTTTCGCGGAACCACCGGCGGAATCGCCCTCGACGATGAACACCTCGCTCTGACTCGGGTCCCGTTCCTGACAATCGGCCAATTTGCCGGGCAGCGAATGATCGCTCAACACCCCCTTGCGGCGGGTCAGTTCCCGGGCCCTCCGAGCAGCCTCACGGGCCCTCATGGATTCCAGCACCCGGTCCAAAATGATCTTGATGGTCTTGGGGTTTTCTTCGAAATAGATGCCCAGGTTTTCATACACCAGGTTTTCCACCAGACTTTTCACCTCGCTGTTACCCAGCTTGGTCTTGGTCTGACCCTCGAACTGCGGCTGTGGAATCTTGACGCTGACCACCGCCGTTAAACCCTCGCGAACATCGTCGCCGGTAAGCCGATCCAAATCGGTTTTAGCGATCTTGTTCTGGGCCGCGTAATACTTGATGCTGCGGGTAAACCCGGCGCGGAACCCGGCCAGATGAGTGCCCCCCTCCCGGGTGTTGATGTTGTTGGCGAAGGTGAACACCTTTTCGGTGTAGGTCTGATTGTATTGGAGCGCAATTTCCACCGCTATCGTCTGGCGCTCGCCGGCGATGGAAATCACTTCCGGAAACAGGGGTTCCTTGTTCTTGTTGAGATATTCCACAAAACTGATCAGACCGCCCTCATAATGGAAGGACTTGTCGCGCGAAATCCGCTCATCGTGCAGTTCAATCCGAATCCCGCTATTGAGAAACGCCATTTCCCGCAGCCGCTGCGCCAGAATATCGAAGCTGAATTCGGTCGTTTCCTGGAAGATCTCGGGATCCGGCCGAAAAGTGATCCTGGTGCCGCGCTTTCGGGTTTCCCCGGTCACTTCGAGCGCACTCCGGGTCAGTCCCCGTTCGTAACGCTGACAGTAAACCTTGCCGTCCCGGCGGATCTCCACCTCGAGAAACTCGCTCAGAGCATTCACCACCGATACCCCGACTCCATGCAGGCCGCCGGACACCTTGTAGGTGGAGTTATCGAACTTGCCACCGGCATGGAGCATGGTCATGACCACCTCGACCGCCGGAATCCCTTCCTTTTCATGCAGGTCCACCGGAATCCCGCGGCCATCGTCGGTCACCGTGACACTGCCGTCCAGATGGATTTGCACCTCGATGCTGTGGCAGTATCCACCCAAGGCTTCATCGATGCTGTTGTCCACCACCTCGTAGACCAGATGGTGCAACCCTTCCGGACCAACATTGCCGATGTACATCGCCGGCCGCTTGCGGACTGCCGACAGCCCTTCTAGCACGGTGATTTTTTCGGCGTTGTATTCGTCCGGTAGCGGACCGTTCTGCTGTTCAAGCTCAACGTTTTCCATAACAACCCCACTGAACACGCTGCAGTGCCGGGACTCGACCAGGCCCTGGCCTGTCGGATCCCGGGTTGAAACCCCGCAATCGGTTGACGATCGGAGGCGGATTAGAAGGTTTCGAGACGGAACTTCGGACTGGCTCGGAAACCTATTTCAAACGTGGAAGGATACCGCGAATGACCCGGTTTGACAAGAATTTTTCTTTGAATTTTGTAGGCTTAATGCGCCGCCCAGGGCAGAACGCGGGCCGGCTTCACACCAACATCGGCATGATCAGACTCAGGTAGTCGGCATTATCCGGTTCGGTAAAAATGCCTCCGTGCAATTCATCGAGCCATTCAAAACGAATCATTTCCGAATCCATCAACTGAAGCGCTTCCATCACGTAACGGATATTGAACGACATGGACAAGGGCTCGCCCTGGGCTTCCACCACATCGACCTCGTCGTTGGCCTGGCCCAATTCCGGATTGCCGGAACTGAGTTCAAGCCGCTCGCCTCGCAGCTGCAAGAGTACGTGTTTCCAATTTTGGTCGGTGAAGACCGAAAGCCGCTTCAACGCCAGATACAGCTGTTCCCGATTGATCAGGAAACCATTGGGCCGCTGGTCGGGCACGATGGCTCGGTACTGGGGGAATTCTTCTTCCAGCAGTTGGATGCTGAGAACGGTATTTGCCACTTTGACCAGCAATCGATCTTCCTTCAATCCAATCTTGGCCCGCTCTTCTTTTTCCAGAATCCGCACCAGTTCCGCAACCCCCTTGCGCGGGATGATGATGCCGCGGTCGAGACCCAGTTGATCAAAATGCAGCAGTTCCACCTGTTCATAGGCCAGGCGATGCCCATCGGAGGCAATGAACCGGATCTCGCCATCGGATTGCACCTCACAGAACAGCCCGGGCACACTGAAGGGATCATCATCCGCCGGAATCGCAAACAGGGTTCGGATCAGGGCGTTGCGCAATACTTGAGCTTCAAACGACACGGTTGCGGCATCGGCGGCAATGTTGAAAAACGGAAAATCTTCCGCCGGAATCGTCGCCAATTCAAATTGCGAGCGGCCGGCCAGGACTTCCAGGCGATTATTGGGATTGAGGAAGAAGGTGAGCTTCTCGGCGTTTACTTCGCGAACAATCTCCAGCAGCTTCTTCGCCGAAACCGTGGTTTGTCCGGTTTCTTCCAGAGTCACTTCGGCGCTGGTGCGAAGACTCAAGTCCAAATCGGTGGCCGATAACACCAACTGACGATCCTCTTGCGCCACCAATAAAACATGCGACAATACCGGCATGCTGGCTTTTTTTCCGGCAATTCCCTGGATCTTTTGTAGAACGTTGACCAGGACCTGCTGTTCCGCCTGGAATCTCATCCGTTGTCTCCCTGGTGGTGATGTTTTAGCTATTTTTCATAAATT
Source organism: Syntrophobacteraceae bacterium CG2_30_61_12 (assembly GCA_001873705.1). GTDB lineage: Bacteria > Desulfobacterota > Syntrophobacteria > Syntrophobacterales > DSM-9756 > CG2-30-61-12. The sequence continues at coordinate 12,020 of MNZR01000027.1, forward strand.
CATAGAAGAAAGGTCATCATAGTAGTAAGCTCCGGTCTGATTGTCAAAATCTTTATTAACTAATTGAATTTCAAGTAACTTATTTCGACAGAAAAGTGACTCACAATGGTGTTTTTGAGCCTTTGATCACCTGGGCGGGAACCATTGAACAAGTTTTGAACAGCCTTTCCACCTCCATTGAACGATCTTTCGTCCGACTTCCGACCGCAATTTGTGCAATCGGCATCCGGAACCAGGGATGGAACTGACAGCGACGGCCTTTAATCCGAAACACCTCGGAAAATCTCGGCCTCACGCAATGGCGCGAAGCCCTCGAAGAACTCCGAGGGATGAGCGTCCACACCCGCGTGCCGCCGTCGCGAGATGCGGACGATTACCTCGGCGTGGGGAGGTGGAAGCACAGCCCTTTTGTGCTTGACAAGCTCAGGTCGGTCAAGTAGGTTTGCCATGCATGTGAAAAATGTAGCTTAAGAACTGTTGCACCCCAAGGCTTGAAGTCTAGTACTTCATTGGACTATCGATAACAGTCAGCGATAAGCCGATCCATTTGTGCCCAGCCAACCCGCATACGCTCTCCACTTGTGATCATTGGTACAATAGCAACGCTCGATTTGGGCACTGAGTTGCAGGGTTGAGCTGGTGAATTCACGCTGGGTCGTTCTGGAGGTGAAGCCCAAACCGGGCCATCGCAGCTTCGTGGATTTGGGCACCCAATTGGCAGCAACCGTCTAACATTTGGAGGAGAAGAAAAGATGGCATACGATGCGACGAAAATGGCGGACTGGCAGATTGCCGAACAAGCCGAGAAGAGCATGCCGAAGCCCGAGGACTGGGTAGCCAGGCTGGGCCTGGAAAAGGGTGAGTTGCTGCCCATGGGTCGCCTGGCCAAGCTCGATTTCTTGAAAATCATCGAACGGCTGAAGAACAAGCCGGACGGCAAGTACATCGAGGTTACGGCCATCACCCCGACTCCCCTGGGAGAAGGCAAAAGCACCACCTCCTTGGGCTTGATGGAAGGCCTGGGCAAGCGCAAGGCCAACGTCGGCGGTTGTCTGCGTCAGCCTTCCGGCGGTCCCACCATGAACATCAAGGGCACCGCGGCCGGCGGCGGCAATGCGCTGCTGATCCCGATGACCGAATTTTCCATGGGCCTCACCGGCGACATCAACGACATCATGAACGCCCACAACCTGGCCATGGTGGCGCTCACTTCGCGGATGCAGCATGAGCGCAACTACAACGACGAACAGCTAGCCAGGCTCACCAAGATGCGTCGCCTGGACGTCGATCCGACTCGGATCGAAATGGGCTGGATCATCGATTTTTGCGCCCAGGCGCTGCGCAATATCGTCATCGGCCTGGGCGGCCGCACCGACGGCTTCGTCATGCAATCCCGGTTCGGTATCGCGGTCGGCTCCGAACTCATGGCCATGCTGGCCGTTGTGCGCGACCTGGCCGACCTGCGCGAACGCATGAACAACATTACGGTGGCTTTCGACAAGAGTGGCAAGCCGGTGACCACGGGCGATCTCGAAGTGGCCGGCGCAATGACCGCCTGGATGCGCAACGCCATCAACCCGACTTTGTGTTGCAGCGCCGAATACCAGCCTTGCATGGTGCATGCCGGACCGTTTGCCAACATCGCGGTGGGACAGAGTTCCATCATCGCCGACCGGGTCGGCCTGAAGCTGTTCGACTACCATGTGACCGAAAGCGGGTTCGCGGCCGATATCGGATTCGAAAAGTTCTGGAACGTGAAATGCCGTTACAGCGGGCTGAAGCCGCATGTGTCGGTGCTCACCACCACCATTCGCGCGCTCAAGATGCACGGCGGCGGTCCCAAGGTTGTGGCCGGCCTCGCCCTGCCCGACGAATACACCAGGGAAAACGTCAAGCTGGTGGAATTGGGCATCCCCAACATGGTCCATCACATCAACACCATCCGTAAATCCGGCATCAACCCGGTGGTTTGTATCAACTCCTTCCACACCGACACCAAGGACGAAATCGCCCTGGTCCGGAAGGCGGCGGAAGCGGCCGGCGCCCGCTGCGCGACATCGTCGCATTGGCTCAATGGCGGCGACGGTGCTCTCGAACTGGCCGACGCCGTGATGGATGCCTGCAACCAGGAGAGTCAGTTCAAGTTCCTCTATCCGCTGGAAATGAAGCTGCGCAACCGGGTTGAACTGATCGCCAAGGAAGTCTACGGCGCCGACGGGGTGGCTTGGACGCCCGACGCCGAGGCCAAAGCGAAAATGCTCGAAGCCGATCCCAAGTACGACGATTTCGCCACCATGATGGTGAAGACCCATTTGAGCCTGACCCATGATCCGGCGGTGAAGGGCACTCCCAAAGGCTGGGTGCTGCCGATTCGTGACGTCTTGATTTATTCCGGCGCCAAGTTCCTCTGCCCGTGCGCGGGCGCCATTAGCCTGATGCCCGGTACTTCGTCCAACCCGGCATTCCGGCGCGTGGACGTGGATGTCAAGACCGGCAGGGTGCAGGGCCTGTTCTAAGTCCTGATCTCGAGACGCTGATTGTGGAGGGCGGGAACCGCTGGTTCCCGCCCTTTTTTTGGGCGGATCAAATTCCTGGGAGCGCGGGCTTCCAGCCC
>MNZR01000326.1 GCA_001873705.1 Syntrophobacteraceae bacterium CG2_30_61_12
CCGACGATCCGAAACACCACGGTGAAATTGTAGAACACGTGGGCCAGGAAGATGAGCCCGAGGGACTGGTCCAGCCGCAACGGCCCGCGTTCCCCGCCGCCGCAGAATACCCAGAGATCGTTCAGCAGTCCGCGGTTCCCGAGCAGGGCCTGGAACGCGGCCGCCACCACCACGGTGGGGAGCACGAACGGCACGGTGCTCAGGGCCTGAACCAGGCGCTTACCGGGGAATCGATAGCGGGCGAAGACCAGCGCCGCCGGCACCGCGGCGATCATGGTGAGCAGGGTGGAAAGCGCGGCCTGCCAGGTGGTGAACCAGAGCACCCGGAGAAAATAAGGGGCCGTGAACAGGCGCTTGAAGGGGGTCGGGTCCCAGGCGCCTTGGGGGCGCAGGCCCAGCTCAAACACCGCCGCCAGCGGATAAAAGTAGAACGCGGCAAGAAACAGCAGCGCCGGTCCGCACAAGATTATCTTAAGACCGTTTCGGTCCAGGCCTGAATCCATTGTTCCCGGTTCGCTTCTATGGTCGCCGGCGCCACCTGCACCGGGGTCTCGGCAACCCTGGTGTGCTTCACGAACACTTCCGGCAGGGTCGCCGTGCGGTTGGCCGGAAACATGAACATCTGCAGCGGCAGGTCTTCCTGAAAGCGGCGGCTGAGGAGGAAATCCACCAACTGTTCGGCCAGTCGGCGCTGAGCGGTGCCCTTCAGGATGCCGACGAACTCGATCTGGCGGAACCCGTTGGCCCCGTCCACCACGGCGGCCGTGCGCGCTTCAGCCGGTTTTTTTTCGGCGTAATGGACTTCCGCCGCCGGACTGCCGGCGTAGCTCACCACAATCGGTCGATCGCCTTTCGAAGCCGCGCTGAAATGCCCCCAATAAGCCTGTTTCCAGCCGTCCGCCACCAGCACATCGTTGGCCTTGAGCCGCTTCCAGTAGTCGAGAAAGCCCGGGTCGCCGAAGCGGCCGATGGTGGCCAGGAGAAACGCCAGGCCGGGCGACGAGGTGGCCGGGTTTTCCACTACCGTTAACCCCTTGTAGGCGGGTTGGGTGAGATCGGTCAGGTCCTTGGGCGGTTCCAGTTGGTGAGCGGTGAACCAGCGCCGATCGACATTGAGGCAGACATCACCGAAGTCCACCGGCAGCAGCCGCTGGGTCGCATCCAACTGGAGGGCTTCCGGAATGTCTTTCAGGGCCGGTGCCGCATAGGGTTCGAAGATGTCGGCCTGGAGCGCGCGGCTGAGGAAGGTGTTGTCCACGCCGAACAGCACATCGGCCAGCGGGTTGTTGCGGCTCAAGATGGCCTGGGTGAGGACCGCGCCGGCGTCTCCGGCCTTGACGAAGCGGAGCTTCACCCGGTGCGCGCTTTCGAATTCGGCGATCAGGTCCTTGCCGACGCTGAAGCTGTCGTGGGTCATCAGAGTCAGGGTCGGCGGTTCGGGATCGGCGGCGGCCGCCCTGCCGGCGCCCGGCAGCAGCACCCCAATCAAGAACCAGCAAAGGATCAATTGTTTCATGACGACTCCTTCCCGTAGATGGCGGGTCTCGCCGGCAGGATACGGAAACCGCCCGGGAACATCAAAGCCGCCTTCCGAACACTTCGAAAGACGGCTCGTTTGCCCTGCATGGCTTCCTCCGCCGGCATTACCCGGATCAGGTTCCCCGGTCGAGTTCACTCCCGTTGCGGGCCAGAACCCCTCTCAGCCTGGTTGCCCAAGCTCCCGGATTCACATCGCGACCTTTAGCTTGCCTGCAGCATAGAACCCGGCCGCCGCGCGATCAAGTGCTTTTTCCACCGACTCCGACTCCGGCGCCGAGCGGCCGCGGCCGGTGGGGGCGCGCCGTGATTATCGGTTCAGGCCATCAGGAAAATAGATGCGATTTACTACAAATCAGTAGTATATTGACGATGGATACTGACTTGGGGGGTGCCATGGGTTTGAAGATTTTTGATCACAGGCGCATTGATAAGGCTGAAATTGCCCAGTTGGTGATTCTGTACAATATTTTTTCCCGAAAAGAGAGTTCGCGACTGATCTTCCAGGGCGGTACCGCCCTGCGCTGGTGCTACGGCGGCACCCGGTTTTCCGAGGACCTGGATTTCGTGACGTCCTTTGCGATGACTGATTCGATGGTCTTTATTGATCGGCTGCGGTCGGCGATCAGCAACGATTTCATCTTGCATTTCGGCCCTGGGGAATGCTCCACCAGGTGGAAAGAAAGAGGCGGAAAGGGTGCCTGCCATGGTTTTATCGAATATCGACCGGTCGGCTCGCGGGAAAAGATCGCCATCAAGATCGAATTGGAACAACTGAAGCCCGACCAACTGCCTGACCGAAACCAGTTGGTCTTTGGCGCCTTGCCCGCCGTTTCCTATCTCATGCAGCGGGGCAGGCTCAGACTCCCGCCTTATGGAAGCATCATCCAGGTGGAAACACCCGAGGAAATCCTTTCGGACAAAGTCAGGGCCCTTCTTGAGCGACCGTACATCAAGGGCCGGGATTTCCATGACCTCGCTTTCCTGGTGCGGACTTTGGGGTTGAAGGCGGAAAACCGGCTGATTCAAAGGAAACTCGACCTGTATGAAGCACCATTCCGTCCGTGCCGGACAGTGGACCACTACCTGGGTTTGGATAAGCTTGGGGAGGCAGCGCGGAGCGAACTCGCCGGCACGCTCGAACAGGACCTTGCACGGTTTGTCCCGGGTGGCGACCTTATCGCCTTGAAACACCAACATTTCAGTCAAATGGTCACGGCGGTCGTGGCCGTGTTTCAGGATATTGAGCGCAATGGCGGACTGGATCTCAGCGGATACCAAGGAACAAGTAAAGCAACTGTTCGGGACCGGAATGGAATCCAAAAGACATAGCACCGTTGACATCCTCAGAAGCCTTCCCGGTGTCTTCACCTCCGTTGATGTGGGCAAGCTGGTCAATGACGCCAACATGTTTCTTTATCGTGCATCGCGGAAGGGCTACATTCAAAAGATCGCGAAAGGCATCTACGCCAATGAATTGTTTGGAAGAAAGCCTTCGGTGGAGGAAATCGCCTGTTTTGTCAGGCGCCCTGCCTACGTTTCCTGCGAATGGGCGCTCAATCATCACGGAGTGATCCTGCAGGTCCCGGTGGTCTGCACTTGCATTACCCTGACCGGATCCGTCGGAGAACGAAGGAAGATCGCCCATGCCGGCATTTCCATCGAGTATTCCAGGATCGCCCAGCACCTGTTCTGGGGATTTGACTCGGCGGATGGAGTGAATATGGCCACCGCGGAAAAAGCATTGGCGGACTATGTCTACCTGAGGAAAGCCCTTCCCTTTCCCGACGAAATCGAACTTGATCATATCGACGTTGCAAAGCTCAATGAAATCATGAAGCCGTATCCCAAGACGACTCGGAAGCTGGTCCATGGATTCATTGCGGGCTTCGTCAAGGAACGCGGCTGAACCAGGCGCGCGGCGCAGCGGCGCACACAATCCGTTGGGGCGGATCGCACAGGTCCCGCAGGCGATCGAGTGGTCCGGGCGGGCGAGGGGGAAAGCGATGTTCCCGCGTTACAGGAACCCGTGTTTGCGAAGAAAATCGGCATCGATCTTGGACTCGGATTCACCGATTGGGGTCTTGACGTAGCCGCCGAGCAGCTTTTCCACGTATTTTCCGATCAGATCGGTTTCCAGATTCACCCGGTCACCGATCTTCCAGTCGCCGATGGTGGTCGCTCCACCCGTGTGCGGAATGATGTTGACGTGAAAGCTTTCCGCTTCACAGCCATTGACCGTGAGGCTGATGCCGTTGACCGCCACCGAACCCTTTTCGATGAGGTAGCGGGTGAGGGTCGGTGCCACTCGAAAACTCAGGCGCCAGGAGCGGCCTTCCGGAAACCGTTCGATCAGGGTGCCGACCCCGTCCACATGACCCGCCACCAGGTGTCCGCCAAGGCGGTCTCCCAGGCGCAGGGCCCGTTCCAGATTGAATCGGGCACCCGGGGTTTTTCCCCCGAGGGTGGTGCGGCGGAGCGTTTCGGCCGAGACATCCACGGTAAACCCTCGCTGGTCGAAGCTCGCCACGGTGAGGCAGGCGCCGTCGACCGCGATGCTTTCTCCCAGCACCAGGTGTTCGATGGCGTATTCGGCGGTGATGACCAGCTTCGCATCGGGGCCGCGGCCATCGATTCGGACCAGGCGTCCGGTGCCTTCAATAAGTCCGGTGAACATAAGGGATCAAACCCTTCGTTGGCGGCAGGTCAGTACAGCTCGGGTCGGAATCGGCCACTCACCAGGACATCGCCGCCGAACCGGCGCACCGCGAGATCGTAAACCGGCAACGCATCGGCCATGCGGTCAACGGAGCGGCCGCTGACCATGGGCACCCCCTGAGCGTCGCCCAGGAGCTTGGGCGCGAAAAAGAAGTGGCCGAAATCCACCAGGGCGGCATCGAGCAGGGACCCGAGCAGGCTGGAGCCGCCTTCCACCAGGACGCCGGCGATGCCGCGCCGCCCCAGTTCGGTGAGTGCCGCTTCGAGATCCACCCGGCCGTTTCTTTCCGCCACCCGGATCACGGTCACTCCCGCTTCCCGCAGGCGGGCTTCCCGCGCCGCATCGGCCGCGTTCGAACAGACCACCCAGAGCGGCGCCGTGGCCAGGCTGTGCACCAGTTGGCTGGTTTCCGGGAGACGCAGGCGGGTGTCCGCAATCACCCGCACCGGCTGGCGGCATTTGGCGCTGCCGAGGCGCGCGGTGAGCAGCGGGTCGTCGGCGAGCACCGTGCCGATCCCCACCAGAACAGCGTCCAGTTGGTGGCGCAACTGGTGCCCGAAGCGGCGTGAACGGTCGTTGGTGACCCAGCGGGCGTCGCCGGTGCGAGCGGCGATGCGACCATCGAGGGTAGCGGCGGTTTTCATCACCAGATACGGCATCCCGGTGGTCGCTGCCTTGATGAAGGGCTGATTGAGGCGCCGGCAATCGGCTTCCAGCACCCCGATTTCCACCTGGACGCCGGCGGCGCGCAGCCGTTCGGCGCCGTGCCCGGCGACCCGCGAATTGGGATCGAGCATGCCCGTCACCACCCGGCGGATACCGGCGTCGAGCACCGCCTGGGTGCAGGGCGGGGTGCGGCCGAAGTGGTTGCAGGGTTCCAGGGTAACGTACAGGGTCGCGCCGGCGGCATCGGCACCGGCGGCGCGCAGCGCATGCACTTCGGCGTGCGGCCCGCCGACCGCTCGATGGTAGCCTTCGCCGATGATTTCATCTTGTTTCACCACCACCGCTCCGACCATCGGGTTCGGGCTGGTCCAGCCCCGGCCCCGGGCGGCGAGCCGCAGCGCCCGGCGCATGAAGCGAACATCGGCGGGGGCGGCAGTCCGAGCAGTCACGGCGTGCATTGCGCTCACCCCCGATGGAGCGGGAAACTGCTGCAGAATTCGCGCACTTGCGCCTGCAGGTGTTGCAGCCGCGCGGCATCGCCGTTGGCGCTCAGGGCCGCGTGGATGAAGCCGGCCACCTGGCTCATGTGTTCCACGGTGAGGCCGCGGGTGGTGAGGGCCGGGGTACCGATGCGCACGCCGCTGGCGATGTTCGGTTTCTGCGGATCGTACGGGATCGAATTCTTGTTCACCGTGATCCCGGCCAGATCCAGGGTCTGTTCCGCGCTCTTTCCGGTCAGACCCTTGTTGGTGAGATCCACCAGCATCATGTGATTGTCGGTGCCGCCGGAAACCAGCCGATACCCCAGCCGGGTCAGTTCCGCGGCCAGGGCCTTGCTATTGTCCAGGATCCGCTGCTGGTAAAGCTTGAAGGCCGGAGTGAGCGCTTCCTGAAACGCCACCGCCTTGGCCGCGATGATGTGCATCAGGGGCCCGCCCTGAATCCCGGGGAAGATCTGGCTGTCGAGCTTTTTCCCGTAGTCTTTTCGGGCCAGAATGAGACCGCCGCGGGGGCCGCGCAGGGTCTTGTGGGTGGTGGAAGTCACCACGTCCGCCACCGGTACTGGATTCGGGTGCAGGCCGACCCCCACCAGACCGGCGATGTGGGCCATGTCCACCATCAGGTAGGCGCCCACCTGATCGCAGACTTCCCGGAACCGATCGAAATCGATGATCCGCGGGTAGGCGCTGGCGCCGGCCACGATCAGTCTCGGTTTGTGTTCCTTGGCCAGACGGGCCAGTTGATCGTAATCGATGGTTTCGGTGTCGCGGCGCACTCCGTAGGACACCACCTTGAACAGCCGGCCGGAAAAACTCACTGGAGAACCGTGGGTGAGGTGCCCGCCCATGGCGAGGTCCATCCCCATGATGGTATCGCCCGGCTCCAGCAGCGCGAAATAGACCGCCATATTGGCCTGGGACCCGGAATGCGGTTGCACGTTCACGTACTGGGCTTGAAACAACTGCCTGGCCCGCTCCTGCGCCAGCCATTCGGCTTTGTCCACGAATTCGCAGCCGCCGTAGTAACGATGGCCCGGATAGCCTTCGGCGTACTTGTTGGTGAGCACCGAACACTGGGCTTCCATCACGGCCTGGCTGACGAAATTCTCCGAAGCGATCAGTTCCAGCTTCTGGGTTTGACGCTGTTCTTCTTGCCGAATCACCTGAGCGATGGCGGGATCAACCAATTCCAGCGCGGACATGGGGCAGTTCCTTTCGGTCACGGGGGTAGGTTCACCGGTTGATCGCTACAAGCGGGTCCGGGCCAGCTCGTCGACGAGGGTGAGGCGGCGCTGGTGGCGGTCGCCTTCGAAGGGTTCGACCAGCCATGCGTCTACGATGGCGAACGCCAGGTCGCGGCCCAGGAACCGGCCGCCGAGGCAGAGCACGTTGCTGTCGTTATGGCGCCGGCTCATCTTGGCCGCGTAAGGTTCGGTCACCAGGGCGGCGCGCACCCCATGAAAGCGGTTGGCGCTGATGCTCATGCCGATGCCGCTGCCGCAGATGAGGATCCCGCGGTCGGCGCGGCCGCCGGTGACGGCGGCGGCCACCATCGCGGCGTAGTTGGGATAATCCACCGATTGCGGGCCGTGGGTCCCGATGTCTTCCACTTCATGAGCGAGTGTTTCCAGATGCTTCACCATCAGGTCCTTCAGTTCGACGCCGCCATGATCCGCACCGATGATGATCTTCATGGATTGTCCCTTGCACAGGTTTTCGGTGTGCGCGCGTGCGGCCGCGGCCGGCGGTCGCCCGCTCAGTCTTCGAAGTTACGCAGCACGATGGTGCCGTTGGTGCCGCCGAACCCGAACGAATTGGACATGGCGGTCCGGATCGCGATCTTGCGGGCCTGGTTGGGCACGTAGTCGAGATCGCAGTCGGGGTCCGGGGTATCGTAATTGATGGTCGGCGGCAGTGCTCCCCGATTCAGGGCCAGCGCGGTATAAGCGGCTTCGATCCCGCCCGCGGCGCCGAGCAGGTGACCGGTCATGGACTTGGTGGAACTCACCGCCAACCGGTAAGCGTGATCGCCGAACACGGTCTTGATGGCCTGGGTTTCGTACTTGTCGTTGAGATCGGTGGAAGTGCCGTGGGCGTTGATGTAATCGACCTCGGTGGGGGCGATGCCGGCATCGTCCAGGGCCATCCGCATGCAGCGGGCGGCCCCGTCACCGCCCGGCGAAGGAGCCGCCATGTGGAACGCATCGCCGCTCAGACCGAAGCCGATCACCTCGGCGTAGATCTTGGCTCCGCGGTTGCGGGCCCGGTCCAGTTCCTCGAGGATCAAGACCGCGCAGCCTTCGCCCAAGACGAAGCCGTCGCGGTCCTTATCGAACGGCCGCGACGCCCGCTCGGGTTCGTCGTTGCGGGTCGAGAGCGCGCGCATGGCATTGAAGCCGGCCACCGCCAGCTTGGTGATGGTGGATTCCACCCCGCCGGTGGCCATGGCGTCGGCGATCCCGCCGCGGATCATGTGGTAGGCTTGCCCCACCGCGTGAGTGCCGGCCGCGCAGGCGGTCTGGATGGACAAATTGGGTCCGAGCAGGTGGTGGTTGATGGAAATGAGCCCGGACGCCATGTTGCCGATCAGCATCGGGATGAAGAAGGGACTCACTCTGCGGGGACCGCCCTTGAGCAGCACGTCGTAACCCTGTTCGAAGGTGCGCAGACCGCCCAGCCCGCACCCCAGGATAACCCCCATGCGCCGACTCAAGTCCTCATCCACGGTCAGGGCGGAATCGTCGAACGCCAGTCTGGCTCCCGCCACCGCGTAGGTGAGGAACTTATCCATCTTGCGCACTTCTTTTTTAGCGACGAAGTCCTCCGGATTGAAATCCCGCACTTCACCGGCAATCCTGGTGGAGTAAGCGCTCGCATCAAAACAGGTGATCGGACCGATCCCGGATTCGCCGTTCATGAGCCGGTCCCAGTTGTCTTCGATTCCCACTCCCAGGGGAGTGACCAGGCCGATACCGGTGATCACCACTCGCCGTCCGTTGTGTTGTGCCATAGATTTGCTCCAGAGGAATCAGAATTGGTGCACCCTTGCCGGGTTCAGCCCATGAACATGCCGCCGTTCACGTGCAGCACCTGACCCGTGATATAGGCTGCCTCATCCGAGGCCAGAAAGCGTACCGCCGCGGCCACTTCTGCCGGGGTCCCCGGGCGCCCGGCGGGGACCTGCGCGAGCAATGCCTGCCGCGCCGATTCCGGCATGCTCGCCGTCATTTCGGTGGCCACATAGCCCGGCGCCACCGCGTTCACGGTGATGTTGCGGCTCACCAGTTCCCGCGCCAGCGATCGGGTGAACCCGATGATGCCGGCCTTGGCCGCGGCGTAATTGGACTGGCCGGGATTGCCCATGACCCCGACCACGGAGGTGATGCTGACGATTCGCCCATGGCGCTGCCGCAGCATCGGCTTCGCCGCCGCCTGGCAGCAGAAAAACAGCCCGCGAAGATTGGTGTTCAGCACCTCGTCCCATTCCGCCAGCTTCATTCGCGGCAAAATGTTATCGCGGGTGATCCCGGCGTTGTTCACCAGGACATCGAGCCGCCCCAGTTGGTCGGTGATGTCCTTGAACGCCGCCTGCACCTGAGCCTGATCAGCGATGTCGAACTGGCGCAGATGAGCTTCGGCTCCCCGCCGCCGCACCCGGTCGGCGGTTTCTTCCGCGGCGGCCGCATTGGCGCGGTAATTGATCACCACCCGGTAGCCCGGTTCCGCCATGGCCTCCGCGATCGCCCGCCCGATCCCACGACCGGCCCCGGTCACCAGAATCACTCGTTGCTCGCTCATCCCTCTGCTCCCTCATCCCCCGTCTCTATCGGTATCGGTATCGGTATCGCTATCGCCCGCCATCGCCATTCCCCCAAGCTGGTAACGGCCATGACATCCGCTTCGGATGCGCGTCTACCCGCCCTGTTCCTGCTTCAGCTTGCGGATGAAGGCCGGAATGAATTCGAACAGATCGGCTCGCACCCCGTAGCTGGCCACATCGAAAATCGGCGCGTTCGGGTCCTTGTTGACCGCGACGATGATCTGGGAACCCTGCATCCCCACCACGTGCTGAATGGCGCCGGAGAGGCCGACCGCGAGATAGAGCGTGGGGGCCACCGTGCGGCCGGTCTGGCCGACCTGGTGGCTGGGATCGATCCAGCCTTCTTCCACCGCGCCGCGGGACGCGCCCACCGCACCGTTCATGAGTTGCGCCAGTTGTTCCAGTAGGGCGAAATTTTCCGCCTTCTTCAGACCGCGGCCGCCGCTCACGATGACATCGGCTTCAGTGAGTCGGGCGGTGGCATCGCGCTCCGGAATCACTTCCAGGACTTCCACCCGGCTTTGCAGGCACTCGGGCGGCGGTTCCACCGGCTCGATCCGGCCTCCGCGCGGATCCACGGTCGGCTTCATCACCTTGGGGCGCACGGTGGCCATCTGCGGCCGCCGGTGTGGGCACACGATGGTGGCCATGACATTGCCGCCGAAGGCGGGCCGGGTCTGGAGCAACAGGCCTTCGGCGCTGATATCGAGTTCGGTGCAGTCGGCGGTGAGACCGGTGCCGAGGCCGGCGGCCACCCGCGGAATGAACGAACGGCCGATGGCGGTGGCTCCGGCCAGGAGGATTTCCGGCCGCTCGCGGCGGACCAGTTCGCGGAGCGCTCCGCTGTAGGCTTCGTCGGTGAAGTGCGCCAGTTCCGGGCGGTCCACCAGGAGCACCCGATCGGCGCCGTAGGGCAGCAGTTGCTCGCCGATGCCGTCCAGGCAGTGGCCCAGCACCACGGCGCTGAGTTCGACCCCGCGCTTATCGGCCAGCTTGCGTCCGGCGCCGAGGAGTTCGCTCCCGACCCGATGCAGCACCCCTTCCCGCCATTCGGCGTAGACCCAGACCCCCCGGTAATCGGCCAGATTGGCCATGGGCCCGGTGCCGACCTCGGGCAGGCTGATGGCGCCGAATTCACAGGTATCCACACACATCCCGCAGAGGGTGCAGTCATCTGAAACCTGGGCCATGGTGGCGGCCAGGGTGATGGCGGAAGCCGGGCAGACTTCTTCGCAAACCCCACAGGCGGTGCATTTATTGGGATCGACCAGGGCTTTCATATGCCGGGCACCTTCGCTGCTTTCAAGAGGTCGTAGAGTTGTTCCGCCTGCTGGGTGGCGTCACCCTCGAGCAGGATCCGATCGCTTCGCCGCGGCGGGCTGAACACGCGCACCACCTGGGTGAAGGAACCGGCCAGACCGACCTGCTCGGGAGCCAGTTCGAGGTCCGCGGCGCCCCACACCGGAATGGCCGCTTTCTTGGCGCGCAGCTTGTGTTTGATCGATGGCACCCGGGGTTCGCCCACGTCTTTTACCACGGTGATCAGGGCCGGCAGGGGCAGCTTCCAGACTTCAGTGCCTTCATCGGTCTGACGGGTGATTTGCAAATGGTGCTGGTCCGCCAGGTCCAGACTCTTGACGCAGGCGGCCTGGGGGAAATCGAGAAAGGTGGCCATTTCCGGTCCCACCTGGGCGGTGTCGCCATCGATCGCCTGCTTGCCGCAGATCACCAGGTCCACCGGGTTCAACTTCTTCACCGCCGCCGCCAGGGCGGTGGCGGTGGCCCAGGTGTCGGAACCGGCGAAAGCGCGATCGCTCAACAACACAGCCTCGTCCACCCCGCGCGCCATCACTTCACGCAGCGCCGTTTCCGCCTGCGGCGGCCCCATGGTGATCACGGTGATCTTCGCCCCGTGCCGATCTTTCAGGCGCAGGGCCGCTTCCGCCGCGAACAGATCGAACGGATTGATGATCGATTCGACCCCCTGGCGTACCAGGGTGTGGGTGTCCGGATCAATGCGCACGTTCTTGGTGTCCGGTACCTGTTTGATACAAACCACGATATGCATGGAAGAGGTCCCGCCGATTAGAAGAACGACCGCTTCAGGCGGCCGTATTCCTTGTTCAATTCCTGACCGATGATGTTGCGCTGGATTTCGTTGGTGCCTTCGTAGATCTGCAGGATCTTGGCGTCGCGCATCATCTTTTCCACCGGGTAGTCACGCATGTAGCCGTAGCCGCCGAGCACCTGGACCGCTTCGGTGGTCACTTCCATGGCCACATCACTGGCGAACACCTTGCACATGGCGGCGATCTTGCTGGCATCGGCCGGGTCCGTGTCCATGTAGCGGGCACCGGCGTAGATCAGGGCGCGGGCCGCTTCGGTCTTGATGGCCATGTTGGCGAGCTTGTGCTGAATGGCTTGGAAACTGATGATCGGCTTGCCGAACTGGACCCGTTTGCGGGCGTATTCCACCGCCAGATCGAGTGCGCCCTGGGCCAGACCGACCCCGAGCGAACCGATCCCCGGACGCGACTTATCGAAGGTCTTCATGGCGATGACAAACCCCAGGCCTTCGCGACCGATCAGCCGGTCGGCGGGAATTCGGCAGTCTTGAAACACCAGTTCACGGGTGGCCGAAGCGCGGATCCCCAGTTTGGTTTCCTTCTTGCCGAAACTGAACCCCGGGTCGCCGGTTTCAACGATGAAAAAGCTGGCGCCGCGCGGCCCTTTCGACCGATCGGTGATGGCCAGCACCGAATAGATTTCCGATTCCCCACCGTTGGTGATCCACTGCTTGGTGCCGTTGAGGACGTAATGATCGCCGTCGCGGCGGGCGCTGGTCTGAATCGCCGAGACATCACTGCCGGCGCCCGATTCGGTCACCGCAAACGCGGCCAGGCGCCGGCCCGAAGCGATCTGGGTGAGGTAGGTTTGTTTCTGCTCGTCGCTTCCAAACAGCAGCAGCGGGTAAGCGCCCAGACCGCTGGCGGCAAAGGAAGTGGCCACCCCGATGCAGGCTCGCGCCAGCTGTTCCACCGCCACGCAGTTTTCCAGGATGCCGCCGCCCAGACCGCCGTATTCTTCCGGAATATAGATGCCGAAGAGATCCGACTGGGCCAGGTCCTTCATGATCTCCCAGGGGAATTCCTCGCGCTCATCGAGTTCCGCCCGCACCGGCCGAATGCGTTCGGTGGCGATCTGCTCCGCCAGATCGCGGATCATTTCCTGCTCTTCGCTCAGGAAGTAGTTCAAACTCATCCTCCTCGTCTAGGCCTGATTGGTTTTTGCTCCCAACCCCCAGCGATCCTTGAGTCGTCCCAGCATCCAACCAGTATAAAGCCGTTTGCTTTCATACAGAAGGTTGTTTTCCTCCTCCCGCGCGGCGATGTTCGGATAGACCCGTTTCGCCACCAGCTCCTGGGCCAGGGCGATGGCGTTAGCCACTGCTCGAGCGCGCGAGCGGCCATGCATCATCACCACCGGTCGGCGCACGCCGAGCAGCGGCGCACCGCCCACCCGTTCGTAGTGGTAGCGTGCCGCCAGCCGGCGCCAGCGAGCGAGACCGGGATGATCGGTGGCAGCGGCGGCGGTGCTATCATGCTCACATTGGCTGTAGAATTCGAACAGCCCTTCCAGGGTCTTCACCAGCACGTTGCCCACAAAACCGTCGCAGATCACCGCGTCCAAGTCCCCCTTCAGCAGTTGGTGCGGTTCCACGTTGCCCACGAAACAAAGAGGCAGGCGTTCCAACAGGGCGAAAGCGCCCTGCACCAGAGGCGGACCCTTGGCGGGTTCGGTGCCGATATTGAGCAGCCCCAGGCGAGGCTGGGAAATACCGGTGGTGGCTTTTAGAAAGGCGTCGGCGAGGATGGCGCACTGGGCCAGGTGGATGCTGGTGACCTGGTCGTGGGCCCCGCCGTCCAGGAGCAGCACCTGACCGTCCGAGGTGGGAAGGGGAATCGCGATGGCCGGCCGCCGCAGCCCCGGGAGCAGACCCAGATAGTGTTTGCCGGTGGCCACAACCGCCGCGCTGTTGCCGGCGCTCACCAGAGCATCCGCCTTGCCTTCGCCGAGCAGGCGCATGGCCACGCTCAAGGAGGATTTCTTCTTGGTGCGCAGAACAACAGGCCCGGCCTCTTCCATGCCGACCGTTTCCGCGGCATGGGCAATCTGGATGGTGGATAACCGCGCGGCGGGGCCCAGGAGATCACGCAGTCGGTATTCATCGCCCGTCAGAATCAGGTTGACGGGCGCCGCGGCTTCAGCCAGGAGGGCGCCTTCCACAACGGCTTGCGGAGCATGGTCACCGCCCATGGCGTCCACCGCAATGATCATCGTTTTCACCCTTCGCCAGTGAGGCGGTCCGCTCAGGCCTCCTCCACCTCCAGCACCGCGCGGCCATGGTACTTACCACAGGTGGGACAAACACGATGCGGCATCCGCGGTTCACCGCACTGCGGACACTTGGCCAGAGAGGGCAGGCTCAAGCTCTGGTGGGCCCGCCGCTTGTCGCGCCGAGCTTTAGACGTTTTGCGTTTGGGTACGGCCATGTTCCATTCTCCTTTTCCACACCACTCACACGGGCCGCCGCGATCCCGGCCGGGGACCCGGGCGCGGCCCGTTGTTCACTTTTCCGGCAATTGTTTGCGAATGATCGCCAGGTTCTGGAAAGCTTCAGCTCCGGCGGCGGCAGCGCAACGGCAAGCCTGGCGGTTGCGATTGGCACCACAGCCCGGGCACAACCCCCGGCACTCATCCGAACACAGGGATTGCAGAGGCAACGCCAGGAGGATTTCTTCCGCCACCAGTTGCTCCAGATCAATCACCTCGCCATCGAAAAACTCATAATCCAGTTCCGATTCGCTCAGCTCTCTCTCGTCTTCCCCCGGTTGACCACTCCCGGGCAACAGCACCGTCTCGAACGGCTGGTCCAGCTCCCAGGGATAGTCTTCCAGACAGCGGTCGCAGACCAGCCGGGCGGCCACCCGAATGCTGCCAGCCACGCGCACATGGTCGGCCTCGCGATGGACCTCGAGATCCACCTCAATGGGCCGGTTGAGACCAATGTGAACCGGGTCCTGTTCCGGCTGAAACCTTGCCAGCTGCCGTTCGTCCCAGCTCCAGACCAGGGTTTTGCCGGATTCCGGTAGCTCATCGACGCGAATACGCATTTCGTTCCCTACTCCACTGTGAGAAAGCAGCTAAGTATAGATATCGGCCAAGCTCTGTCAAGGCATTTTGAGCCGGGATCGGGATGCCTCCCGATCCGCGGCTCGATCAGGCCCATCGGCTTGACATCGCCGGCGCGCAACGCGAGA
>MNZR01000035.1 GCA_001873705.1 Syntrophobacteraceae bacterium CG2_30_61_12
GGAACTTCAGTAGTTCCTCGGCCGGATCTCCCAGACGCCAATCCGTATCCACCTGGATTCCGTCGGCCAGATAGAGTGTCTTGAGTTGGTCCAGGCGCTGACCCACGCGCTCCTCCACCTGACGCACGGTGCGTCGTTTCGAGCTGAGCAGCAGGCGATCGCCGAAACTCATCGCGATCAGCATCAGTAACGTGACCGAGGCGCCCAGGCGCAGGGCCAGTTCGCGGGCCGATCTCAGGGCCGCCTGACTGACCAGTTCTTGTTCGAATAGGACCAGAATGCGCTGCTGCATAGTGGGCAGGGTTCAAGGCAATCTTGGTGCCAGCGGCGAAGGATTCCCTAATAGCTTGGATTTATGAGATTTCAGGAGGGATGGCTGGGATCTTGCGGACGGTCCGCCGTTGCGATTTACGGGGCAGGCGGGTGGCCGGCGGGCAGGCGCCCGGACGCAGCCGGTTTTCACCGATGTTGCAAGAACGCCGAGTTGTGTTGCGGAATGCAACGAATCTTGCGGCCGCCACCCGGGGCTTGCACCACGGAGGCACGGAGAACTCGGAGGTGACTATTTTTTTGCCCGGCCGGGAGACGAGGGCCTGGCAAAATCTCACCCCGAAGGGAGTGCTTTTTTGCAGATCGGCATCTCCCGATCTGCAAAAACAAATTCTACTCTGTGTCCTCCGGGCCTCCGTGGTAGAGCTTGTCTGAAATGGCCCTAAAGCGAATCCAGACTCATCATTCGATCCCGTACTTCTTCATCTTGCGCCACAGGGAACTGCGATCGATGCCCAGCATCTGCGCCGCTTCCGCGCGCATGCCGCCGGTCAACTGGAGCACATGGCGGATGTATTCTTCTTCCAATTCATCGAGTTTCAGCAGCGGCTGAGGGTTGCCGGAGCCCAGCGGCAGCAGTTGCAAAGTAGCCAGGTCCGGCGGCAAGTGGGCGACCTGAATGGTGTTGCCCGAACAGAGGGCGGCGGCGCGTTCCAGGATGTTTTCCAACTCCCGCACGTTGCCGGGAAAGCTGTATTCCTGAAGCAGTTTGAGGGCGGCCGCGGAGATGTTTTCAATCCGCTTAGCGGTGCGTGCATTGGCTTTGCCGAGCATGTGGTAGGTCAGCAGCCCGATGTCTTCGCGGCGCTCCCGCAACGGCGGCAGTTTGATGTTGACCACGTTGATCCGGTAGTACAGGTCCTGCCGGAACGCGCCCTGCACCACGGCGGCGGTGAGGTCTCTGGCGGTGGCGGCAATGATGCGCAAATCCACCGGGACCGCCTGGGTGCCGCCGACCCGAAACAGTTCGCGTTCCTGCAGCACGCGCAGCAACTTGACTTGCATCGATTCGGCCATTTCGCCGATTTCATCGAGAAACAAGGTGCCGCCGTTGGCCGTTTCAATCAGCCCGATCTTGCGTGATCGGGCCCCGGTGAAGGCATCCTTTTCGTGGCCGAACAGTTCATTGGCTACCAGTTCCGGGTTGAGGCCGCCGCAATTGAGCGCCACGAAGGGCCCCGAGCGGCGGGCGCTGCGCGCGTGGATGCTTTTGGCCACCACTTCCTTGCCGGTACCCGATTCCCCGGTGATCAGCACATTGCATTCGGTGGGCGCGATCTGGCGGATCAGGGTATCGACCAGCGCCATTTTTGGGCATTTGCCGAGCAGCAGCGGGGCCGGCAGTGGTTCTCCGGCCGGCCCTGCGGCGCCGTCCCAGCCGGCTTTGAGTTCCCTTACGGCCAGCGCCTGCTCCACCGTCGAACGCAACTGATCCGGGCTGAACGGCTTGGCCAGATAGTGATAGGCGCCGGATTTGACTGCTTCGACGGCTCCGTCCAGGCTCGGGTAGCCGGTGACCAGGATCACTTCCAGCAGCGGGCACTCCCGTTTGGCGGCCTGGAGCAATTCCAGGCCGTCCATTTCCGCCATCCGGAGATCGGTCACCAGCAGGTCACAGCCCTGGGTCTTGAGCGAATTCAAGCCCTTGAGCGGACTGGTGTAGCCGCGCACCTGATGGCCCTCTTTCCCGAGAATGCGCCGCATCTGCTTGAGGGCGATGGGGTCGTCGTCGACCATCAGAATTCTGGCCATGGAGCTTCACGCCTTGCCCTGGAAGCCCGCGGCTGCTCGGGCGGGGAAGGTGGAGCGGGGCACCCTGAGTGGGTACAGCGCCCGTCAGGGCATTGCGCCAATGGAGCTGAGCGGCTGAGGAAAGGCCCTGCCCCCGCACCCGCCTCTGATCGGTTGCTCACACCCTGCGATGCAGCACATAGTCGGCGATCATTTGCAGGGTTTCCTTGCTCGGCTGATCCGGGAACACGCTCAGCGCCGCCTTGGCTTCCGTCAGATGATGCACGGCCTGCCGCCGGGTGTAATCGAGCCCGCCGCGGAGCTCGACGATCTGCCGCACGGTCCGGAAATCCTGCTCATCAATTCGATCGGCGCTGAACCGGGTGCGCAGGCGCACCCGATCGGCCTCGTCGGCGTTCGCCATGGCGTAAATCAGGGGCAGGGTGGCTTTGCCTTCCTGCAAGTCGTTGCCCACCGGTTTGCCGAGTTCCGTGGCGCTGCCGGTATAATCCAGCAGGTCGTCGATCAACTGGAAAGCGATCCCCAGATGGTGGCCGTAGCGATACAGGGCCTGTTCCCGGGAGCTGTCGGCGCCGCCGAAAATGGCTCCGATCCGACACGCCGCGCTGATCAACACCGCCGTCTTGCGGATGATCACCTCGAGATAGGCGGCTTCATCCAACTCCAGATCGTCGGCGTGGATCAGTTGCAGCACTTCGCCTTCGGCCATTTTGGTGGTGGTGTCGGTCAACACCTCGAGGATCCGCGGATTGCCATGGCCCACCGTCATCAGGATCGATTTGGAATAGAGAAAATCCCCCACCAGAACCGCCGCGGGATTGCCCCAGATGGTATTGGCCGCCGGCTGCTTGCGGCGCACTTCGGCGTTGTCCACCACATCGTCGTGAAGCAGACTGGCGGCGTGCAGGAATTCAAACACCACCGCCAGGGCGGCATCGCCTCGGCCCTGGTAACCACACATCCGGGCGCTCAAAATCATCAGCAGCGGGCGCAGGCGTTTACCGCCGCTACGGATGATGTGGCTGCCCACGACCCCAATGAGAGGCACGCTGGAATCGAGGTGCTGCTGAATTTCCGCTTCGATCCGCTCCAGGTCCGGCCGAATCCTGGCGGTGATGACCGCCTTGAGTCCGGAGGCGCTATAGACAGGGTCCATTTCTCGCTGGGTCGATGGGTTCACGGCAGGGCTTGGGGCTCCTTGCGAGAAAGTGACCAACGCAGCAGCGGCGAGCCGGCGCGGTGGCGCTTCGATTGGCACAAAGTACCGGCCCGGGGGCAGGCGTAAACTTCCGGCAAAGTCTCTGGTTCATAACGAAAAACCGGGTCACTGTCAAAAGCTTTCGAGGAGCGCACCCGAACGGGGTCGAGCGCCATGCACCCATTTCGCCGCGATCGCGGTCTATCGGAAGCCGTCCGGATCAGGATCGGGTTCGAACGCGCCGGATTCGGTCGAGTGGCGATGATCATCGCTTCGGCCCCTTTATGGGAATGATTCACCACAGAGAGCACGGAGGTCACAGAGGAGACTTCGAAATGAAGAGGTTTTCTCACTGTTCTCTGTGAACTCCGTGGTTAATCTTCATTCAAATGGGCCAAAACGATGATAAGGGCCGGTCGAGGGATTGAGCACGGGGGTCCCTTCCAGGTCGTAGTCGTGAGCGGCCGTGATCCGCACCGGCGTGATCCGACCGATTTCCAGTTCGCCCTCGGTGATCAGCACCACCCCGTCCACTTCCGGCGCCTGAGTGGGCATGCGGCCCTGGACCAGCAGTTCGGTTTCCGGGTGCGGACCTTCCACCAGCACCGGTTGCACCGTGCCCGGATAACGCCGCAGCCGGTCCCGGGAAATGCGCTGCTGCAGGGCCATGAGTTCGGTTCGGCGGTGTTCGCCGACGGCGTTCGGCACCCGATCGGCAAGGCGGGCGGCCCGGCTCCCAGGTTCGGCGGAAAAAGCGAAGACCCCCAGGTGATCGAACTGAACTTCCTCAACGAAAGCCAGCAGGTGGTTAAAATCGTCGGCGGTTTCTCCAGGAAACCCCACCATCAACGAGGTGCGAATGGCCACTCCGGGAATCGCTTCACGGATCGTCGCCAGCAATCGCCGCGGGTCCGGGTGGGCGTCTTCGCGCAGCATGGCTCGAAGGACCTTGGGCACACAGTGTTGCAACGGGATGTCCAGATAGGGCACCACCTTGGCGGACGCGGCCAGGGTTCGGAGCAGGTCGTCGGTGACCTGCCGGGGATGGGTATAGAGGATCCGGACCCAGGCCAGGTCGCGAACCTGGTCCAGTCGCTCCAACAAGCGCGCGAGCGAATCGGGTCGACCCCGGTCCAGGCCGAATCGGGAGGTGTCCTGGGCCACCAGGTTCACTTCGCGCACCCCGGCCGCGACCAGTTCCTCGACTTCACCGGCGATGTCGTCGATGGTGCGGCTCCGGTAGGGTCCGCGCAATCGGGGGATCATGCAAAAGGTGCACTGGTTGCTGCAGCCTTCCGCGATCTTCACATAAGCCGAGTAGAACGGTGTGGCCAGAATCCGATCGGGGCGGTGGTCGCTGTTCTGATTGGGCCGCGAGATCCAGACCCGGCGCGGGTCACCGTCGAGATGCGCGCGCAAAATGCGGCCGAACTGCTGGTAGAACGAGGTGCCGATGAACAGATCCACTTCCGGCAGCAGTTGCGGCAGTTTTTTGCCGTAGCGCTGGACCATGCAGCCCACCGCCACCAGCCGGCGGCAGGCCCCCGTCTGCTTGTGGCCGGCGGCTTCGAGCAGGGTGTCGATGGCTTCGCTCACGGCGCTTTCCAGAAACCCGCAGGTGTTGACCACCAGGACCTCGGCCCGCGCAGGTTCCGCGGTCAACTGAAAACCGGCCAGGGTGAGCTGGTGAAGCAGGACTTCACTGTCCACCAGATTCTTCACGCATCCCAGATTGATAACGGCGGCGAACGGCGGCGGCGATTGCTGTTGATGATTCATGGGGGCGGCTGGGTGAACCTCGCGGTGACGGAACGACGGCGTGTAATGTTCAACATTCAGAAGACGCTATGATAGGAGCGAACGGTGAACCGGTCAATCCCGGAAAAGGCGCCCAGGAAGGCCAGCAGCACCAGCACCCAAATCACCAGGGCCAGGCGGCGGCGGGTCGGGCGGCTCAATCGAGTGCGGGCCCGGTCGCGAAGCACCTGGATCGTGCTCACCATGGCGAAGCATTCGAGCGCAAATGGGGGGAAGCCGAGAAACCCGGCCAGGGGCATTTCGAACAGCCGCGGCCGGTTGAACAAGGGCAGGGTGTAGACCCATTTGGATCCGGCCCAGTAGTTCCAGAATTCCCACAGCAAGCCGCACCAGAGCCCGGCCGCGAGCAGTTGATAGAGGCGGCCGGGGCGACCGTTTGCCAGGTCCTGCAGGAGCGATGGCACCTTCATTCGGTAGTTCAGCGGTTCCAACAGCAAAATGAACCCGAGCCAGATCCAGGGGAAGGCGACTTGGGGCCAGATGAGCGGTGCCGCCAGGAACAGGCCGCCAAGTACCTGGAGGGTCGTCAGAATGCGGTCGCTGCAAACCAGCGGCGGGCAGTCGGCCGCGGTGAACCAGCCAAGGTGATTCAGCAGCCGCCGGGAAGCGAACAGGCCCGGCAGCACCGTCGCGAAAGCCAGGCTGTAGCCGAGCCAGCGTACCGGGGTAGAGTCGGGCAGGTTGAGGTAGTGCCAGTTGTGCAGCCGAAAATTGTACAGTTCAAAGATCAACCAGACCCCGATCGAAACCGGCAGCAGCTCGAACCAAGCCTTCGGCCGCCGCCAAAGCTCGGAGTTGCCGCCGCGGCGATGGAGCCAGGCTTCCACCAGTGCGATGTAAGACCACCAGGCGAAGCAGTAGTACCAGGTGACAAAGGGCTCGATGCCGCGTGCCAGGCCCCAGCTTGCGATCCCCATGAAAGCGGGAACAGCCGCCAGCAGGACCGCGGCAAGCGCCGCTTTGGAATTGGAGCCAAGCATTGCGAAATTTCCTCTGGAGCCGGTTCGAGCATGCTGTGATTGGGCATGGTTCAATTGAGGGTCCCACCGGATCGTCATTCCCTACATGCCGCGATCGATAATCCCTCCGCCCCTCGGTATCGGTATCGCAATCGCAATCGCAATTCCCGCGGGCCGCTCATCCCGCCAACCGGAACGGCGCCGGCAACGGTTACCCACCCTGGGCATTACCGAACCAGTTCGGATTCCCGCATTAATCCTACGGGAATGACGGGGTGATGTCAGGCAAGAAATCCGGAACCACCCCCCGGCCTCCGCGGAATGGCTCTGCTGCGTCATCTAGCGATGCCGGCTTGGCGGTTTTCCAACCGTTAGTCCGGAATCCGAAGGATCGAAGAGGAAAAGCGAAGTTTGATGATGCTTAACGGAAAATGCCAAGCGAGCAGCGTTCAAATCCTCCCATACGGCGGTTGCGTAACGGCGGCGATCACTGCTAATAAAGCACAGAACGCCCGATGGTGGGCGCATGCAGCGCACCCGAGAGGGTCCCAAAACGGCGGCTGACCGAGCAATCGAGGCGGGAAGCGGCCGCTTCCTGGAGAGGCCTAATGCTTCATTCGAGCTTCTCGGATGGGTCCAGGACGGCGCGCTGAGTATGGGTGACGATGACGATGAGCGTCGCAACAACCGCTACGGCCGAAATGCCCAGGCGGGGGCCGAGTTTGCGCACCGGAACAGGCAGTTTGCCCAGGTGGCTGGGGACCTTGCCGATCTGGTTGGGGCTCCTGCTCTGGGTGGTGGGCCAGGCTGCACCGGTCCTCGCCAATTCCCGGGTGCCCGAGGAATTTCACCGGGTGGACGATCCAGGGTGGAGCGGAGCGCGGGGATTGCCCGCGCTGGATCCGACCAGGTCGCTTCTCAGCCCCGACCGGGTGCCGATTACACCGCAGCCGACCGGTGCTTCGCCCGGCCTACGCCATTCTTCCATCAACATTCCTAATCATCCCGCGGTCTCCAAGTACATTGATCATTACCAGGGTAAGGGACGAAGGACTTTTGCCGAGGCCCTCAATCGTTCCCTCACTCACCTGCCGGAAATGATGGCCATCTTGGAGCAGCACGGAGTGCCACCGGAATTGGTCTATATCGCTCTGGTGGAAAGTCGGTTCCGGGTGAATGCCCGGTCCCAGCAGGGAGCGGCCGGCCCCTGGCAATTGATGGCGGGCACTGCTCGGTCGCTGGGGCTCAAGGTGGGAAACAAAGTGGACGAGCGCCTAAACCCGGTCAAATCGACCCGGGCCGCGGCCGAATATCTGAGCGATTTGTACCTGCGCTTCGGGTCCTGGCCCTTGGTGCTGGCAGCTTACAACGCCGGCGGCGAGGTGGTGGCCAGGGCCCTGGACCGGGTGGATGTGGAGACCTACTGGGAACTCCATCAAATGCGGCGGTTGAGTGTGCAAACGCGGCAGTTTGTGCCCAAGGTCCTGGCGGCGATCCATGTGGCTCGGAACCTGGAGCGCTACGGGTTCGAGCGCAAAGGGCCGGTGCCGGAACCCTATGCGGTCTATCGCGGGATTCAGAATGCTCTCAGCTTGAAGCAGATTTCCAGCTGGACCGGGGTGCCTGTTAGCGGCCTTCGCCAGCTCAATCCTGGGCTCGATGAAGATCACATCCCAGCCGGGCAGGGCTTCGATTTGCGGCTGCCGCTCTCGGCTTTTGACGACTTTTCAAGGGCCTACCAGCGCTACGCGCGATCCCGAAGCTGATTGGCGCGGGCGGCCACCGCAACAAGCTTTCACCACAGAGGCACGGAGACACAGAGAACACGGGGAAAAACCTCGGACTTTCCCTGTGTCCTCCGTGCCTCCGTGGGAGATCTTGTTTGAAATGGCCCTAACGATGATCAAGCCCCAGGTTTTTAGCCAGTGTGATTTTTTTTCACTCGCTCGATGCAGATCCAGGGCGAATTCGGAAAGGGTGGTTGAGGCGTGAGCATCCGCGCGATCACCGGTGAATTGTACCGGCTGATGAAACAGGTGGAAGAGTTGGAACGCCAACTGGCGGCGGCGCCGCCGGATGCGGCGGATAGCGAGCGCCTTCGGGAACAGATCAGAACCGCTCGGGCCGAACGCGATCGGCTGAAGGGCATGCTTGCCGGGGCCAAGGCTTGAAGTCTGAAAGCCACCCAGCCAGGGGCAACAACCAACGAACAACCAACGAACAGCCAACCAAAGCGAAGCAACTCGCTGGTGGAATTGCGTAAATTTTCACTTGACACACCACCTTATCCCGCTATAATCACCTTGCAACATTATGCACAAACTGGCGCTCCGCCGGTAACCGGGGCATCGCGAAATACCATATTACCCGTAAAAGGAGAATGGCTATGTCGAAGTTGGTTCCTCCCCATGGAAAAGATCAAAAGCTGAAACCGTTGCTGCTGCAAGGCGATGCCTTGAAGGCCGAACAGAAGAAGGCGGCCGGCCTGAAACGGGTGCCCATGACCAGCCGGGAAGCCTCCGACCTGATCATGCTGGGAATCGGCGCGTTCACCCCGCTCGACGGCTTCATGGGCGCCGCCGACTGGAAGGGCGTTTGCGACAAATACCTGATGGCCGACGGCACCTTCTGGCCCATCCCGATCACGCTCTCCGCGGACAAGGCCACGGCAGACGGCCTGAAGAACGGCGAAGAAGTGGCCCTGTGGGATGAGGAAAACGATGAAGTGCTCGGCACCATGACGGTCACCGAGAAATACGCCATCGATAAGGTCCACGAATGCAAGTCGGTGTTCGGGACCAACGACGCCGCGGGTCATCCCGGCGTGGCCAAGGTCATGGGTCAAAAAGACGTCAACCTGGCGGGACCGGTCAAGGTCATCAGTGAAAGCTTCTACCCCGCCCAGTTCGCCGATGTTTATCAGCGTCCGGCCGAAGCCCGCAAAATTTTCGAGGACAAGGGTTGGAAGACGATCGCGGCCCTGCAGTTGCGCAACCCGATGCACCGCAGCCATGAATTCCTGGCCAAGATCGCGGTGGAAGTGATGGACGGTCTGTACATTCATCAACTAGTGGGCAAGCTGAAAGCCGGAGACATTCCGGCCGATGTCCGGGTGAAGGCGATCAACGCCCTGGTGGAAAACTATTTCGTTAAGAATACCGTGGTTCAGGGCGGTTATCCGGCCGAAATGCGTTACGCCGGTCCCCGCGAAGCCCTGCTCCACGCGGTGTTTCGGCAGAACTACGGCTGCAGCCACCTGATCGTCGGTCGTGACCATGCCGGCGTGGGCGATTACTACGGCCCGTTCGACGCTCAGAAGATTTTCGAAGATATCCCCAAGAACGCTCTGGTCCTGCAGCCGCTCAAGATCGACTGGACCTTCCATTGCTTCAAGTGCATGGGCATGGCTTCCATGCGCACCTGCCCGCATGGCAAGGAAGACCGGCTGCTGCTTTCCGGCACCATGGTCCGTAAGACCCTGTCCGAAGGCGGCGAGTTGCCGAAGGAATTTTCGCGTCCGGAAGTGGTGAAGATCCTGCAAGCCTACTATGCCGGTTTGGAAGAGAAGGTGGAGATCAAGTTGCATGGCGCCGCCACCGGCGATGTGAAGAAAAAATAGCTTCAGGTGAGAATATCAACCGTTTGGCCGCTCTCCCCGAGGACGGGAGAGCGGAGGCTGTGTAAGAAAGGAGGTGTGGCCGGAACATTGGCAACCGCACCCGGGAAGGACCGGGCAGGTGAGGGTAAGCGCAAGCGTGGGTAACCTTTAGGAGGTAAAGTTATGCCAAGTTATGTCATTATGGAAAAATGCGATGGCTGCAAGGGCCAGGACAAGACGGCCTGCATGTACATCTGCCCCAACGATCTCATGGTTCTCGACAAAGAGAAGATGAAGGGCTACAACCGCGCTCCTGAAATGTGCTGGGAGTGCTACAACTGCGTGAAGATTTGTCCGCAGCAAGCCATTGACGTTCGTGCCTACGCCGACTTCGTCCCGATGGGCGCCTCCTGCGTGCCGCTTCGCGGCTCCGAAGACATCATGTGGACGGTGAAGTTCCGCAGCGGCCAGGTGAAACGCTTCAAGTTCCCGATCCGGACCACCGCTGAAGGCCAGGCGGTACCGTTGGGCGGCTTCGCTACGGGTACGGATGACCTCAAGAGCCCCGTTCTGTGCACGGAACCCGCTTCCACGTGGGCCAAAGAGCTTCCCACCCTGAAGAAATAACACCCATAAGGAGGTGAACAGATGAAACCTTCCGATTTCCAAACCGTCGTGGTGGATACCGATCTTTTGATCTGTGGCGGTGGTATGTCGGCTTGTGGCGCCGCTTTCGAGGCAGCGTATTGGGCAAAAAAGAACAACCTGAAAGTGACGGTTGTGGACAAGGCCGCCATGGATCGCTCCGGCGCCGTGGCCATGGGTCTTTCCGCGATCAACGAATACGTCGGCTATGCCGAGGGTGACAACACCCTGGCAGATTACGTCAAGTACGTTCGCCAGGACCTCATGGGTGTCTCCCGTGAAGACCTGGTTTACGATATCGCCCGGCACGTTGATTCCTCCGTGCACCTGTTCGAAAAATGGGGCCTGCCGATCTGGAAAGACGCCAATGGCAAGTACGTGCATGAAGGCCGCTGGCAGGTCATGATCAACGGCGAATCCTACAAGGTGCTGGTGGCCGAAGCCGCCAAGAACGCCCTGAAGGAACTGGGTCCCCTGGATGAAATCCTGTACGAACGCATTTTCATCGTCGATCCCCTGATGGTGGACGGCAAGTGCGCCGGTGCCGTGGGCTTCAGCGTACGTGAAAATAAGTTCTACGTGTTCAAGGCGAAAGCCACCATAGCTCTCATGGGCGGCGCCGTGCATGTGTTCCGTCCCCGGTCGGTTGGTGAAGGCCTTGGGCGCGCCTGGTATCCGCCGTGGAACAGCGGTTCGTCCGCTTATTTCACCATCATGGCCGGTGCCGAAATGACCTGCCAGGAAGTGCGCTTCATCCCGGTCCGGTTCAAAGACGGTTACGGCCCGGTCGGCGCCTGGTTCCTGCTGTTCAAATCGCGGGCCACCAACGCCATGGGTCAGGAATACATGGTGGAGCGCAAGGGCGAACTCCAGGAATACGCTCCTTATGGACTGGCTAAGCCGATCCCGGCCAACCTGCGCAACTGGCTCCTGCTGGAAGACGTGGCCGCCGGTAAGGGACCCATCTACATGCGGACGGAAGAAGCCATCGCCAATATCGCCGCCGCTTACAAAGACGATCCCAAGGCTTTCAAGAAGAAGATGAAAGAACTCGAGAACGAAGCCTGGGAAGACTTCCTGGATATGACCATTGCTCAGGCCCTGCTGTGGGCCGGCAGCAACATCCAGCCGGAAGAGAAGCCGTCGGAAATCGCCGCCGCCGAACCGTACTTCATCGGTTCCCACTCCGGCGCTTCCGGTGCCTGGGTTTGTGGTCCGGAAGACGTGATGCCGGCCGAGTACAAGAAGCAATGGGAAGCGATCGGGGTCTACAACCACATGACCACGATCCCCGGCCTGTTCACCGCTGGTGATGGTGCCGGTGCTTCTTCCCACAAGTTCTCCTCCGGGTCCCATGCTGAAGGCCGGATCGCAGGTAAGGGCGCGATCGCCTACATCATGGATCACAATACGGCGCCCAAGGTCGACGATGCCCAGATCAAAGCCCTGAGGGACAAGATCCTGGCTCCTCTGGCTCTGTTCGAGCAGTTTGGGGCGATCTCCAGCGATCCGGACATCAACCCCAACTTCATGAAGCCGAAGATGTACATGTTCCGGCTGCAGAAGATGATGGACGAGTACGTCGGCGGTGTTACGGCTAATTTCAGCACCAATAAGAGCAGCCTGGATTGTGCTCTTGGATTGCTCACCATGCTGAAGGAAGACAGCGCCAAGCTGGCTGCCCAGGACCTGCACGAACTCATGAGGGTTTGGGAAAACGTGCATCGGACCTGCATCGCCGAGAGTCATTTGCGGCATGTGATGTTCCGTGAGGAAAGCCGTTGGCCGGGTTACTACTTCCGCGCCGACTTCCCGAAGATGGACGAAGTCAACTGGAAGTGCTTCGTGAATTCGGTCTATGACGCCAAGGCCAATAAGTGGACCATGAAGAAGGTCCCGATCGTCAACCTGCCCGTCTAAGCTTCATCAGTGGACGATCAGCCTCCAGGTGCTTCGGCGCCTGGAGGTTTTTTGTTTGAGCCTGGCACGGACCGGGGGGCCGATCCCTAATAACGGACCAGGGTCTGCACAGCAATGCGACGCTGACTGTCCATTTTCGCCTGGCATGTGTTATTGGTGGGCCGTGACGGCCGATCGCGGTGATGCGAATGGCAAATGGAAGGTGGCAATGGAATCAAGGATCATGGAGGACAGCCCATGGCAGAACGTGTGAGCGAACAAGGCATCTTGATCATCGGCGGGGGGATTACGGGGATCAGCGCCGCCGTTGAAGCCGCGGAAGCGGGCTACCAGGTCTACCTGGTGGAACGCGAACCCTATCTGGGCGGGCGGGTGGCGCGGATGAACAAATATTTCCCCAAGCTCTGCCCCCCCAATTGTGGTCTCGAGATCAACTTCCGGCGGATCAAACAGAACCCGCTGGTGCGCTTTTTCACCCTGGCCACGGTGGAAACAATCAGCGGCGAAGCGGGCCATTTCGACGTCACCATCGCTCTCGCTCCGCGCTACGTGAACGAGCGCTGCACCGGCTGCGGCGATTGCGTGGCCGCCGCCGAGACCGAAATTGCCAATCCCTTCAATTACGGCCTGGACCGGGTGAAATCGATCCATCTGCCGCATGATTTCGCGTTCCCGATGCGTTACCTGCTGGCGCCCGAGGTGGTGGGGACCCCTGAGGCGAAAAAGATCAAGGCCGCCTGCCCGTATGGCGCGGTGGATCTGGAGATGCAAACCGAGCGCTTCGACCTCAAGGTGGGCGCGGTGATCCTGGCCACCGGCTGGCACCCTTACGAAGCGGAAAAGATCGCCTATTACGGCTTCGGCAAGCATAAGAATGTGATCAGCAATGTGATGCTGGAGCGCCTGGCGGCGGCCAACGGCCCCACCGCCGGGGTCATCCAGCGACCTTCGGACGGAGCGCCGGTCAAACGGGTGGCCTTCATCCAATGCGCCGGCTCGCGTGATGAAAATCATCTTCCCTACTGTTCCGGCGTCTGCTGCCTGGCCTCGCTGAAGCAGGCCACCTATCTGCTGGAGCAGGACGCGGAGGCGGAAGCCACCATTTTCTACATCGATGTTCGGGCGATCGGCAAATACGAGGATTTTTACACCCGGGTCCAGGCCGATCCGCGGGTCCATCTGATCAAGGGCAAAGCCGGAGAAATCCGCGACAACGCGGATACCGGCAGGGTCACGGTGCAGGTGGAGGATCAGCAGTCGGGCCGGATCCTGACCGATGAATTCGATCTGGTGGTGCTGGCCACCGGGATGGTCCCCAACACCAAGGACTGGGTGCCGTTCGCCGCGGTGGACTGTGATGACAACGGCTTCGTTCTCGGCAGCCGGCAGGTCCCGGGGATCATCGGCGCCGGCTGTGCCCGGCACCCGGTGGATGTTTCGACCAGTGTACAGGACGCGACGGCCGCGGTTCTCAAAGCCATCCAGGTAGTGGGCAGGAGGTAGATTGATGGAAAAGAAACTTGGTTTCTATGTCTGCACCGGTTGCGGCATTGGTGACGCGCTGGAGGTGGAAGCACTGGTCAAGGTCGCCGGCGCTGAATACAAGGCCCAGGTCTGTAAACAGCATCCCTATCTGTGCAGCGCTGAAGGCCTGGTCCTGATCCAGGGTGATATCGAAGGTGAAGGGGTGAACACGCTGGTGGTTGCTGCCTGCTCGCC
>MNZR01000158.1 GCA_001873705.1 Syntrophobacteraceae bacterium CG2_30_61_12
ATCCCGCGCTCGCGCTCTTCCGGCGCCTTGTCGATCTGATCAAACGGCACGAACGTCGCCCCGCCGCGCGTCGCCAGTTGCTTGGTGATCGCCGCCGTCAAAGTCGTCTTGCCATGGTCGATGTGACCGATGGTCCCCACGTTGACATGCGGCTTGGTCCGCTCAAACTTCTTCTTCGCCATCGCGATTCCTCCTCGCTGATTCGTCTCTATCACTGAATAGGTTCACACTCATTCCGGAGAATGAGGGCTTTGGTCACTACCACCGATAGTGGGCAAAGGCCTTATTGGCCTCCGCCATGCGGTGCGTGTCCTCCCGCTTCTTGATCGCGGCCCCGCGGCTTTGCGCTGCATCCATGAATTCTCCGGCCAATTTCTGCATCATGGTACGCTCCGAACGCTGCTTGGCATACCCGATCAGCCACCGCATGGCCAAGGCGTCACGGCGCGGATAGCGGACTTCAACCGGGACCTGGTAGGTGGCACCACCGACTCTTCGCGATTTGACCTCGATGACCGGCCGAACATTGTCCAGGGCCTTGTGGAAGACATCCAGGGGGTCCTGCTTGCCGCGCTGTTCGATCAACTCGAACGCCCCATAAAGGATTCTCTCCGCCAAGCTCTTCTTGCCCTTGCGCATCAGGTTATTGACGAACTTCGCCACCAGCTTGCCGTTGAATTTCGGATCTGGCAGAACTTCACGTTTGGGAACTTCTCTTCTTCTTGGCATTGCCTTCCTCGATCTGTGCCGTCATTTGAGGCAAAAGTTAACCAGGGCTTGGGTCAGGGAAGCCTTGGCCCGCGAACTGCCATGCAGCTTCGCTACTTCGGCCTTTTCGCCCCGTACTTGGACCGCCCCTGCCGACGATCCGAAACTCCCAGGGCATCCAGGGTGCCGCGAATGATGTGATAGCGTACGCCGGGCAAGTCCTTAACACGGCCGCCGCGGATCAGCACCACCGAATGCTCTTGCAGGTTGTGCCCGATACCAGGGATGTATGAAGTCACTTCAATCCCGTTGGTTAAGCGGACTCGAGCGATTTTACGCAGGGCCGAGTTGGGCTTTTTCGGGGTGGTCGTGTACACGCGCACGCAGACGCCACGCTTTTGCGGACAACTTTGCAGCGCTGGCGTGCTCGACTTCTTGACGACCCTTTTTCGACCTTTTCTGACCAACTGATTGATCGTCGGCATGCTATTTTCTCCGGTTTCTCTCGCTTCTTTGCGGGCGGCCGCAATTAGCGGCTCCGCCCCCAGGCTCCGAAATCCACTCTTCCTACAGATTTAGCTTGTCATTGTCAAGGGCTTTTCATCCTTGCATCGCCGGTTCCTCATCGCGACAGCGCGCGGTAGCGCTTCATACCGGTGCCGGCCGGGATCAATCGGCCCATGATGACGTTTTCCTTGAGGCCGCGTAGAAAATCTACTTTCCCGGCGGTCGCGGCATCGGTCAACACCTTGGTGGTTTCCTGGAACGAAGCCGCGGAAATGAAGCTCTGAGTGCTGAGCGAGGCCTTGGTGATACCGAGCAGCAATGGCTCAGCCGCCGCCGGCCGCAATCCCTGCTCCACCAGATTTTGGTTGAGTTCCTCAAAGATCAGCTTTTCCACGTGCTCCCCGGCCAAAAAGTCGGAGTCACCCGGTTCGCTGATCTTCACCCGTTTGAGCATCTGACGCACGATCACTTCAATGTGCTTGTCATTGATCTTCACACCCTGCAGCCGATACACCTGCTGCACCTCATCCACCAGGTACTTGGCCAGTTCCTTTTCGCCCTTGACGCTGAGCACGTCGTGCGGGTTGCGGGTACCATCCATCAGGGCTTCCCCGGCCCGAACGTAATCGCTTTCGTGGACGCTGATGTGTTTGCCCTTGGGAATCAGGTAGTCGCGCGGCTCGCCCACGTCCGGTTCCACCACCACCTTGCGTTTGCCCTTGGTGTCCTTACCGAAATGAACCATCCCGTCGATTTCCGTGATGACCGCTTGCTCCTTGGGCTTACGCACTTCGAACAGTTCCGCCACCCGCGGCAGACCGCCGGTGATGTCCTTGGTCTTGGTGGTTTCCCGCGGGATTCGCGCCAGCACATTACCAGGAAACACCCGATCGCCTTCGCTCACCATGACGATCGCCCCCACCGGCATGTGATAACGCGCATGCCCATCGCCGACCCGGGCCGTCTTGCCCTTTTCATTCTTGATCGAGATCCGGGGCCGTACGTCCGCGTCCCGGTATTCGACGATGACCTTGCTGGATTTCCCGGTGACCGGATCCAGCTTTACCTGCATGGTCTGACCTTCGCCGATATCCCCGAACTTAACGGTGCCCTCCACATCGGTCAGGATCGGCGTGGTGTAGGGGTCCCATTCGGCCAGCACGATACCCGGTTCCACCTGCTGCCCGTCCTGAATTTTGAGCTTGGCTCCGTAAATAATGACGTAACGTTCCCGTTCACGACCGGTTTCACTGACGATGGAGATTTCACCGTTGCGGTTCATCGCCACCAGATCGCCATCCAGATTGCGCACCGTGTGCAGGTTGACGAACCGAATCATACCTGGATAACGGTTGCTCACCGAGCTCTGTTCCACGCGGCGGCTGGCGGTACCGCCAATGTGGAAGGTGCGCATGGTCAGCTGGGTGCCCGGTTCGCCAATGGACTGTGCGGCGATGATGCCGATCGCCTCGCCCTTGTCCACCATCTTGCCGTGGGCCAGGTCACGGCCGTAGCATTTGGCACAGACCCCCTGGCGACTGCGGCAGGTGAGTACCGACCGGATCGGCACCTTCTCGATGCCGGCATCCTCGATCAAGCCCACATTGCGTTCGTCGATCTGTTCACCGGTAGCCACCAGCACTTCCCCGGTCACCGGATCGGCGATGTCTTCCTGAGCAATCCGCCCAAGGATCCGTTCGCTCAGCCGTTGGATGATTTCGCCCGCCTCCAGCAGGGCTTCCACTTCGATGCCGTCGACCGTGCCGCAGTCGTCTTCGGTGATGATCACGTCCTGGGAAACGTCCACCAACCGCCGGGTCAGGTAACCGGAGTTGGCCGTTTTCAAGGCGGTATCGGCCAGACCCTTGCGGGCGCCATGGGTGGAAATGAAGTACTGGAGCACCGTCAGGCCTTCGCGGAAATTGGCGGTGATCGGGGTTTCGATGATTTCCCCCGAGGGTTTGGCCATCAACCCGCGCATGCCGGACAGCTGGCGCATCTGGTCCTTGCTGCCGCGAGCTCCGGAATCAGCCATCATGAAGATCGCATTGAACGAGGGCATTTCCCGCGTTTCCCCGGTCGGGGTGGTGATGGTGCTGGTGGCGATTTCCTCCATCATTTCCGCCGCCACCTCCTCGGTGGCCATGGACCAGATGTCCACCACCTTGTTGTACTTCTCACCTTCGGTGATCAGCCCCTCACTGTACTGTTGCTCGATTTCCCGCATCTGGTTGAACGCCTCTTCAACGATTGCCGGTTTCCGATGCGGGGTCACCATGTCCTTGATGGCCATGGACAAACCCGAGCGGGTGGCGAAGGCGTAACCCAGGTCCTTCAGGCGGTCGGCCAGCAGCACCGTCGCCTTGACCCCGGCGGAACGGTAGCAGTGATCGATCAGACCCAGCAGGGCCTTCTTGTTCATCACCTGATTGACCAAGGCGAAGGGAATCTCCTCGGGCAGGATCTCGGCCAGCAGGATGCGGCCGACCGTGGTGTCCACCCGTTCACCCTTCATCCGCACCTTCACCCGCGCATGCAGAGCCACTTGGTCGGCATCGTAGGCGCGTCGAACTTCACCCGGGTTGGCGAAGAACCGGCCGTCGCCCTTGGCCAGGGGTTTTTCGCGGGTCATGTAATAGATCCCGAGCACGATGTCCTGGGACGGAGTGATGATCGGGCCACCGTGGGCCGGGCTGAGGATGTTGTTGGTGGACATCATCAACACCCGGGCCTCGGTCTGGGCCTCGATGGAAAGCGGCACATGGACCGCCATTTGGTCGCCGTCGAAGTCGGCGTTGAAGGCGGTGCAGACCAGCGGGTGCAACTGAATCGCCTTGCCCTCGATGAGAATCGGCTCAAACGCCTGAATCCCCAGTCGGTGCAGAGTCGGGGCCCGGTTGAGCATGATCGGGAATTCCCGCACCACCTCGTCCAGGGTGTCCCAAACCTCCGGTGTTTCTTTTTCCACCAGCTTCTTGGCCGCCTTGATGGTATTGACGTAGCCTTTTTCTTCCAGCTTGTTGTAGATGAACGGCTTGAACAGTTCGAGCGCCATCTTCTTGGGCAACCCGCACTGGTGCAACCGCAGGTTTGGACCCACCACGATCACCGTTCGGCCCGAATAATCGACCCGCTTGCCCAGCAGGTTCTGACGGAACCGGCCCTGCTTGCCCTTGAGCATATCGCTCAACGACTTCAGCGGACGCTTGTTCGCCCCGGTGATGGTCTTGCCGCGCCGGCCGTTGTCGAACAGCACATCGACCGCTTCCTGCAGCATCCGCTTCTCGTTGCGGATGATAATATCAGGCGCATTCAATTCCATCAGCCGTTTCAGCCGGTTGTTGCGATTGATCACGCGCCGGTAGAGATCGTTCAGATCGCTGGTGGCGAAGCGGCCGCCATCGAGCGGCACCAATGGGCGCAGGTCTGGAGGCAGCACCGGGACCACCTCCATGATGGTCCATTCGGGGCGGTTTTCCGACTCCCGGAAGGCTTCGATCACCTTCAGGCGCTTGACCAGTTTCTTGCGTTTGGCGACCGAATGGGTTTCGGCCATTTCCACGCGCAACTCTTGCCCCAGTTGTTCCAGGTCGAGAGCCATCAGCAGTTCCTTGATGGCTTCCGCGCCGATCCCGGCCTTGAACCCGGAACCGTGTTTCTGCACCGCCTGCCTATACTGCTCCTCGGTCAGCAGTTCAGCCCGCTTGAGCGGGGTTTCCCCCGGATCGGTAACGATGAAGGCATCGAAATAGAGGATCTTTTCCAGTTCGCGCATGGTCAGATCAAGCAGATTGCCGATCTTGCTCGGCAGGCTGCGCAGAAACCAGATGTGGGCCACCGGCGCCGCCAATTCGATGTGGCCCATCCGCTCTCGCCGCACCTTGGACTGAATGACCTCGACCCCGCACTTTTCGCAGACCACGCCGCGGTGTTTCATGCGCTTGTATTTGCCGCAATTGCATTCATAATCCTTGGTCGGCCCAAAGATCTTGGCGCAAAACAGGCCATCACGCTCCGGTTTGAAGGTCCGGTAGTTGATGGTTTCGGGCTTTTTGACTTCACCGTAGGACCATTCCCGAATTTTTTCCGGCGACGCCAGCATGATCTTGACCGAGTCGAACGCCACCGGGTCCTTGGGTTTGGTGAAGAAGCTGTAGAAATCTTTCAAAGAATCCTCCTTGAGCAGGGCCCCCTCGCGGCGACCCGCGGATCCGTGTCCCAATACCTGGCAACCATTCGGGCCGCGGCAACCTGACCGACACGGACCAATGCCGCCGGCCGCTGCCGAGCGGCCGACCCAACCTGCAAATCGCGTTCAGGCGACGGCCTCAACTGAAGTCGCCTTGATCCTCGTCTTCCAACAGCTGGACGTCCATGGACAGGGCCTGGAGCTCTTTGACCAGCACGTTGAAGGATTCTGGTAGACCCGCCTCCAGCGTGTTTTCGCCTTTCACGATCTTTTCATACATGCGGGTTCTGCCGGCCACATCGTCCGACTTGACGGTGAGGAATTCCTGCAGGGTGTGGGCCGCGCCATAGGCTTCCATGGCCCACACTTCCATTTCGCCCAATCGCTGACCCCCGAATTGAGCCTTGCCGCCGAGCGGCTGCTGGGTCACCAGGGAATAGGGGCCGATCGAACGGGCGTGGATCTTGTCATCCACCAGATGATGCAGCTTCAGCATGTACATGACGCCGACCGTTACCGGCTGATCGAAGGGTTCGCCGAACCGGCCGTCGTAAAGGATGGTCTGGCCGGTTTCCGGCAGGCCGGCTTCTTTCAGGAAAGCGCGGATTTCGTCTTCGTCGGCCCCGTCGAAAACCGGTGAAGCCACGTGGATGCCTTCCTTTAGCTGCGGCAGCATGGCCTTGATGGTGGCATCGTCGGCGTCCTTGAAATAACCATCGAATTCCAGGTTATTGTAAATGCGCTTGAGTTTTTCCTCGAGGGTCTCCCGCTCCTTGAACTTTTCGATCAATTCCCGCAACTGCTTGCCGAGGCCGACGGCGGCCCAGCCCAGATGCGTTTCCAGCACCTGACCGACATTCATCCGCGACGGCACCCCCAGCGGATTGAGCACCAGATCCACCGGCGTCCCGTCGGCGAAATAAGGCATGTCCTGCATCGGCATGATCCGTGACACCACGCCCTTGTTGCCGTGCCGGCCGGCCATCTTGTCGCCGACCTGAAGCTTGCGCTTGACCGCCACGTACACCTTGACCATCTTGATCACGCCGGGAGGCAGCTCGTCGCCGCGTTTCAGTTTCTTGGTCTTGTCTTCGAACAGGGCCTTCACCATGGTCACCTGTTCGCGGTAATTGTCGAAAATGTTTTCCACTTCCATCGCCATGGCGGCATCATCGGCTACCGCAATTTCCCGCCATAAGCCGCTCGGCAACTCGCTCAACAGTTCTTCCGCGAACACCTCGCCCTTGCGCACGTACACCTTGCGCCCGTCCTTGATGGCCCGATCGCTGGTCTTGCCGTTGAGCAGCCCGGCCAGGCGCCTGACGGTGGTCTTGCGGATGATATCCAGCTCATCGCGCTGGTCTTTCATCAATCGACCGATTTCCTCGGTCTCGATCATCCGCGCCCGGTCATCCTTTTCCACCCCGCGGCGGGAAAAGACCTTGGCATCGATCACGATCCCCTCGACCCCGGGCGGCACCCGCAGGGAAGTGTCCTTAACGTCGCTCGCCTTCTCGCCAAAGATCGCCCGCAGCAGTTTTTCCTCCGGCGTGAGCTGGCTTTCCCCCTTGGGCGTGACCTTGCCCACCAGGATATCGTTCGCTCGGATGAAGGCGCCGATCCGCACGATCCCGCTCTCGTCCAGGTCCTTCAGCGCCTCGTCGCCGACGTTGGGAATATCACGGGTGATTTCTTCCTTGCCCAGCTTGGTGTCGCGAGCCAGGACCTCGAATTCCTCGATGTGGATCGAAGTGAACACATCGTCTTTCACGATCCGTTCGCTCACCAGGATTGAATCTTCGAAATTGTACCCCCCCCAGCTCATGAAGGCGATCATGACATTGCGGCCCAGGGCCAGTTCACCGTAGTCGGTGGAAGGGCCGTCGGCCAAAATCTGCCCCTTGAGCACCCGTTCGCCGTGCTTCACCAGCGGTTTCTGGTTCATGCAGGTGTTCTGGTTGGAACGCTGGAATTTGGTCAGTTTGTAGATATCGACGCCACTATCGAGAACGCTGTCTTCATTGCCGGCGCGCACCACGATCCGGGTGGCATCCACATATTCCACCACCCCGGCGCGTTTGGCCACGCTCACGACCCCGCTGTCGCGGGCCACGATCCGTTCGATCCCGGTGCCGACCAGCGGCGCTCGGGTCTGGATCAGGGGCACCGCCTGACGCTGCATGTTGGAACCCATCAGAGCACGGTTGGCGTCGTCGTGCTCGAGAAACGGAATCAGCGATGCGGCCACGCTCACCAACTGGTTCGGCGACACGTCCATGTAACGGATCTCTTCCGGCGGCACCATCACGAATTCCCCCGCTTTCCGCGCCGACACCTGGTCGCGCAGGTAGCGGTTGGAATCGTCGAGCGGAGCGTTGGCCTGGGCGATCAGGTGGTCTTTCTCGTCCATGGCGGTGAGGTAAACCACCTCCTCGCTGGCCACGGCATCACTCACCTTGCGGTACGGCGTTTCGATAAAACCGTAGGGGTTGACCCGAGCAAAGGTGGACAGGGAAACGATCAGGCCGATGTTGGGACCTTCCGGGGTCTCGATCGGACAGATCCGGCCGTAGTGAGTGGGATGCACGTCGCGGACCTCGAAACCGGCCCGCTCCCGGGTAAGACCGCCCGGGCCGAGGGCGCTGAGTCGCCGTTTGTGGGTGATTTCCGACAGCGGGTTGGTCTGATCCATGAATTGGGACAGCTGACTGGTGCCGAAAAACTCCTTAACCACGGCGGAAACCGGCTTGGCGTTGATCAGATCATGAGGCATCAGCGCTTCGATTTCCTGCAGGCTCATGCGTTCCTTGATCGCCCGCTCCATCCGCACCAGCCCGATTCGGTACTGATTTTCGAGCAGTTCGCCGGCCGCCCGCACCCTGCGGTTGCCGAGGTTATCGATATCGTCCACCGGGCCCTGGGCGTCCTTCAAGCGAATCAGGTGGCGCACCGCCGTCAGGATGTCTTCCTTGCGCAGGGTCCGGTGTTCGAGCGGCACATTGAGGCCCAGTTGGAGGTTCAGTTTGAGCCGACCGACTTCGGAAAGATCATAGGTTTCCGGGCTGAAGAACAGGTTGTTGAAGAAATCCTGAGCCACCTCCCTGGTTGCCGGATTACTCGGTCGCAGCCGCCGGTAGATTTCCATCAGGGCGTCTTCCTGGCTGTCCACCTTGTCGGTCAGCATGGTGTTGCGGAACGACGGACTGACATCCGGCCCTTCCATGTGCAACAGTTGCAACTGACGGAGACCGCGCTCGGCCACCTGTTCGAGCAGGCTTTCGGTGACGGTCTGATTGCATTCGGCAATGATCTCGCCGGTTTCGAAATCGACCACATCCCGCGCCAGGACCTGCCCAATCAGGCTTTCGGCGGCCATTGGGATACTGGTGACCCCTTCATCCTGCAGCTTTTTGACCGCCTGCTTACCGAGTTTCCGAGCCTTCTTGTAGATGACATCACCGGTCTTCGGGTGCGGAATGTCTTCCGGAGCCCGGGTACCGATCAAGGTTGCCAGGTCGAGCACCTTGGACGGTTGACCCTGGTCGTCGAAAATGATGGTTTCCTTGGGATAGAAATAATTCAGCAGGTCTTCCGAGCTATAGCCGAGGGCCTTGAGCAGCACCGTG
The DNA here is from genome assembly GCA_001873705.1 of Syntrophobacteraceae bacterium CG2_30_61_12. GTDB lineage: Bacteria > Desulfobacterota > Syntrophobacteria > Syntrophobacterales > DSM-9756 > CG2-30-61-12. The sequence continues at coordinate 9,031 of MNZR01000158.1, forward strand.
ATCGGGAGTTTACGCCGGCGATCGATGCGCACGTAAAGGATATCCTTGGGATCGAATTCGAGATCCAGCCAGGAACCACGCAGCGGAATGATGCGGGCGGAATAGAGGATCTTGCCGCTGGAATGGGTCTTGCCCCGATCATGATCGAAGAAGATCCCTGGCGAACGGTGCAACTGACTGACGATCACCCGCTCGGTACCGTTGACAATGAAGGTGCCGTTGTCGGTCATGAGAGGCAGCGTGCCGAAGTAGATTTCCTGTTCCTTGATGTCACGAATGGAGCGGGTAGCGGATTCCTTATCGACATCGTAGACAACCAGGCGCACGACGATTTTGATCGGGGCTTCGTAGGTCATGCCTCGGGCCAGGCATTCGTCCACATCGTATTTCACTTCCCCGAAACTGTACTCGACGAATTCCAACGACGCCGTGCCGCTGAAATCCGCAATCGGAAAAACCCCCTGAAATACCTCCTGAAGCCCCTTGTTGGAACGCGAATCAGGCGGCAAATCCAGCTGCAGGAAATTGCCGTAGCTTTCCTTCTGCATTTGGATCAGATTTGGAATATCAACGATCTTGCGAATCTTTCCAAAACTCTTGCGCACCCTGTACTCATGGGTTAAAGCAGTTGCCATGGTCTCTCCTGTCACATCAGGTGACTGGTCACTGACGATGGATATCCGGAAGCCGCTCTCGCCCCCGCCGACCAAACCGCCGACCGCCCGTCGCGGCGCCGCCCGATAATCCGTTACCGGGGCTTCCACGACTCGGGGGGTTCGCCGTTCGGCTCTTGGAAACACGCCGCAAGGCGTGCCGCCCGGCTGAATTGCGGGCCTGAGGGACTATCGATTCAGGGCCTCTGGTTCAAGCGCCGCCGAGACGCCGGCGGATGGTCCTGGCGAAAATGGGAAACCCCGCCACAAGCGGGGCTTCCCATCAGATCTTAGGGAACGGGCAACTATTTGATCTCCACCGTGGCTCCGGCTTCGGTCAGTTTCTTGGCGATTTCTTCCGCCTCTTCCTTCGGAATGCCTTCCTTCACCGTCCCCGGCACCCCCTCCACCAGTTCCTTGGCTTCCTTCAGGCCCAGGTTGGTGATGGCGCGGACTTCCTTGATCACGTTGATCTTCTTCTCGCCAAACGCGGTGATCACCACCGCAAACTCGGTCTGTTCCTCGACCGGAGCGGCTTCCGCGCCGCCCATGGCGCCGGGCATCGCCGCGAAAGCCATCGGAGCGGCGGCGCTGACCCCAAACTTTTCCTCCAACTCCTTGACCAGTTCGCTCAGTTCGAGCACGGTCATGTTTTCGATGAAGCTGATCACATCTTCCTTGCTGATTTGTACCATTATCCGATCCTCCTATCGATGCATCGTTCAAGCGTTTTCTTTGTCTTTTTGAATGGCAGCCAACACCTGCACCAAGGCCCGCGGTACCCCGCTCAACACCGTCACCAATCCGGTGGGCACGGCATTGAGGGTACCGAGCAGTTTCGCCAACAGGTCTTCCCGCGACGGCAGATCGGCCAAAACTTGCACCTGATCGACCGAAAGCAGTCGGCGGCCCAGCAATCCCGCCTTGATCTTGAGCTTGTCGCTATCTTTAGCATACTTTTTCAAGATCCTTGCCGGTAGACTGGGATCGCCATAGCCGAAGGCAACGGCGTTGGTCCCGGTCAACAGAGGCTTCAGCAGCTCGGCCGAAGTCTGCTCACTGGCCAGTCGCAGCAGGGTGTTTTTCACCACCCGGTATTCCACCCCCTGCTCCGCCAACGCATCCCTCAACTGGGTGATCTGTTCGACGCTCAGGCCCTTGTAGTCCGTCAGAACGGCGGTGCTGGCACGCTCCAACTTGGCGCGCAATTCCGCGATCAGTTCCGCTTTTTTGGCCCGTTCCAAAGTTTCTGAACCCTCCCTTCCGCCGCCGACGTGCTTTCACGCTCTCGCCTATCGATAGTGAGGCTGAATATCCAGTTTGGATGTTTCCTCCTTCTCGGTAGGTCCCGCACCCTCGGTGCGGATTTAAACGCCCCCGGGTACCTACGGTCTCAGACGGCGGAAAACATCAAACGGCAGTGCGTTGAGGGTGTGGCGCCAAACCAAGCACCACACCAGGTTAATCAATCCATCGGTCAACCGGTTAGCCCTTTCACCGCCAGGGGGTCGATCTGAATGCCCGGTCCCATGGTGGTGGAAATGGCGATCCCCTTCAGGTACACGCCCTTGGCACTGGTCGGCTTGATCCGCATGATGATGTCCATGAAGCTCGACATGTTTTGCAGCAGGAGACCCTGCCCGAACGATACCTTGCCCATGGGCGCGTGGACGATACCGGTTTTTTCCACCCGGAAATCCACCTTGCCGGCCTTGATTTCCTTTACCGCCTTGTCCACGTCAAAGGTCACCGTGCCCAGCTTGGCGTTCGGCATTAGGCCTCGAGGTCCAAGGATTTTGCCGATTTTCCCCACCTGCCCCATCATGTCCGGCGTGGCCACGGTTTTATCGAATTCGAGCCAACCCTCCCGGATCTTTGCGATCAGTTCGTCGCTGCCCGCGTAATCAGCCCCGGCATCCATGGCTTCTTTTTCCTTTTCGCCCTTGGCGAACACCAGGACCCTTACGGTCTTGCCCAGACCATTTGGCAACACCACGGTACCGCGAACCATCTGGTCGGCATGCCGCGGGTCCACCCCAAGACGCACCGCGATGTCAACGGTCTCGTCAAAGCGCGAATAGGAGCACCGCAGGGCCAGTTCCACCGCTTCCTCAAACGTGTAGCGCCTGGTTTGATCCACCTTCTCGCGCGCCGCGCGAAATTTCTTCCCTCGATTAGCCATCTCAATTTCTCCAGAGAACCTGAGCAACCACCCGCCGGTCGGTCGGCCATTGTCTATTCGACTTCAATCCCCATGCTGCGCGCCGTGCCCGCAATGGTTCTGGCCGCGGCAGGCACTTCCCGGGCATTGAGGTCGGGCATCTTCAACTTGGCGATATCCTCCAGTTGCGCCCGGGTGACCTTGCCCACCTTGGTGCGATTCGGCTCGTTCGAGCCCTTGGCGACCTGGGCCGCCTTTTTGAGCAGGATCGAAGCCGGCGGCGTCTTGGTGATGAAGCTGAAGGAGCGGTCGGCATAGACCGTGATCACCACCGGGATGATCATGCCCTCCTCACCCTGGGTCTTGGCGTTGAAAGACTTGCAAAATTCCATGATATTGACGCCGTGTTGACCCAGAGCAGGACCGATGGGAGGCGATGGATTAGCCTGTCCGGCAGGCACCTGCAGCTTGATATTCGCCATTACCTTTTTAGCCATCCTGAATAAACTCCTTGCTTGGTACCCATGTTACCGCGGTCTATCGGCGAACCGGACCGTCAGGCGCCGAAACCGCGCTCGCCGCGGCGGCCAATCCTGTTCACATGCGATTGACCTGGATGAAATCCAGTTCGACCGGAGTCGCCCGACCGAAAATACTCACCAGCACCCGTACCTTGCCCTTTTCGGGAATCACCTGATCGACTGTCCCATTGAAACTGGCAAAAGGGCCGTCCACCACCCGCACTTCGTCACCCTTTTCGAACTGAAATTTGGGCCGCGGCCGCTGCGTGCCTTCTTCCATCTGCTGAATAATGACCTCCGCCTCCGCCTCGGTCAGCGGCACCGGCTTGTCCTGACTGCCGATGAAACCGGTCACCTTGGGCGTGTGGCGCACCATGTGCCAGGTTTCGTCGTTCAGGACCATCTCCACCAGGATGTAGCCAGGGTAGAATTTGCGGGCCGAGGCGCGGCGCTTGCCCTTGACCAGTTCGAACACCTTCTCGGTCGGCACCAGGATGCGCCCGAACCAATCTTCCCTATGCGCCCCCTTGATCCGTTCTTCCAGTGCCGCCTTCACCTTGTGTTCAAACCCTGAGTAGGTATGAACGATGTACCATTGCTTCTCCACCAAACCACCCCGTCTCGCACCTGGTCTCAACCGGCGCTCCAACCTTCCATGGGTAGGCTTACCCGATCAGAAGGCGCACAAACCGGGCGAGGATCAAATCCACAAACCCCAGATAGATGCCGCACAGCATCACAATCACCAGCACCACCGCGGTGGATGCCAGCGTTTCCTTGCGCGACGGCCACACCACCTTGCGCAGTTCATAGGCCACTTCGCGCAGGTATTGGCGGGCCATGTCGATCCCGGCGGCCACCCGAAGCCGCGATTCGCTCGACTTACGGGCCGGCTTGCCGCGGCTTTCCGCCTTCTTCACCGGCCTGGCCACCGCGCCCTTGCTCCTGACCCCGGACCGCTGCCCCTTGTCCTGTAACTCCACTTGCTCATCGGTTCTTTTTGCCATGAGGTTGACTGCTTTCATGCTGCTCCCGCGCCGTCCCTCCAGGGCCAGTCCAGGGCGCCGTGGCCATGCCACGCTCACCGGCGGCACGGTGCGCCCCTCAACGCAGGGGCCGCGGCCACCCGCCTGGACGGCGTCCGGCTATTTGGTTTCCTTGTGCTCCGTATGAGCATCGCAGAACTTGCAATACTTCTTGAAGCTGAGCTTCTCGGGAGTCGTGCGCTTGTTCTTGTCGGTCGTGTAGTTTCGCTGCTTACACTGGGTGCAAGCCAACGTCACCAATACTCGCATGATTCGTCACCTGTTCCAGGTGCTGGCGCACCTATTCGATGATTTCCGTGATCACCCCGGCCCCCACCGTGCGACCGCCTTCGCGGATCGCGAAGCGCAGTTCCTTCTCCAACGCCACCGGCGTGATCAGCACCACCTCCATATTGATGTTGTCGCCCGGCATCACCATTTCCACGCCTTCCGGCAGCGTCACCACCCCGGTGACATCCGTGGTGCGCAGATAAAACTGCGGCCGATACCCGGGGAAAAACGGCGTGTGCCGCCCACCTTCCTCTTTCTTCAACACATACACCTCGGCCTTGAACTTGGTGTGCGGGGTGATCGAGCCGGGCTTGGCCAGCACTTGGCCGCGCTCGACTTCTTCGC
>MNZR01000201.1 GCA_001873705.1 Syntrophobacteraceae bacterium CG2_30_61_12
CCCAGACCGCTGCCGCCTGTCTTGGTGGTGAAGTAGGGATCGAAGATCTTGGTCAGGTGTTGCGGTTCGATCCCGATACCCTGATCGGAGATCGTAATTTCCACATGCGGCCCGGTGATCTGGGGCAGGCTACCCGGTTGCGGCGCGCTCCGATTGACCGCCGTCACCCGGACCACGCCGCCCTTGGGCATGGCCTGGATGGCGTTGATCACCAGGTTGTTGATGACCTGGGTGAGCTGGGATTTATCGGCTTCCACCGCCCACAAGTCGTCGGCGATGTGATACTCCACCAACACGTTGGCGCCGCGGGTGACGAAACTGACCGAGTCACGGATGCAGTCGCCGATCGATTCGGTTTTTAGGATCGGGGCCCCGCCCTTGGCGAAGGTGAGCAGTTGCTGGGTCAGTTCACGGGCGGCGGTGGTGGCTTTTTCAGCGTTGTCGAGGCGTTTTGCCAGGGTGTCATTGCTGGCGCCGGCGACCATTCGGGCCAGGGAAATGTTGCCCAGGATGGCGGTCAGGATATTGTTGAAATCGTGGGCGATCCCACCCGCCAGGATGCCGATGGATTCCAGCTTCTGGGCCTTCAGCAGTTCGTCTTCCATCTGCCGCTTTTCGGTAATGTCCTTGGCGGCATGAACTATTCCCGTAAATCCCCCGGCCTGGGTGAAGATGGGCCAGGTGGTGACGGAAAAGGTCCGGCCGGACCGGTCGTGGCGGATTTCCGCGCTGTGGGGCAGATGATCCTCCAGGGTCTTCAGGCCCGGACAATGACGGCAGGGCTTACCCTCATTCGAAAACAGCCGGTAGCATTCACGGCCGATAAGATCTTGCGGTTCCGCGTTGAGAGCGCGAGCGGCGGCAAGATTGACGCGCACCAACCGCAGGTCCTGATCTTGAATGGTCAGGATATCCTCGATGGCGTCAAAAGTCCGTTCCCACTCTTCCTTGGCCCGCCGAACCTGTTGCTGGATCCGTTCCTGCTCGGTAACATCGGAAATGGTCACCACCGCCCCTTCGTTGGGCAGCAGGGTGCGGCGGAACTCCACTAGCTTACACCCGCCGTCGCGGCAGGTGATCTCGAACACCCGGTTGCCGCCATGGCCGCCGCCTTGCCAGGCCCGCACCGCCGCGCGGCGCTGCTCCGGGTCGGGATAGACCAGCTGGAACCAGTGGTCGAGGTCCCTGATATCCTGAGAAGAATAGCCGATGATGCGGAGGAGTTCGGCATTGGCATGGAGCAACCGGCCGTCCTGATCCAGCAGCGCCACTCCGTAAGGGGCCTTGTCGAGGATCTTGAAAAAGGTTTCCCGTTCGCGGCGCAGCACCCGTTCCGCCAGCTTGCGCGGCGTGATGTTTTGTAGAATGGCCATGACCCCCGTCGGCAGGCCTTCCGGGTTCTTATAGCAAGATGCACTCACCGTCACATCCAGCGTTTGGCCGGGACCGCTCAAAACCTTCGATTCCCAGCCGGATATGGGGGTGCCGGCCACCGCGTCCCGAAACAGCTCCGACATGCGTTCGCGCTCTTCGGGCGCAAACCAGGGAAAGCCGGGTTGGGCGATGGCCGCCGGTTCGAATCCGAACATTCGGACAAATGCCGGATTCACATAGGTGGGGATTTCTCGAAGGTCGAAAATGATCACCGCGTCCGGGGTCGAATTGAGCAACGACAGATAGATCTGTTCGCGCTGATTCGATTCCTGGTAAAGATCGCGGAACCGGCTTTCGGAATCGACGATCCGCTGGAGCATCTTTTCGATCTTGACGAACTGTTCCACCACCAATTTGGCGGTGAGCTCGGAAGCTCGCCTGGCCACCCTCACTTCTTCACGCAGCAAGGCGTTTTCTTCGATAAGCGCCGACGGCGCGGTTGGCTGGATCATTTCAATGTCTGCCCTCGATGCGCGCAACAAACTACTCCCTGCACCAGTGGTTGATTTGAAACCCATTGATGGAGTAGCAAAATTCGGGCCTAACCGGGTCATCCAACGATCGTGTGAACGGTGCACACCAGGCAGGCATCGAACGAACGGATCACATGCCCGACCGCGATGGGATTTTCCGGATCCGGCATGGGGGTACCCACCAGGGCTTGTTCCCAGGGGCCTCCGACCCCCAGGCTGTCCCGCGGGGAAGCGTTCCAGGTGGTGGGAGTGATGATCTGATAATGGCGGATCGTGTTGTCGACGATCTTCACCCAGTGCCCGAGCGCGCCCCGGGCGCCGTGAGTGAGGCCGCAGCCCTCGCCGTGAAAAGGCTCGAACACCGGAACATAACAGGGCCGTTCGGTCGATATTTCGTTCAGCCAGACCTCCATGACCGGAAGCAGTTCGGCCGGCCGCAGCAGGCGCGCCAATTGCCGAGTGAGCGCGTTGGCGCCGGCGCGCTCGAGCAGATCGGTGAACAGCGGCCGGCCGGCCACCACCAGTTCCGCCAGCGGCCCGGTTTCCGCCGGGCGACCGTCGTAGCGCGGGGCCTTGGCCCAGGAATACTTTTCGGATTTGCGGGACGTTTGGGGCTCGGTCAGGCCCTCGAACGGGTGCCGCCCCCCAGGGTATTCCGCCGCCCAGGACCAGGCCGCGTGTTCGGTCACCCGGGCCGGATCAAACGGCAAGAAATGACCGTCGCGGCGCAGTCCGGCCGGAATCAGCGCAGCCTTTCCGGCACCGTCTGCCGGCCGCACCGACGAATCCTCCGGGATCGGCAAGGCCCCGAAGCTCAGAAAGGAATCCTCGCCGCGACCGATTTGGTCCAATCCGGCGGCCCGCCCGAAGCGGATCAAGAATCCCAATTCCCCATCGCGGTGCCGCTCATCTTCTTCCAGCCAGGCATCGAGATCGGCGGCTGAACGCACCTCGCTCCAGCGTTCCAGGCCGCAGCCGAGCACCCGGTCCTCATACCAGCGCCGAAAATGCGCCGCCAGATGCCGGCATTGCAGCAGATCGGATTGACTGGGCACGGTGGTGATGCCGCCCGGCACCATATACGAGGAATGCGGCCACTGACCGCCGAAAATGGCGACGATCTCGAGGATGCGCCGGGTCACTTCGAGCACCGCCTTGACGGTGGAGCCCTGGAGCGGCTGAAAGCGGCGCACGGCTTCTTCATAGAGGGGTAGATTACGATAAGCCGGATTACAAAAATCGACCATGAAGGTCAAAAAAGTATGACGTAGATCGTTTTGCAGCAGTTCCGCCATCAGGGTGAGGTTGCGGATCCGGACCGCATCGGGGGGTGGCTCAACCCCGGCGATGGCATCCAGCGCCAGGGCCGCCGCGGTCAGGTGGGCGGTGCTGCAGATGCCGCAGATCCTCGGGGTGATCACCAGACCGTCCAGGGCCTGGCGGCCGACCATGATCTTTTCGAAACCCCGGTACAGGGTGCCACAACTCCAGGCATCCACCACCGTGCCGTGTTCGACGCGAAGCCGGACTTCCAGATCGCCTTCGACCCGGTTGATCGGGATCGTCAGTTGCCGCACTTGAGCCATTCGGTTCACTCCTCGCTAGACCCAGGTTTGCCTCTTGCGCAGCCGCTCCGGCGCCGCGGCCGCGGCCATGCCCTTGTACGCCAGATAATGGGCGCGATCGACGCCGTCCGGAAGTTCCAGGGGGATGCCTTCGATGTTGCGGGTGCGGAAGAACGGGTGCGCGTTGGGGAAGTCGGGTCGGGTGCAGCCGAAACAGGGGACGCCCACTCGGGTCTTTGAACTGCGCCGGTTCCAGAGATACTTGTTGCAGGGCCCGTAGGCCAGAGGGCCTTGGCAGCCCATGTGGAAAAACAGACAGCCTTTTTCCCCGAAGTTTTTTTCTTCCACCCGGTATTCGTGATATTCGTTGCGCGTACAGCCCTGGTGCACCAGCACGTTGAACCATTCCAGCGGCATGTTGTAGTCGTTCAGAGCGAGTTCGCGACCACCGGCATAGGCGCCCAGTGCCCCCGCCAGGACGTCCGGGTGGCACGGGCAGCCGGCCAGGTTGATCACCGGAAGCCCGCTGCCGGCGCTGAAATCGGCACCCAAAAAGCCGCCCCGATCCCACCGGTGAAACTGGGCCCCGGTGGCACCGACGCCTCCCTCCAGAGGCACACCTCCGAAACAGGCACAAGTACCCACCGCGAACACCACTCGGGCCCTGGCGGCCAGCATCCGAAACAGGTCCTTTTTCGGTTCGCCCATGAAGGTGTCGGCCAGACCCGTGCCGTCCGGCCCTTCCAGGATCGAACCTTCGAGGCAGAGGATGTCCAGGTCCTGTTCTCCGGCGGCGATGCGCGCCAACAACCGTTGGTGTTCGACCGCCGTACCGTTAAAAAACGCCGGATGATAGAGCAGCTCGATCCCGACGAGCGCGAACCATTCAGTCAGGTCCGGGACCTCGAGACTCAACCAGGCCATGGTATCGCCGCCACAACCGCCGCCTTGCAGCCAGTACATGGAATGAAACATGGTCATGCCCTCTCACGGTCCTCGAAATTCGGCTGAAAACACGCTCTGCCATCACCAATCACAGCCGGCTGCCGGTTGCCGCCGCCTGGATCCGGACAAATTGTACACCATGCAAGCCCCAATTGACGCCGGAAAATTTCCCACTCGCGGGATTCCCGTTCAGCGGACGTCCCCACCTCGATCGGCATAAGTCGCTGGATTTTCGCCGATGCGCGCCGCCTTGCACAGCCCCGACAAGCCGCCGGAGCGATTCACCAAAGCCTGGGACCGCACCCCGGAGCCACCCGGAAAATTCATGGTCGGATCCATGTCACCTACCCGCCCGTCTGATCCTAGCAGATCCGAGCATGACTTCAAGTCAAGGCCGGGGACGCCGGATATTCGACATATGCGACGGACGGGAACAAATTGCCCATTTTGTTCACCGCAAAGACGCAAAGGACGCCGAGAGTGGCAAAGGTTTTTATTGAAAGATTAGGTCCTTGCGTTTCCTCGCACGGTTTGCGCCGTTGCGGTGAAAAGCTCGGTTTGTGACCGATCGAAGTATAGCCGCTTCGTCCCATGGGCGCCGCGCGAGATCCCGGCAGCCGTCCCAATGGCCACCAGATGGAGCATCACAACCGTAGGTCAGGGTGCGCGCGGCGCTCCCTGACTTGTGAGGTCACGGTAGCCGAATCGTGTCAGGTAGCTCCCCTTGGTCGCAACCTGACCTACGGTCGCCATCACGCCGCGGGCATGGCTGTGTTCCTGCCCCGTAACCAGTCCGGTTTTATGTCGAATACACAACGGGGACGCGGAACAGGCCGGGCCCCGGTGCCGAGGTTTCGTTCCGCTGCTTGGCCGATCTCGGTCGGTCTCGCTCTACCGGTCAAGTCATCTGGATCATTCGGAGTTCGACCGATGGCTCCGGCCCGCCCATTGTCCATCGCTCCCATCACGTTGCGGCTGAAACTGGTGGCGGCGGAAATTGTTCTTGACAGAGCCATGAACTTTGGCTAGTAAGGGCATCTCGAAGATGGTTGGAGTGTTTGCGCCCGTAGCTCAGGTGGATAGAGCGTCGGACTTCGAATCCGCAGGCCGCAGGTTCGAATCCTGCCGGGCGTACCACCAGACGAGATTCTGGGCCGTTAGCTCAATTGGTAGAGCAGCTGACTCTTAATCAGGAGGTTGAAGGTTCGATTCCTTCACGGCCCACCAAGTATATCAATGGGTTAACGAGATGATCGTTAGCCCATTTTTTGTTTTTGCCAATCAAACACAAAGTGAAACACCCCTACTCTGCCGGAGGATCGGACGGAAAAGAAAATTCGAGAGTTTTCCGCTTTTCGGTCCTCGCTCCAGCAGATGGCTCGATGGCTGAAGATTGAGGGTACTGAGCTTGCCGTGATGGAAAGCACCGGGATCTATTGGAAAGCGATCTTTGAGGCCTTGGAGGACGAGGAGATCGAATCCATGGTAGTGAACGCGCGCCATGTCAAAAATGTTCCCGGCCGCAAGACGGCACTGCTTCAGTTTCATGGAAACAGTTTCTCATCACTGGTCGTGGTGGGTTTCCTGGTCTACCATGGATGGCGGGCCATCAGTTGGAGCTTCCTAACCCAACCTCCTATCAACTCCATGACGCAGGGAGGGATGTTTCCTTGTATCGTCGGCACCTTCTGCCTGAGCTTCAGTGCGATGCTGGTGGCCTTTCCGCTGGGCGTGGCATCGGCCATTTATCTGCATGAACATGCACGGCCGGGACCGATGATGCGTGTGATCCGCTTGGGTATCAACAACCTGGCGGGGGTACCCTCGCTGGTGTTTGGACTCTTTGGCTTGGCCTTTTTCGTAACCTGGTGCAAACTCGGGGTGAGCATCCTTTCCGGCGCCTTAACCCTGGCGGCTTTGATCCTGCCTGTGATCATCGGGACCGCCGAAGAGGCGCTCCGGTCTGTTCCAGCGACCTACCGGGAAGCGTCCCTCGCGCTCGGTGGCACGAAGTGGCAGACCATCTATCGGGTGGTGCCGCCGCCGGCTCTGCCCGGCATGCTCACCGGCGCCATCCTCGGCATCAGCCGCGCCGCCGGGGAAACCGCGGCCATCATGTTCACCGCCGCGGTATTTTTCAGCCCGCGTCTGCCGTCATCGGTGTTTGACCAGGTGATGGCACTCCCCTATCATATCTACGTACTGGCCACGGCCGGGACCCAGATCGAACTCACCCGCCATCTCCAGTATGGCAGTGCCCTCGTATTGATCGCCCTGGTGCTGGGGATGAACGTCGTGGCCATTGTCTATCGCGCCAGGTTGCAGCGGCACTGATAAGGGCGGATCGAGGTTTCAGGTTGCAAGTTCCACCATGGAGATCCCCAGTCAGCGGTCCCATGCCACCGGTTTCTACTCGGCCCCCGCCCCCAATCTGAAACCCCCTTCCGACCCCGCCTGGTTTTCAACCCGAAATTTGCAACTCAGCTTATTTGCACTGATGTTTCATGTTAACCCCCTGAGCAATGAAACACAGGCTTTCGGCGATGTTGGTGGCGTGATCGGCCACCCTTTCCAGGCAGCGAGCGGCGATGATGGTGTGCATCGCCCGCTGGATGGCCGGCGTATCGTTGGCCATGAAGCCCATGAGGTCTTCGAGGGCCTGGACGTTCAGCCGGTCGGCTTCATCGTCCATTTGACAGACTTCCATGGCTTGTTCCACGTTCTCATTGATGAACGCATCGAGGGCCAAATGCAGCATGTCCATGGCGGTTTCAGCCAGTTGCCGCATGGCGGAAGAGGGCGGCAGCGGCGGGCGATTGGTCAGATACCGTGCCCGATGGGCGATGTTCACCGCCTGGTCGCCGATCCTCTCCAGATCAATGCCAATCCGCATGCAGCCGACAATAAAACGCAGATCGCGGGCCATCGGCTGACCCAACGCAAGCAGTTTTAGAACAAAACGATCCACTTGCATGTCGAGGTTGTTGATTTCTTGATCTTCCTGGATCACCTCGGCGGACATTTCCAGATTTCTTTCAAACAAAGCCCGGAGCGCCTTTTCCATGATCCGCTCGCTGAGCGCAGCCATCCTCAGGATCGTCAGCCTGAGTTCTTCCTGTTCCTGATGAAAGCGACTTTCCATGTGCATGTATCCTAGCCGAAGCGGCCGGTGATGTAGTCTTTGGTTTGTTTAAACTTGGGTCGAGTGAAAAGGGTCTCGGTCCTTTCGACTTCCACCAGTTTGCCAATGTAGAAGAACTCGGTAACGTCGGACACGCGCGCCGCCTGCTGCATGTTGTGAGTCACGATAATGATGGTGTACTCACTTTTCAGTTTTTCAATGAGGTCTTCGATCTTCCGTGTTGCTATCGGATCGAGGGCTGAGGCCGGCTCATCCATGAGCAGCACGTCCGGTGCCACGGCCAGAGCGCGGGCTATGCACAGACGCTGCTGCTGTCCACCGGAAAGATCCAGGGCCGAACGGTGCAGACGATCCTGAACCTCCTCCCATGGGGCTGCCTGTTTAAGACTCAGTTCCACTTGCTCGGCTATGACATTCTTGTCTTTAATCCCATTGATGCGCAGGCCATGGGTCACATTTTCAAAAATCGTTTTGGGGAAAGGGTTGGGTTTTTGAAACACCATCCCGACGCGACGTCGCAATTCCACTACGTCGACGGATGGAGCGTGGATGTTGTGGCCATCGAGGAGAATCTCACCTTCGATGCGGCCCCGCACAATGAGATCATTCATGCGATTGAGGCACCTGAGGAAAGTGCTCTTGCCACAGCCCGAGGGTCCGATAAGCGCTGTCACCTGGTTCTCGTAAAGCTCCAAAGAGATATCGTGCAGCGCATGAAATGCGCCATGGTAAAAATTCAAATTGGTTGTGGTTATCTTCACCGGTCTGTCCATTCAACCGTCCTTCTGTTTTGGATCCGCCGCGGTGCCCGAGATCAGCACGTTACCGAGCGTGTCGAGCGCGGTTCAATGTCCGGGGATTACCGGGACCTCTTGGCATTCATGGCTCACCCGCCTCTTTCGGCACCGCGACCGGGACAGTGAAGAAAAAGGTTGAGCCTCTGGTTTCACCGCCAGTGAAGCTTTCCAGCCAGATCCGGCCGCCATGATTGTTGATGATGTGACGGCAGATGGCAAGACCGAGTCCGGTACTCCCGCCCTCTTTGCCGCGGACTGTTTCCACTCGATAGAAGCGTTCAAAGATCCGGTGCTGCTCCTGACCGGGAATACCCGGACCGAGATCGCGCACGCTGAAAGTCACCCAATCCCCAACCACCTGATGCGACACGATCACCGCTTCATTGGCCGGACTGTAGCGCACCGCATTCTCCAAGAGGTTGCGGAAGACCTGCACCAGTTGGCCGAAATCGACTCGCACCAACAGGCCTTCCGCGGGCAGTTGCTGCTGGAGTTGGACCTTTCTGCCCTGGGCCAATGGGGTACAGAGCTTCCAGGCGGCGGTAAGGGCATCCACCGGATTGACGTCGACCAACTGAATTTGTTCCCGTTTGGCTTCCAATCGGGCAAGTTTCAGCAGGTCACTGATGATGCTCGCCATATGATCGGCGTTTTTCAGAATCAGCTGGAGAAACGAACGCATCGTGTCGCGATCCTGGTCCCCGCCACTTAGGAGGGCTTCACTATAGCCTTTGATGGACGTTAGAGGGGTACGCAATTCGTGCGACACATTGGATACGAAGTCCTTACGGACTCTCTCCAGCCGTTTCAGTTCACTGATGTCGTGCAATACCACAATGGCACCCAAACCCTCGTGCCGATCTTGCACCCGCACGATGTTGACATCGTAGAACCGCTGCCATTCCAACGAGATTTGCAGGCTGTGAACCGCACCCACATCGCTGTTGTCTTGCAAAACATGATCGCAGGCTTCCTGCAATTCAGGACTCATGACCACTTCCAGCGGACGGCGACCGACGATGTGAGTCATGCTCGGCACCATGTTGCGCAGGGCTTGGTTGAAGGTGTGCACCCGGCCGCGAACATCCAGCAGCATGACGCCATTCCGCATGCCGTTCAGGATGGCTTCCAGCTGACGCTTTTCAGCGGTGATACGGTGAATGTGGGTTCGAATGAGTTCCGCCATGCGATTGAGCGAGTCTGCCAGGGGGACCAGCTCGCGGGAAGCAACAATACGCACCCGTTGGCTGAAATCGCCCGTGCCGATGGCCTCGGCAGCGCGCATCAACGGGGCGATCGAATGTTGCAGCCGGCGTGTGATGATGTAGCTGAGCGCGGCGGTGGCGATCAGCATCAGAGCCATCAATCCATACAGGGCCTGATAGAGATGATCGAGCCTTGCACGGATGGGGGAAAACGGCAAGGCCAGGCGCACGACGCCGGCGGGAACCTTATCCAAGCCTGCAACGCTTGTGGCCACATAGAACAGCTCCTTATTAACCGTGCCGCTATAGCGAATGCTGGAACCCACCTCCTGGCCGCGCGCGGCCACAATCTCCGGACGGTTGGCATGGTTTTCCATGCCGGGGATATCGGCAAAGGCTACTTGGGAGTCGGCAATGATGCGACCACCCGTGGCCATGTAAGTAATACGGACTTGGAGTTGCTCACCCAGTTCCGTCAGCCACTCGTTGAAACGCTCTCCGTCGGGAAATCCATTCCGCTGGATCAACAACCAGTGGACCAGGTGGAGCTGACGGATGGCCTTGTTTTCTTCCTCATCGAGCAGGTCCCGCCGCAAGGTGCGGCTATAGTATTGGATCGGCATCCATTGGACGAAGACGATCACGAACCAGAAAGTAAGTAGCAGACGTAAACGAAATGAAAATCTCATGGAAACCGGCATGGTTGAGAAAACCCTTGTATTGGGTAACCCTGGAAACCTATTCCCGAAACCGATAACCAACGCCGCGCACGGTCTCAACCCGGTCAGCGAAGGGGCCCAGTTTCTGCCGCAACCGGCGGATGTGGGTATCAACCGTGCGGGCGTAACCTTCGAATTGGTAGCCCCAGACCTTGTCGAGAAATTGATCGCGGGTTTGCACCTTGCCGCGATTGCGAATCAGTTCCGCCAACAGTTTGAATTCCGTGGCCGTCAGTTCGATGGGGTTGCCGTTGATCAGCACGCGATGGGCTTCCAGGTCCACGTGAAAACCTTCTTCCTCCCAGATGGGAGCGGGCTTCTCCGATGGCGCGCCGCGTCTCAGGATGGCGCGGATTCGCAACAGGATCTCTCTAGGACTGAACGGTTTCACGACGTAGTCGTCGGCACCCAACTCCAGCCCGACAACGCGGTCTATTTCCTCACCCCGCGCGGTCAGCATGATTATGGGCATGGCTGCGGTTTCGACGCCTCGCTTGAGTTCCCGGCAAACCTCGAGACCGTCCATGCCTGGGAGCATCAGATCCAGGACGAGTAAAGCCGGACGCCGGCGCCGGGCCTGGACCAAGGCCTCCAGTCCGTCCGCGGCGGTTACCACATCGAATCCGGCGCCGCGGATGGTGTATGCCAGGAGTCCCAAGATATCCTGATCATCTTCCACAACCATAATGGTGCTCTTGGACATGTTCTTCTCCGTTGATATGGAGATGCCATTAAGACACTCGGAGGTGACACCTTGATGAGCTGATTGTTACAAAACGGTGACACACCCATTATTTGGTCATGATCATCGCCGTGAATCTGCCGGTTGCCCCAGTTCGGAGGCAAATCTTGGCTGATGATCCGCTCGTCTTCGTGTAGAGTGGGTTTGTGGACGGCGTGGGGTCCAGGTATTCAGCCGCGACCATGCCGAAGCTAGGAGCATTTCGTTGCTCCCTGCGAGTGCCCGCCGGATCCCGCCCCGCGTGGATTTCAGCACGCGGGTTGGCGGCCGTCTTGCGGGCGCCGGCAAGACTGACCTCGGGATAGGTCCCCAGGGTGAACCGGGCGGTCATGGTTCCTCCTGGCGCTCGGTGGACGACGCTCCAGGCCATGCCTCCAGGGCTGGTTCGAAGTCGCAACCCCTTGGTGTCCTCGTCGGAATAATCGATTCGTTGCTCGGTCGGTTTCAACCGGGCCGGCCACAAGGTGTTCATTTTGGTCCTTGGCATGGGGCTTCCCAATCAGGGGATCTTATCCGGGGGTTTCTCGGGGACACAAAACGGTTCGGGCGTGGATGACATGCCTTGGCATCCAATGAACTCAAAAAGCGAGGTAATGTCAACATGAGAAATGGGCATTCAGGTTGTCATTCGGTTTCATGGGACGCCATGAAAATGCAAAAAGCGCTGACTCCTGATCAACAGCATTGCCCCCTGACCCGAGGCCGGCACGCTTTTGAGCTGGAAAGATCCTGAAGACAATGCCCGAACTGCCGGAAGTGGAAACCCTTCGCCGCTGCCTGGAACCGTATCTCGTGGGCCGGCGCATCGAATCGACCCGGGTGCGCAACCCGAAGCTGCGCTGGCCGGTGCCAATCGAACTTCCGGCGCGACTCCAGGGCCGCGTGATCCAGGGCCTGGAGCGCCGCGGGAAATACCTCCTGATGCACCTCGCGGACGGCGCCGTGATTCTTCATCTGGGCATGTCCGGATGCCTGCTGGTGAGACCCGAGGGGGCGCCGGCGGCCACGCACGATCACCTGGAGATTGTTCTGGATTCCGGAAAGGTGCTGTGCCTGAACGACCCCCGCCGGTTCGGTTGCGTCCTCTGGTGCCCGGGCGATCCGCTCGAACACCCGTTGCTCGCCGGTCTCGGTCCGGAACCCTTCGCTCCGGCTTTCACCGGCGACTATCTTTACCAACGGGCCCGGGGCCGAAAGGCGACGGTGAAAGCCTTCATCATGGACAGCCGGATCGTGACCGGGGTCGGCAACATCTACGCCAACGAAGCCCTGTTCGCGGCGGCGATCGACCCGCGCCGGGCCGCCGGCCGGATCAGCCGTAAGCGTTATCACGCCCTCGCCGCCGCCCTCGTCGAGGTGCTCCGCCAGGCGATCCAGCAGGGCGGCACCACCCTCCGAGACTTCCGCGACGCCGTCGGCAACCCCGGCTGGTTCCAGCTCCAGCTCAAGGTTTACGGCCGCGCCGGCGAACCCTGCCCGCGCTGCCTCCGGCCGCTTTCCGAGGTGCGCCTGGCCCAGCGCGCCACCACCTTCTGCGCCGCCTGCCAGCGGTGAGGGAGCGATCCGGACGATTGCTCAAACGTTGGCCGATCGGCGGATAAGCCATGGAGAACCGGTCACCCGCCGGTTTCGTGCCCCGCTCTTCACCCGGGGCGAGTAGCAGTCCCAATGTCCCAGCCTCAGCGGTGGACCGCTTGGAAATCCCCCCTTGGCAAAGGGGGGAGCGCGCCATCCGTTCGCATCGCTTTCTCGAACATTTTCAACCCAGGTAGAGACAATGACTTGTCATCCCCACGGGGTCAAGTGTGCCCAAGTCGCGGTTGTCAAATTGGGGAGAGTTCATGTTAAAGTCAATGGCATCGGCCCCTGGGCCGGGGACGATTCAGGCGGGGCGAGCGGCAAGCTGCTTGCGCTCCCCGGCCGGAATCACAGCCGTGTCATCCGATTGAGGGACAGGTGAAAAACCGAATCACCCACGAACAGATTCTCAACGCAAGCTGCAATGCGGTCATCGCCACGGACGAGACCGGGCGCATCGTTGTTGCCAACACCCAGGTGCGGTCAAGCATCGGACTCGATCCGGAAAAGATCATCGGGTCGCCGGTCACCGACTGCCTGCCGATTTCCGGCCCCCTGGTCATGGATGCCCTCAAAACAGGACAGCCCCAACTGGGACGCCACATCCACGGCAAGGAGGTCAGTCTGGTCCTGAACATCACCCTGATCCGTGAGCACGGCACGGTAACCGGCGCCGTGTGCATCTTTCAGGACCTGGAGCAGTTCGAAAGCTCGGCGCGTCGGCTTGAGTCCTACACCAGGCTGAACCGGCAACTGAAAGCCATTTTTGAATCCTCCTCGGACGGTATCTGGGTCTGTGACGGCCAGGGGAAAGTCATCGACGTCAACGGCGCATCGGAAAAGCTCAACGGCATTCACGCCAAAAGCGTGCTCGGGAAAACCGTCACCGAACTGCTTGCCACCGGACTGTTCGATCGCTCGGTCACCCTCGAGGTCCTGGAAACCAAACGGCAGGTGAGCGTTGTTCAGTACATCAAGAAGACCAAGAAGGTCCTGCTCGCTACCGGCACCCCCGTCTTCAACGAAGACGGGAGCATCTTCCTGGTGGTGGTGAACGAACGGGACATGACTCAACTGAACGCCATCCGCGACCAACTGGAACAGTCCCGGATGGTCACCGAGAAATTCAAGAACGAACTGGCCGAACTCACCGTGCTGGAGCTGAAGAATCAAGCAATCATTACGGAAAGCGACAGCATGCGGGATGTCCTTCGAATCGCCCTCAAGCTCGCTCATGTCGAAGCTTCCAATATCCTCATTCTGGGCGAATCGGGAACGGG
>MNZR01000359.1:0-12430 GCA_001873705.1 Syntrophobacteraceae bacterium CG2_30_61_12
CGCCAAGCCTGGACGTCCTTTGTTGTCACGGCGCCCGCGGCCTGGAAACCATACCGGTTTAGGATCGGATGTTTCATTTTCAAAAGCGGGCAAGATGCCCGCGCTCCCGGGGAAGAGCGCACACGAAATGAAGTTTTTTACCCTTATCCAGTATAAACATCGTGCGCCACGATGTGGAGCTTGGCGGGACCGGGTTTCAGCGCTGGAATTTGCAGACAAGGGCACTCTCGATCTGCTAAAGAATTACGATCGATGCCGCCAACTTCAGCCGTGCACCCGGGCCGGTGCCCGACCGAGCGACAGTAACCCCAGGGGAGGTGAATTCATGCACACCTATGAACAACCGGACAACCTGGTGGCGATGATCGAAGACAGCATCGCCCGATATCCTGACAATCCCTTGTTCGGCACCAAGGACGCGACCGGCGTCTACCGCTGGCTGAGCTATCGGCAGGTGGGCGAACGGATCGATCATCTGCGGGCCGGACTGCGGCAACTGGGAGTGGCGGCCGGTGACGCGGTCGGGGTCATTTGCGGCAACCGCACCGAATGGGCGCTGGCCGCCTTCGCCACCTTCGGTTTGGGTGCTCGCTTCATCCCCATGTACGAAAAAGAATTGGTTCAGACCTGGAAATACATCATCAACGACGGTGCGATCAAGGTGCTGCTGGTGGCCACCGAAGAAATCGCCGGCCGCATCGAAGCCTTCCGCCACGAA
This sequence comes from Syntrophobacteraceae bacterium CG2_30_61_12, assembly GCA_001873705.1. Taxonomy (GTDB): domain Bacteria; phylum Desulfobacterota; class Syntrophobacteria; order Syntrophobacterales; family DSM-9756; genus CG2-30-61-12. Next base: position 719 of record MNZR01000359.1, read on the forward strand.
ACGCCGGCCCTGGAACACCTGCTGGTGATCGATTCCAACAACGCCGCCGGCATGAGTGCGCTGGAACAGCGCGGCGCCGAACAATCGGTTGCCTCCATCCGCCCCGCTCCGAGTGACATCGCGGTGCTGATCTACACCTCGGGCACCACCGGAAAACCCAAGGGCGTGCTCCTGTCTCACGGCAACTTCACCAGCAATTTCCTGGCCGGCAGGCGCTGCCTCCCGCAGCTTTCCCAGCACAGTCGGAGTCTCTCCATTCTGCCCTGGGCGCATTCCTTCGGTCAGACCGGGGAGCTGTACGTGTTCACCTCCCTGGGCGGTTCCATCGGCTTTATGGAAAACATCACCACCCTGGTGGAAGACATCGTTCAGGTGCAGCCCACCGTGCTGGTGGCGGTGCCGCGGGTATTCAACAAGATCCACGACGGGATCCTGGCCAAGGTCGAGGAAGTCGGAGGCCTGACCAGGAAGCTCTTTCACCTGGCGCTCGGTTGGGCCGCCGAAAAACGGCGGCGGCAGCAACTGGGTCGGCTCGATGTGTTCACCGCCGCCAAGGCGCGGCTGGCGGATCGGCTGGTGTTCGCGAAGATCCGGGAGCGGTTCGGCGGCCGCCTGGAATTCGGGGTTTCCGGCAGCGCCACCATGAACGCGGCCATCACTCATTTTTTCACCGATCTGGGGATCCCGGTCTACGACTGCTACGGGCTCACCGAAACTTCGCCGGCGGTCACCATGAACGGGCCTTTGGCCAATCGCGTGGGCAGTGTCGGGCGGCCGATCGAGCAGGTCCGGGTGGTGATCGATCGCAGCCTGAGCGGCACCGATTCGGACGAGGGTGAAATCGTGGTCCACGGACCCAACGTGATGCAGGGCTACCACAACAATCCACAAGCCACCCGGGAAGTCCTGACCCCGGACGGAGGGCTCGGAACCGGCGATCAGGGTCGACTCGATGCCGATGGTTTTCTGTTCATCACTGGTCGGATCAAGGAACAGTACAAGCTGGAAAACGGGAAATATGTGTTTCCGGCGGCCCTGGAAGAAGCCATCAAGCTGTTGCCCTGGGTCGAAAACGTGATGATCCACGGCGAAGGCCGGCCTTTCAACATCTGCCTGCTGGTGCCCGATTTCCCGGCCCTGGAACGAGCCGGCCTGGTGTCGCAAGGAACTTCGCCAGGGCCGCTTTCGGCGCCGGTTCGCGAACGGATCGCGGTCGCGGTGATCGAGCACCTCAAGGGGAATTTCGGCGGCCATGAAATCCCCCGCAAGTTTCTCGTGCTGGAGCAGCCTTTCGCCCTCGACAACGGCACCCTCACCCAAACCCTCAAGCTCAAACGGAAAGCCGTCCTGCAGATGTTCGGCGGAGCTATCGAGGCGCTCTACAGCGGCCCCGAGATCACCCTCCCGGCCACCGGCGAGTCCTCCCGATACTGATCGGATCGCAACGGCCCGCACGACCTCCCACCACGGCATCCTCGGCTCATACCTAATTGCCGCAACCGTCACCTTGCGCCAGAGCGCCGCCCGCGATGATCATCGCTTCGGCCACTTTATGGGAATGATTCACCACGGAGAGCACGGAGGTCACGGAGAAGACCTCGAAAAGAAAGGGTTTTCGCAGTGTTCTCCGTGAACTCCGTGGTTAATCTTGATTCAAATTGGCCGAAACGATGACAAGGCCGTGCCGCCGTTTCCGGGAATTCCGTGCCCGCCTCGATCGCGGCGGCGAGCAGCAGGCCGTTGATGCCGCCCGCGGAGGTACCGGCAATCACATGGCCACGGCGTCTGCATCGGGCAGGCGCGGCAGCAGGTCAAACGCTCCTCGGCCTTTCACCAGGTCGAAAATCGCGCGGGTCACCCGGTTTTCCTAGACCGCCAGGGAAACTCCCCCATGGAGAACGAGAGCAATGCGGAGCTCCCGACTCCTGATGACGGGGGCTTCGTCGGTGGTTAGACACGCAGGTCTGCTCCTACCGGTTGCATCCTTATCAGCCATCTGTTCCCTACTTGTGGCGCCCGGTTCTTCAGGCCGGAGCGTCCGGTTGCGGTCGGCCCAGTTCCCGAGACCTGAGCGTGGCCGCTTCCACTGCGTCCATGATCGCGCCGCGAAGGCCGGCGGCTTCCAACACCTGGAGGCCGCTGATGGTGGTGCCGCCCGGGGAGGTGATCATGTCCTTAAGTTCCGCCGGGTGCCGGCCCGTTTCCAGAATCATCCTGGCGGTCCCGAACACGGTCTGGACCACCAGTTTGCGGGCGATCGGCCGCGGCAGGCCCATCAGAACCCCGCCATCGATCAGGCTTTCCACAAATTGCAGTACATAAGCCGGGCCGCTGCCGCTGAGACCGGTGACCGCGTCCATCAGCTTTTCTTCCACCGCGACCGCCACCCCGACCGCTTCGAACAGCTTCAGCGCCTGCTCCATCTGGTGGTCGCTCACGGCGGCGTTCCGGGCCAGGGCCGAGGCGCTCTCCTGAACCAGGGCCGGAGTATTGGGCATCACCCGAACGATCGGGAGATCCTCGCCTAGACCGCGGGCGATGGTGTCGATGGCGACCCCGGCGGCAATCGAGATGATCAGCGGTCGGTGCGGCAGCCGGCCCTTGAGCTCGGTCAGAACCCGGTTCATCACCTGGGGTTTCACCGCCAGCACGACAATGGTGGCCGTCGCAACCAAATCCGTCAGGCTGTCGACCGCCTTCACGCCGTAGCTCGATTCCAGGTCGCGCAGCCGATCCCGATCCACGTCGTGGACCAGGATCTGGTCCGGGCGCGGCAGACCGGCCGCGGTCAGCCCCTTGATCAACGCTCCTCCCATGTTGCCGCCGCCGATAAAGCCGAGCATCACCTGGTCAAACATCTGTCCTCCTTGTGCGTGTTGAGATGTTGTGTGGGAATCCCTCACCTTGCAAGGATTTGCCCCGCCGGCGCCGAAGCGCGCCGGGATGGTGATCGAATGCAGCCGTAACCAGGGCCTCGCCAGATTAAGGCCAACCTACTGATCAGGCAAGCCATTTTGGGACATCCCTGGCAAACCGACCAGCCCCCGCTTGTGGTTTTGGCATATTTCATACATCCCGTGCCGACGACGATATTGAATTGTGATGTCGGTTCCGGTAAGAAGGAGCTTCCCGGGTGCGGTCCCGACCCTGTTCTTGACTTTGAACCCGGGACTTCCGGGGAGTGTCCTTCATCACGCACCAGTTCCCGTCCAGGCGCGCGCCGCCGGCACCCAAACCGCCGCCGTTCATCCGCGAATCGCGCCCCCGCTCCACCCGCTCTGGTCAGGTTGGCTCCTTTCCCGGTGTGAGGTCAATCGTGCTTTTTCATTCATTCATTTCGGGGAGGCTTGTCATGCGCATGGTGTTGATCGGTCAGGCGGCTTTCGGAGCGAAGGTATTGGAAACCCTGTTGGCGAACGGCGATGAGATCGCGGCGGTTTATACGCTACCGGATCCGCCCAAGGGCCGTCCGGATCCCGTCAAGGAAGCGGCTCTCGGCCGCGGTATTCCGGTGATTCAGCCAAAGACCTACAAGGACGACCAAGTCTACGAACAATACACCAAGTGGGCCCCGGATCTGGCCGTCATGGCTTTCGTCACGCCCATCATTCCCGCGCGGTTTTTGGCCGTTCCCGCTCACGGCACGATCAACTATCATCCGTCCCTGTTGCCCAACCACCGCGGTGCCAGCGCCATCAATTGGGCGCTGATCATGGGTGACGGTCGCACCGGCCTGAGCGTGTTCTGGCCCGACGGCGGGATTGATACCGGTCCGATTCTGCTGCAAAAGGAAGTGGCCATCGGCGAGGAAGACACCACCGGCTCGATTTATTTCAATCACCTCTTCCCCATGGGGGTCGAGGCCATGGCCGAAGCCGTTGCCCTGATCAAGGCGGGACACGCGCCGCGGATCGAACAGGACGAAACGAAAGCCACCCACGAACCGATTTGCGACGATAAGGTGGCCGCCATCGACTGGGCGCGGCCGGGGCGGGAGGTATTCAACCTGATCCGCGGTTGCGATCCGCAGCCGGGGGCTTTCACCGCTTTCAAGGGGGAAAGGATTCGGTTGTTCGGCCCTCGGTTTCAGCAGGCGGCGGGAACGGAGACGCCCGGCACGGTGATCGCCTGCGATGACGCCGGCATCCGCATTGCGCTGGTCGGCGGCTTGGTCACGGTGGCCAAGGTACGGGGTAGCGGCGGCAAGGTCAGCGCCGCCGAGTTCGCGCGACAAGCCGGCCTCAAGGTCGGCGATCGCCTGGGCTGAATGCCGTGGAGCAAGCCTTCAATCCGCCTTGTTGATGACCTGTTGGGCGGCAATCGCGTACAGCGGGATCGGGGCATGAGCGTTGCCATGAGGTGCCTGGATCGTGCCGGCGGCCGTGTTCGCCGATGGGCGCGGCGCTTTAAGGAACAATGCCCGTGAGATGGCGCGGGTCCTTGGCATGCTTGGATCTGCGTTTCCCGGCTTGCCGTTTGGGCCGTTGTTTCAAATGATCCGCACCCTTCGCTGATTGCCATGGACGCCGGAACGTGATATGAGCGGCAGCGGTTTCCGTTGATGATGACTGATCGGGAGCGGTTCGGTCCATGGGCCTCGACCGGTCGCCGAATACCCCCAGGAGTCCCGCTGCAAGGGAACTCCTTTGATGCGTTTTTTGCCACGCTCCTAGGGGTGAAAAATCTTTCACCCTTACGGATTGTTTGGGTCATGTGAAAACACCTTTTCCCCAGTCCGCCGGTATCGGTATTCTCTTTGGCATCGGAACTCACAAGGGTTTGAGAATGGAGCTATGAAACAGAGCCTGCCACGCCACCTCTGGGTTTTTCTGAGCGCCTGCGCAATTGGTTGCTATGCATCTCTAATCAACCGCTTTCGGGCGGTCGGAATCGAGCACATTCCGCCTGCGCCTGGGCGTGGTGTGATGCTGGCCGCCAATCACACCTCCGCCTACGACACCGTGTTCCTGCCCTGGGTGGTGATTCGACGGTTTCCAAGGCGGATGATCTGGGCACCGGCCAAACAGGAGTTGTTTCGCAATCGGTTTCTCGGCTGGCTGATTCATTCCTGGGGCGCGTTTCCGGTCAACCGCGGGCGTGATCTCCGGGCCTGGTGGCTGATAGCGTCGCTGCTCAAAACGGAAACCGTCATGCTCTTTCCGGAAGGAACCAGACACGGAGACGGCGCTCTGGGGCACGGCAATCGGGCCGTCGGCAAACTCATCTACGACACTCGCCCGATCGTGGTTCCTTGCGCCATCAGCGGGCTTAACAACTGGCGGTTCCCAGGCCGCGGCCAGCGCGCGCGGGTGGTTTTTGGACCGCCGGTGGAATTTTCCGACCTGTATCAGGCAAAAAAATCCAAGGAAACTTACAACCTCGTCGTCGACCGGGTGATGGCGGCCATTTCCGGACTGCTCGCGACCGATCCCCAACGATGAGCGTTCCATTTTGATTTGATCGAGGAACCATCGGCGTTGCCAAAAAACCAGGTTGCAGATCTCCCGATCAGCCCCCGGCGGCGTCTGGCCGCCTGGTTGGTGCACCTCTATACCGCCAGCGGTGCCGTGTTCGGTCTCCTGACCCTGAAGGCTATCAGTTGGGGCGAGTTCATCGCCGCCTTCTGGTACATGTGCGCCGCCATCGTGATCGATTCCTCGGACGGTCTGCTGGCCCGTCTTGCCGGCACCAAAGTGGCGGCGCCACAGGTCGACGGCGCCCTGCTCGACAACATCGTCGACTATTCGAACTACGCGATGATCCCCGCTTTCTTCATGATTGAAAGCGATCTGTTACCCGTTGGGCTGCGCCTGCCGACCGCCGCTCTAATGGTGATGGCATCCGCCTACCAGTTTTCCCAGTCGGACGCCAAAACCGAGGATCATTTTTTCAAGGGATTTCCCAGTTACTGGAATATCGTCGTGTTCTACCTCTTCCTCTGGCAGTTGCCGCCGAGGGTCAACTTCCTGGTGATCCTTCTGCTGGCGGCCATGACTCTTGTGCCCATCAAATATCCCTACCCGTCACGCATGTCCCACCTCGGCTCCCGGCGCTGGCTTCGCCGCGCCATGCTCGCGGGCAGTCTGATTTGGGCCTTTTCCACCATCCTGCTGCTGTGGCTGTATCCGCAACCGAGCCGATTTTTTATGAGCCTATCACTCGTATACGTGATGCTCTACTTCGCTCTCGGCCTGATCAAAACCTTCGACCGCCACGACCGCATCCTGGGGTCGGCGGTGACCAGGCGCGACGATACCCGACCGCGCTGACCTTGCGCGCCGGATCATACCGCGGACGGCTGAAACCTGAACCTTTTTCATCCCGAAAGGATATGAGGAATAGCTAGATTTGTCCCGCCGGTTGCAATGACACGACGTTCAATTCCAAGCCTTGTGCGGTATCCTCCTTGCAACAGAACCCCATCCCAACAAGGTCCGGCCTTGCTCGCCGCAAGGGCGGTGAGGGGCCTGGATATTCGACATAAGGCTCGACCGATGGGCGGGCATGAAGGCGGCATCTCCACAAGGTCAGGTTGCGACCAAGGGGAGCACCCTGACGATCTTGCCCACGGGGCCTCTCCACGCAAATCATGGAGCGCCGCGCGCACCCTGACCACGGTTGTGATGCTCTCTCTGGTGGCCATTGGGCCGGCTGCCGCGTTGCCGTGCGACACCCGCATGGCAAGGTCGCCATGTCGAATATCCAGTGAGGGGTGGGGCAACTTGATTAAGAGAAGCCAAGTGTTTATAGTTCAGCCGTAGTAATTCCCTCAATGCCTGAAGACATTCCAAATCGTTAAAGGACCTTGCTAATGTCCGATCATGAATCAAAGCTGCCCGATCAGGAAGAGCTCGAAAAAGAACTGAGCGAATACCTGTCGAAGAAATACGGTCAACCCATCAAGGTGGTTTCGCCCATGATGGTTCCCCGCTCCAACCCGGCCAAGGGGCGGCCCAAGGAACCGAAGGGGGTGGAACGGATTCGGTTCGATCTCAAGCCCGAGCAACTGGAAGCCTACCTCGACCGCTACGTGGTCAAGCAGGACTTGGCCAAATCGGTACTGGCAACCAAAGTGTGCACGCACTACAACCGGATCCGCGGGCGGCTCCGGAAGGGGCGTCGGAACACCGGCCCCGCGGTCGGGCGGATCAAGAACAACATCATTCTGATGGGACCCACCGGGGTCGGCAAGACCTATCTGGTCAAGCTCATCGCCGATAAGCTCGGGGTACCGTTCGTCAAGGGCGATGCCACTAAATTCAGTGAAACCGGTTACGTCGGCGGCGATGTGGAAGATCTGGTGCGCGATCTGGTGGTCCAGGCCGACGACGATCTTGAACTGGCCCAATACGGGATCGTCTATGTCGACGAAATCGACAAAATCGCCTTCACCAACAACCTGATCGGCCCCGATGTGTCGCGCACCGGGGTGCAGCGGGCCCTGCTGAAACCCCTGGAAGAAACCGAAGTGGACCTCAAGGTGGCCCACGATCCGATCTCCCAGATGCAGGCCATCGAGCAATTCCGCAAGACCGGAAAGCGCGAAAAGCGCACCATCAGTACCCGTGATATCCTATTTATCGTGAGCGGCGCCTTCAACGGCTTGGCGGCGATCATCCAGAAACGGCTGCAAGCGCGGGAAATCGGCTTCGGTGCCAAGCTCCAGTCGAAATCCGATCAGCCGCAATGGCTGAAGCACGTGAAGGCGGAAGATCTGATCGCCTACGGCTTCGAAAGCGAATTCATCGGCCGGCTGCCGGTGACGGCCGTACTGGAACCACTCGAACAGGAAGACCTGTATCAGATCCTGAACAACCCGAACAATCCCATTCTGCTGTCGAAAAAGGAAGATTTCCGTTCCTACGGAATCGATCTGCGCTTTACCGATGACGCCCTGCGCCTGCTGGCCGCCATGGCCTACCAGGAGCAAACCGGGGCCCGAGGTCTGGTGAGTGTGATCGAACGGGCCCTGCTGCCGTTTGAAAAGCGCATGCCGTCTTCGAGCGTGGACTATCTGGTGGTGGATCGAGACCTGGTGGAGCATCCGGATGAGACCCTGGCAATCGTGTTGGCCGCGACCGATTCCGTTCGCGCTGAAAGCTACCGAAAAATGCTCGAAGGGGAGCGGACCCAGGTCTGGGAACAGGTGGCGGCCCGCAAACCGCCGTATTTGGCCAAACATCCGCTGGTCTTCAACGACGCCAGGCTGCAACTGGTGGCCGAATTGCACCTCAAGGAGGGAGTGGAACTGAAGGACCTGTTCGAGGAAGTGATCCAGGTGTATAGTCAGATCCTGGCTTTCGAGGACGATTTCAACAGCAAGTATGGTTTTCGCGTGCATTTCCAGGACGACGCCATCGATCGACTGGTGACCCGGGCGATGCTCGAAAACCAATCGGCTTCGGCCATTTGTTGGGAAATTTCCAAGGATTACGATTACGGTTTTCGACTCATCGCGGAGCGCAGTGGACAAACCCAGTTCATCCTGCCCCAGGATGCGGTGATCGAACCGGAAACCTATCTGGACGGGCTGATTCGCGAAACCTATCGCCGCTATCCGCTGGAGACCATGGATCGCGGAAAAGAAGCCTAGCCGTCAAGGAATCGATTGATGATCGGTATTTCCAAGCTCTACCGCGGCACCGTGGAACCCTCCGATGCCTTGCGCTATGGCCGCGACAGTCGGCATCTGCCGGCGCACCTGCTGCAATTTTCCGCCGACAAGAAACCGGTCGTGGTCTGGAACGTCACCCGGCGCTGCAACCTCAAATGCATTCATTGCTATGCCCAGGCCAGGAATCAACAGTTCCCGAATGAACTGAGCCACGACGAAGGCTTGCGCCTGCTCGACGATCTGGCCGAGTTCGGCGCGCCGGTGGTGCTTTTTTCCGGAGGCGAACCGCTGATGCGGCCGGACCTTCCCGATCTGGCCGGTTATGCGGTGGCCAAGGGCATGCGCGCGGTGATTTCCACCAACGGCACCCTGATCACGCCGCGGGTGGCCGAGCAACTCAAGGCGATCGGCCTGTCCTATGTCGGCATCAGCCTGGACGGGCTGGCTCCGGTGAACGACCGCTTCCGCGGGGTGCCGGGGGCCTACCGGCGGGCGCTGGAGGGCATTGCCGCATGCCGGGAAGCGGGCATCAAGGTGGGCCTTCGGTTCACCATGAACCGCATGAACGTGCGGGAAATCCCGGGCATCTTCGATTTGCTGGAGGCCGAGCGGATCCCCCGGGTGTGCTTCTACCATCTGGTTTATGCCGGCCGCGGCAGCGATCTCATCGGGCAAGATCTCAGCCATCGGGAAACCCGTCAGGCCCTGGATCTGATCATCGATCGCACCGCTGATCTGCATCGGCGCGGCCTGCCGAAAGAAGTCCTGACCGTGGACAACCACGCCGACGGGCCCTACGTCTACCTGCGGCTGCTCCGGGAAGGTTCGGAGCGGGCGGCGGAAGTCATGGAACTGCTGAAGATGAACGAAGGCAACAGCTCCGGCCGCGGGATCGGCTGCGTGAGCTGGGACGGCGCCGTGCACGCCGATCAGTTCTGGCGCCATCATTCGTTCGGCAACGTCCGCCAACGACCGTTCAGTGAAATCTGGACCGGCCTCTCCGATCCCTTGATGAGCAAGCTCAAAGACAAGAAACGATACGTCACCGGCCGCTGTGCCCGCTGCCGCTGGCTCGATATCTGCGCCGGCAATTTCCGGGTCCGGGCCGAAGCCGCAACCGGCGACCTGTGGGCCCCGGATCCGGCCTGTTACCTGAGCGATGAAGAAATCACCGAGCCCCCGGAAAGGAGCCACTAGATGGAATTCCCCCTGTATCGGCCGCGGCGGTTGCGCCGGAGTGAAAACCTTCGGCGCATGGTGCGGGAAACCCGGCTGAGCGTCGATCAGTTCATTTATCCTTTGTTTGCCGTTGAAGGCCGCGGCATTCGGAACCCGGTGAAGTCCATGCCCGGGGTGTTCCAACTGTCGGTGGACGAACTGGTCAAGGAAGCCGCTTCGGTACAGGAACTGGGGATCCCGGCGGTGCTCCTGTTCGGGCTGCCGGACCGCAAGGACGAGTGCGGCAGCGCGGCTTACGCCCCGGACGGGATCATCCAGAAAACCGTCATGGCGCTGAAAGAGCGGCTGCCGGAACTGGTGGTGATCACCGATGTGTGCCTCTGCGAATACACCAGTCATGGCCACTGTGGTCTGCTCCAGGGCGAACGGGTGGACAACGACGCAACCCTCGAGGTCCTGGCCAAGGTCGCCCTGTCCCATGCCCGCGCCGGCGCCGATCTGGTGGCTCCCTCGGACATGATGGACGGGAGAATCGGGGCGGTTCGCGCCGCGCTGGATCAAAACGGCTATTCGGACACCGCGATCATGGCCTACGCCGCCAAGTATTGTTCGGCCTTCTACGGGCCCTTTCGAGACGCCGCCGAATCGGCCCCCCGGTTCGGCGACCGCCGGGCTTACCAGATGGACCCCGCCAACGCCGTTGAAGCGATCCGGGAAGTGGCTCTCGATATCCAGGAAGGGGCGGACATCGTGATGGTGAAACCGGCCCTGGCTTATCTCGATGTCATCCGCCTGGTGCGCGACGAGTTCGACCGACCGCTGGCCGCTTACAACGTCAGCGGCGAATACTCGATGATCAAGGCGGCCGCCGCCAACGGCTGGCTCGACGGCGAGCGGGTCATGCTGGAGACTTTACTGGCGATCCGGCGGGCGGGGGCGGACCTCATCATCACCTATTTTGCCAAGGACGCCGCACGGCTGCTGCAATCCCAGCGGATCGGAAACTGACCGCGGGCGGCGAGCGCAGCCCACCGCCAGTGCCGGGAAAGACCACCATGACGCCCCATCCCCACGGACCATCGCCGCACCAGCATCAGACCGGTGCCGACGCCGTTAGGCATCAACCGCACACGCTTCGCCTGGTGGCCTGGGAAGTGACCCGAAGCTGCAATTTGTCCTGTGTCCACTGCCGGGCGGCAGCCCAGAATCGGCCTTACGAAAATGAATTGTCCACGGCGGAAGCGTTCGCCCTGCTCGACGACATCGTAAGCTGCGCCACTCCGATCATTATTTTGACCGGCGGGGAACCGCTGCTGCGGCCGGATATCTTCGAACTCGCCGCCTATGGGACCAGCAAGGGCCTGCGCATGACCATGGCCCCCAACGGCACCCTGATCACGGCGGATAACGCCAGGAGCATGGTGGAAACCGGCATTCAGCGCATCAGCGTGAGCCTGGACGGAGCGACGGCGGCTTCTCACGATGCCTTCCGCCAGGTGCCCGGGGCCTACGCCGGCGCCCTCCAGGGGATCGCCCACGCCCGCCGGGCCGGGTTGGAATTCCAGATCAACACCACCATCACCCGGCGCAACCTGGCTGAACTTCCGGCAATTCAGGACCTGGCCGTGGAACTGGGCGCGGTCGCCCACCACGTGTTCCTGTTGGTGCCCACCGGCCGCGGCAAGGACATCGAGGAACAGGCCATCGATGCCGCTCAATACGAACAGGCGCTGAACTGGTTTTACGAACAAAAGTACCGGGTACCGCTGCAATTGAAGGCCACCTGCGCTCCCCATTACTATCGTATCCTGCGGCAGCGGGCGCGCCAGGACGGCAAATCGGTGACCGTCGACGCCTTCGGACTCGACGCCATGACCCGCGGCTGCCTCGGCGGCACCGGCTTCTGTTTCGTTTCCCAC
>MNZR01000359.1:12451-12606 GCA_001873705.1 Syntrophobacteraceae bacterium CG2_30_61_12
GGTTATCTGGAACTGGACTGCGGCAATATCCGGCACCGGAAGTTTTCCGAAATCTGGCGAGATTCCAAAATATTCAAGGACCTCCGCGATTTTTCCCGCTATCAGGGCAAATGCGGCCGCTGTGAGTATCTCCGGGTGTGCGGCGGTTGCCGCGC
>MNZR01000359.1:12614-13514 GCA_001873705.1 Syntrophobacteraceae bacterium CG2_30_61_12
ATGAAAGCACCGGCAACTACCTGGCGGAAGAGCCCCTGTGCCTGTATCAGCCCTCCAGCCCCGAGAAGTGATTATACCGGTTAAGGGTAAAAAGTTAGATTTCGTGTGCGCTCTTTCCCGGGAGCGCGGGCATCTTGCCCGCTTTTGAAAATGCAACATCCGATCCTAAATCGGTATATCGCTCCCGGTATCGGTATCGCTATACTGCGCACGGGCACAAACTGAGCTTTTCACCACAGAGAGCACCGAGGGCACAGAGGATTAAGGAATAGCAAGACTCCGTGTCCTCCGTGGTGAATCAGAAAACCCAACCCTCCCCGTGCGAAAAATAGCGGGAATGGCTATAGCGATACCGAAATACGGCGGGATTACCGCTATCAGCGGCATGGTTCAATTGAGGGTAACACCGGATCGTCATTCCCGCATGATTCTAGCGGGAATCCAGTGCTGCCACCGGCCTTCGGCCCGCCTGAACGGCGAGTGCTGACTTTGAAGTCAGATAAGAGCTATACAGGGGACTGGATTCCCGCTTAAAGATTGCGGGAATGACGGGTCAACGGTTACCCAAAACCAGGGTTTTCTGAACCATGCCCTATCAGCTGGTAGGTCGGGTTGCGACCATCGGGAGCTACCCGACGATTCGGCCGGATCGTCAGGGAGTGCTCCGCACACCCTGACCTTGTAGCGACGCCGCCCGGTTGGTCATTTCGCGGCCTGGTTGGTAGTGGCGCCGTCAGGCGTTGACGGCGCATCCGAAAGCACGGTCGCTGGGCTTCCGCTAAGCGCCAATCACCCTGACATGACCCACAACCCACCAAGACGCCCTGACGGGACGCACTACGAACAAAAGCGCACAACCTGCAATGAGCACCGGAAACAGGCGCTTGTAGCGACGCCGCC
>MNZR01000002.1 GCA_001873705.1 Syntrophobacteraceae bacterium CG2_30_61_12
AAGGAACTGATCGCCCGCGGGGACCTCCAGCGCTGTCTCATCGTCTGCCCGGGAAGCCTCGCCGAACAGTGGCGGGACGAACTTTACCGCCGTTTCCAGCTGCCCTTCGAAATCCTCACCAACGACAAGCTCGAAGCCGCGCGCACCGGCAACTGGTTCCTGGAAACCAACCTGATCATTGCCCGGCTCGACAAACTCTCGCGCAACGAGGACGTGCAGCACAAGCTGCAGGCACCGGATTGCCGCTGGGACCTGGTGGTCTGTGATGAAGCCCACAAGATGGCGGCCACGATCTTCGGCTCCGAAACCAAGTACACCAAACGCTACCGCCTCGGCCAACTGCTCTCGACCCTCACCCGGCATTTCCTGCTGATGACCGCAACGCCTCACAACGGCAAGGAAACGGACTTCCAACTGTTCATGGCGTTGCTCGATGGCGACCGTTTCGAGGGCCGCTTCCGTGACGGGGTCCATGTGGTCGATGTGTCCGACCTGATGCGCCGGATGGTCAAGGAAAACCTGCTCAAGTTCGACGGCACCCCGCTGTTTCCCGAGCGCATCGCCTACACCGTGCCGTATAAGCTCTCGGCGACCGAAGCTCGGCTCTACGGTGAGGTGACCGACTACGTACGCGAGGAGTTCAACCGCGCCGAAGCACTGGCGAACGACAAGCGCGCCGGGACCGTCGGCTTTGCCCTCACCATCCTGCAGCGGCGCCTGGCGTCCTCGCCCGAGGCGATCCATCAGTCGCTGCGCCGCCGCCGTGAACGATTGGAAAGCCGGCTGCGCGAACTCGAACTGCTCCAGCGCGGCACCTCCCCCGGGAGCACGCCACCCGGGACCGCCTTCCCTGGGAGCGCGGGCATCCTGCCCGCCTTGGTATCGTCGTCTGGGAGCGCGGGCATCCTGCCCGCCTCTCTTTCCGACCTGTCCCCCGAGGATCTCGAAGATCTCGAAGACGCACCGGAAAATGAAGCCGCCGCCGCCGAGGAAAGGCTCCTCGATCAGGCCACCGCGGCGAGATCCATCGCCGAGTTGAAAGCCGAAATCGAAACCCTGAAAAGGCTGGAATCCCTCGCCCTGGAAGTCCTACGCAGCGGCGCCGACACCAAATGGCGCCAACTGGCCAGTCTCCTCGGCGAGATCTTCACCCCCACGGCCATCGCCGACTGCGTGGCCGAACCGGTCGCCCCTCGCGGTTCCGGCCCGATCCCTCGGCCCACGCCGTCGCCCCGCCAGAAGTTGGTGCTCTTCACCGAACACCGCGACACCCTGAACTATCTCGAAACCCGCATCACCACGCACCTCGGCCGCCAGGATGCCGTGGTCATGATCCACGGCGGCATGGGCCGGGAGGATCGGATGAAGGCGCAGGAATCGTTCCGCCACGACCCCGAGGTCCAGGTGCTGCTGGCCACGGACGCCGCCGGCGAGGGCATCAACCTGCAGCGGGCACACCTGATGGTCAACTATGACCTCCCCTGGAACCCCAACCGGATCGAGCAGCGTTTCGGCCGCATCCACCGCATCGGTCAGACCGAGGTGTGCCACCTGTGGAACCTGGTGGCCGAGGAGACCCGAGAAGGCGACGTCTATCGCCGGTTGCTCGACAAGCTGGAGCAGGCCCGGGAAAGCCTCGGCGGCCAAGTGTTCGACGTGCTCGGGAAGCTTCAGTTCGAGGGCAAGCCGCTGCGTGATCTGCTGATTCAGGCGATCCGCTACGGCGATCAGCCCGAGGTGCGGGCCCGCCTCACCACGGTGCTGGATCACGCGCTCGACCGCGGTCGGCTCCAGGACCTGCTGGAAGAACACGCACTCGCCGTTGAGGCCATGGACGCGAGCCGGGTGCGCCGCATTCGCGAAGACATGGAGCGCGCCGAAGCCCGCCGGCTGCAACCGCACTACATCGAATCCTTTTTCCTCGAATCTTTCCGCCGCCTGGGCGGAACCGCCAGGCAGCGGGAACCGCGCCGCTATGAGATCACCCACGTTCCCGCCCCGGTCCGGGCTCGCGACCGCCTGATCGGAATCGGCGAACCGGTGCTGCCGCGCTACGAACGCATCGCCTTCGAAAAATCGCTGGTGGCACCGCAGGGCCAACCGCTGGCAGCCTTTGTCTGCCCGGGGCATCCGCTGCTCGACTCGGTTATCGATCTCACCCTCGAACGCAATCGCGATCTCCTGAAACGCGGGACCCTGCTGGTGGATCAGCGCGATCCCGGCGCCCGGCCGCGGGTGTTGTTCTACCTTGAACATTCAGTTCAGGACGCGGGCCTCACCCGCTCCGGCGAACGCCGCGTCATCTCCAAGCGAATGCTCTATGTCGAACTCGACGCCGACGGTACCGCGCGTCACCTGCATTACGCACCTTATCTCGACTATCGGCCGCCGGCCGAGGGCGAACCGGACGTAGACGCGATCCTTGATCGGCCCGAATGCGCCTGGATCACCCGAGATTTGGAACAGAAGGCGCTGGGCCATGCCGTGGCCAACGTGGTGCCCGAACACCTGGCCGAGGTGCGAGCCGGGAAGCTCGCGCTCATCGCCAAGACCGAAGCGGCGGTGAAGGATCGGTTGACCAAGGAAATTACCTACTGGGATCACCGCGCCGAACAGCTCAAGCTTCAGGAGCAGGCTGGGAAACCGAATGCCAGGCTCAACTCGGGCGAGGCCCGCAAGCGCGCCGACAGTCTGCAAGCGCGGCTGCAAAAGCGGCTGGACGAACTCAAGCTGGAAGCCCGGATTTCGCCCCTGCCGCCGGTGGTCCTCGGTGGCCTGCTGGTGGTGCCGATGGGCCTGCTCGCGACGATGAAGGGCCTGCCGGTTCCCACTCCAGCATCCGCTACCGATACCCAGGCCGCTGCGGCGAAGGCCCGCGCCATGGTCATGGAAGTGGAGCGCAGCCTCGGCTTCGAACCGGTCGACCGCGAATTGGAGAAGCTCGGCTACGACCTCGAAAGTCGCGTTCCCGGCACCGGCAAGCTGCGTTTCATCGAGGTAAAAGGCCGCATCACCGGTGCAACGACCATCACCGTAACCCGTAACGAAATCCTCTACTCGCTCAACAAGCCGGATGACTTCATCCTCGCCATCGTCGAATTCCTCGACGGCGACAACCACCGCGTGTACTACCTGCGCCGGCCCTTCCAGCGCGAACCGGACTTCGGCGTAACCAGCGTCAACTACGACTTCGCCGATCTGCTGGCACGGGCGGAGGTGATGGGGATCTCACGCGGAGACGCGGAGGGCGCGGAGAAGTGACTATGCCCGTCACCCCTTGGTGACGGGACGGAAGGAGATAGATCATGACTGAAGGAACAGGTTTTTTCGCCCATGGAACTCGATGGGTGCGGGCTGACTTCCATCTTCACACCCGACGGGACAAGGAATTCAAAGACGCGGGCACCGAGCAGGACTTCGTGACACGCTACATCGGGGCTCTGAAGCAAGCGGACATCCGCGTAGGCGTCATCACGAACCACAACAAGTTTGACCGGGAAGAATTCAAGGCCCTCCGGAAAGCAGCAAATAAGGAAGAGATCTACCTGGTGCCTGGAGTTGAGCTGTCGGTCAAGGACGGTCGCGACGGTATCCACACGCTCGTTGTTTTCCAGGAAAATTGGATCGATAACCGCGAGAACGTAGACCACATTAACAGCTTCATCGGCCTGACCTTCGCGGGCCAGACGGGCTATGACAACAGCAATGCCCGATCGAATCACGATCTCCTGGACACGATTCGCGAATTGGACAAGTTCGAGAAGGACTACATGCTTGTTTTTGCGCATGTCGAAGAGAAAAACGGGTTATGGGGCGGGCTTGACGGTGGCCGGATTGAGGAGCTCGGGCAGAATGAATTATTCCGCTCCCGCACGGCGGCGTTCCAGAAAGTCCGGACGCGAGGCAAGCGAGAGAAAGTAAAGAACTGGCTCGGTGCTTGGTACCCCTCGGAAGTGGAGGGCTCGGACCCGAAGGCAACGGATGAAATAGGACACGGGCAGCCGACCTTCATCAAGATCGGCGCACTTACCTTTGAGGCGGTACAGTTCGCCCTCAAACCCGGGGCGGAGCGCTTGTCCGACAAGGCAGCCCGGAAGCAAGATCACTCTTGGGTACGCTCGCTTTGCTTTGAGGGAGGCATCCTGGATGGAAAGCGGATTGATTTCTCCGACGAGATGAATTGCCTGATCGGCATACGAGGAAGCGGGAAGTCGGCCGTCCTCGAGTGCTTGCGCTTTGCGCTTGAATTGCCGTTGCCTGAATCCGCCGAGGAGTTGGACCTCAAGTACAAGCAGGACCTTGTCCGGTTTGCCCTCGGAAGCGGCGGAAAGGTCGTAGTCGAAGTGGAAGACGCACAAGGACGGCATTACGAAATCCGCCGGATACTCAACGAGCGGGCGGACCTATACTTCGACGGGGATTTGCGGCCCGGCGTGCGCATCCCTCTCAAGAGCCCCCTGTTCTTCGGCCAAAAGGAATTGGTGAAGAGAGGCGAGGGTTCCGAGCGTGAACTTGTGGAACGCTTGCTGGGCTCGAAGCTCGATGCCGTCCGTGACGGTATTGCCGTCCAACGCCAACGAGTTGTGGACGTGCTGGCGAGCCTCGACAAGCTGAAAGACTTGGACACACTGCAACAGGAATATCAAACCAAGAAAAAGGACACAGAGTTTCGTTTGGAGCTTTTCCGTAAGTACGGTGTCGAGCAGCAGCTCCGGCGTCAGGTGGAGTTCAACGCCGACGTGACGCACGCTCGCCGCGTCGCTGACGTGGCGGATTCCTTTGTCCGATCTTTCGATACGTTCTTAAAGGAGCAAGAGTCAGAACTGGCTGCGCAGTCAACACTTGAGTCCAAGGAAAACGCCGACGTTATCGCGGACATCAATGGCATCCTTGATCGGATACGCAAGGCCCCCGACAAGGCGCGGCAAGTTCTGACCGAGGCTCGCAACGATGCGCGCGCGCTGCGTGAGAAGCTTGGGGAACTGGAGCGTCGCCGGGAGATGCTCAAGGATGATTTCGCGGCCATCGAGCGGACACTGAGCGAACAATTCCAGCAGACCGGCGGCGTCAGTGTTCGACCTGACGATTTTGTCAAGCTGAATGCCGAATTGCAGAAGGCGAAACTGGCGCTCGCCGAGATCGCGAAAGGCCGAATCAGAAAGAACGCTCTTCGGGACGAATTTCTGAGAGAGTTGAAGCGGCTTTCGGACCTGTGGCACAAGGAATTCAAAGAGATAGAAGCCGAGATCAAGAAGCTCAACGACAGTCAAACCGCCCTGCGCATCAGCCCACGGTACAAGGGTGACAAGGCCGCCTTCCTCAAGGAACTGCAGGATCATTTCCGTGGCAGCAAGCTCCGGGAGACAACGCTGAAGGGCGTACTGGATTCGCACGCTGACTTCATCTCGGTCTACGAAACGCTGGATACGATCTGCAACAGCCTCGGCGTTTCGGGTGATGTGTTCCGCAGGTACTTCAATGAGGCCAGGGCATCATTGCTGACCTGGCAGGTGCCGAACCTCTTCCAAATCGAGTATCATGGAAAGGACCTGCGCGACCATTCGCTGGGGCAGAGGGCCTCGGCGCTGATCCTCTTCATCTTGAGCCAGCGCGACAACGATGTAATCATAATCGATCAACCTGAAGACGACCTGGACAACCAGACCATCTTCGAGGATGTAATCAAACTGATCCGCTCTCTCAAGAAAGGCATCCAGTTCATTTTCGCGACACACAACGCCAATTTTCCCGTACTGGGCGACGCGGAGCAAGTGGGCGCATGTGCCTTTGCCGGCGGCAGCGCCGATATTCAGGTCGGCAGCATCGACGAGCCGGGGATTCAGAAGGCCATTGTGTCCATCATGGAGGGCGGGCATGAAGCCTTTGCCCGACGTAAGGAGATTTATCAGTTATGGAAGCAATAGAGCTCATCGAATTGATTGGACGGGGCGAGGACAGCCGCACTCAGTTCAAGCAAAGCCAGCACGTTACGAACGCCCAATCGCTGGCCGGTGAACTGGTTGCCTTCTCGAACAGCAAGGGTGGCAGAATTCTCATCGGAGTTTCCGACTTGGGAACGGTCACCGGAGTATCATCGGCGGATGTGCGAAGACTCAATGAGCTGCTCTCCAACACGGCGACGAATAACGTCAGACCTGCCATCAATCCTGAAACAGAAAACGTCCCGGTGGGGGACAAGTTGGTGGTCGTTGTAACCGTTCGCGAAGGAATCTCGAAACCGTATGCTGACAACACCGGAGTGTTCTGGGTGAAGTCGGGAGCGGACAAGCGCCGGGTGACCTCGCGCGAGGAAATTCAACGGATGCTTCAAAGCGCCGGTCTCGTTCACGCCGATGAGGTCCCGGTTGAAGATGCGACTATAGCGGATGTGGACCTTGACCACTTCAGGACATTCTTCGAGAAGCATTACGGTGAGCCGTTGGAGGATGGTGCTGCTCCGCTGACCCAATTGCTTTCGAACCTCAACCTGGTGAAGGCCGGTGCTCTCAATCTGGCGGGATTGTTGCTGTTTGCCCGCAACCCCCAACGACGCAGGCCCGCATTCGTGGTGAAAGCAGTATGTTTCGTTGGAGACGACCCGGCAGGCGAACGTTATCGCGACAGCGAGGATATCGGAGGATGCCTGAGAGACCTGCATGCGCGGACCATGTCGTTTCTGTTGCGCAATCTGCGCCGGGTGCAGGCGGGACAGGGATTCAACACGGAGGGCAGATTAGAGGTAGCGGAGGCCGCCTTGGAGGAACTGGTGGTCAATATGCTTCTGCATCGGGACTATTTCATCTCCGCGCCGTGGCGTGTGATGATCTTTGACGACCGGATAGAGTTGATCAACCCCGGAGCGCTGCCCAACAACCTGACCGTCGAGCACATCCGAAACGGCGTTTCCAATGTGCGTAATCCCTTGATTGCCTCGTTTGCGACCAAGGAACTGCCCTATCGTGGGATAGGGACGGGAATTCGCCGCGCTTTGGCGGCCGTCCCGGCACTATGGCTGGAATCGGACCATGACCGGGACCTGTTTACCGCTAGAATACCGAGGGGCCCGGCATCATGACTGAACCTGGTTACGTTCATAGGAAACTCGTCGAAGTCGCCCTCCCTCTGGACGCCATCAACAAGGCCAGTGCGGAGCATATGTCCTTACGGCATGGACATGCGAGCACATTGTGCATGTCGTGGACGTCGTCGGTCTTGGGCGAGGCGCGGGCGGAGACGCGAAGATGACTGCGACCCTCCGGATATTTGTAAGCTCAGTGCAGAAAGAGCTCGAAGACGAGCGCCTCATTGTTCAGAACTTGGTGAGCACCGACCCGTTTCTGTCTGCGCATTGCGTGTCGGTGCTCTACGAGATCGAGCCCGCCTCTCCGACGAAGGCCCTGGATGGTTGCCTCGAAGCCCTCGGCGGCTGCAACGTGTATCTGCTCATAGTGGGCATCCAGTACGGTACGCTGGTAGGGGAGATCTCCATCACCCATGCCGAATATCGTCGAGCAAAGGAATCTGGGATTCCCGTACTCGCCTTCATCAAGGGCGAACGGCACGTGAAGCGCGAGGAAGGAACGGTTGCCCTGCTCGCGGAGCTCAATACAGACGGCCCCAAATACAAGCGCTTCGGCAATGTAATCGAGTTGCAGAAGGAAGTCCGTGCGGCACTGGTGAAGCTCTTGCGGGATCGGTTCGGCATCGCGCCGACCAGCGATGAGAACGAGATTGCCGAACAGACCATTGAGGCTACCTCGCTTTTTGAGTCTCGTTCGCTCAACCGGGTGCGGTGGAAAGATCTGGATCTGACCGTGGCACGCAGTCTCATCTCCGTGGCCGAAAAGCAAAAGCCGGATGAGCTCACGAATGAGGACCTGCTGGCCGGCGCAATGTTGCGCGGTCTCGTTTGGCGTGATGCAGTCTCTGACGAACACTATGCCACCGCCGCCGGGATCGTGCTGCTGGCCAGGGACCCGTCGGCGGTCTTCCCCCAATGCCGCATTCTGGCCGACGCCTATCGGAGCACGGAGCCCGACGGCGATCCGCGAGACCACGAAGACATCCGCGGTCCGATGCCTCTAGCCATCGAGCGGGCCATCGACTTCATCGACCGCAACACCCGTCACCCGATGCGCATCGTGGGCCTCAACCGCGTGCGCCTCGACGAGTACCCCGTAGATGGTCTGCGCGAGGCACTGGTAAACGCGGCGGCTCACCGCCAGTACGAAGATGCCGGACGCAAGATCCTCCTTGAGGTCTTTGCCGACCGCGTAGTGCTCTCCAGTCCGGGCCTTCCGCCCAAGCCGATCACGCTCGCCAGTCTGCGCAAGGGGAAATACCGCCCCTGCTCGCGCAATCCGGTCCTGGCCCAGTGTCTTTCATACTTCCATCGTATCGAAGAGCGCGGCAGCGGCTTCCGCCGCATGCGCGAACAGATGCTGGACCACGGTCTCGATCAGCCGCTACTCGGCACCGAAATGGGGTATTTCCAGGTCACCTTTCCGGGGCCGGCCGATAACATCGAGCGCCTGCGGGTGCCGGAGAAACGACTCTTGGTCACGCCGACAGCGGAAGCACAACTGAACGAGCGTCAAAGGAAGATGATGCAATGGCTCGTCGAAGGAAAGGAACTTACCAGCCGGCAGTGTGAAGCAGAGTTTGGCGTCACGCGTCCGATTACCGCAGGGGACTTCGGCAAACTGCTCAAGCTGGGATTGGTTGAGAAGTTGGGTGCCGGACGGTCCACTCGATACCGTCTGAGTGGGCTGGGGGAATCGTTAAATAATCGTAAAGTAGATTCCCTTAATCGTAAACCGCGAGGTCAGGGTGGGGACAAGTAATGGCATTTCGTAATCGTAAACTAATCGTCAACTCAGCAGCCCTGGAATCCATCGACAATCCATCGAGAAAACGACACAAACCATCGACAGTGACATCGGAGATATACGAATCATCCGAAAGCAACCGACGATTTGAGATAATCATTCGATGCTCTGTGGAGACAGCATGACCAACAAGAAGAAACTCATAGAAGTCGCCCTCCCGCTCGATGCGATCAACAAGGCCAGCGCGCGGGAAAAATCGATCCGTCACGGCCACCCGAGCACCCTGCATCTGTGGTGGGCGCGGCGACCCCTGGCGGCGGCGCGGGCGGTGATCTTCGCCCAGATGGTGGACGATCCGTCGGCCCATCCCGATCTCTTCCCCACTGAAAAGGCCCAGGAGAAGGAACGGCAGCGTCTCTTTCGTATCATCGAGGACCTGGTCCTTTGGGAGAACACCACCAACGAAAAGGTGCTGCAGCAGGCGCGGGACGAGATCCGGCAAAGCTGGCGTTATACCTGCGCCGAGAACGCCGACCATCCGCGGGCAAGGGACCTGTTCGACCGCCACCGGTTGCCCGCTTTCCACGATCCCTTCGCCGGCGGCGGTTCGCTGCCGCTGGAGGCGCAGCGGCTGGGCCTCGAGAGCTACGCCAGCGACCTCAATCCGGTGGCGGTGCTGATCAACAAGGCGATGATCGAGATCCCGCCGAAATTCGCCGGCCAGCCGCCGGTGAACCCCGAAGTGCGGGAGCAGCAGTCGATGTTCGGGCGCACCTGGCACGGCGCCCAGGGCCTGGCCGAGGACGTGCGCTACTACGGTAACTGGATGCGTGACGAGGCCGAGAAACGCATCGGCCACCTTTACCCCAAGGTCGAGATCACGCCGGAGATGGTGGCTGGGAGCGCGGGCGTCTCGCCCGCTCGTCCGGACCTGAAGAAATACGTGGGCCGAAAACTCACCGTCATCGCCTGGCTCTGGGCACGCACGGTGAAAAGCCCCAACCCGGCCTTCGCGCAGGTGGACGTGCCGCTCGTTTCCACCTTCATGCTTTCCACCAAGCCGGGCAAGGAAGCCTACATCGAGCCGGTGATCGAACCTGGGAGCGCGGCCGTCCCGGCCGCCAAGGATGCGGGCGGGACGCCCGCGCTCCCAGGCTACCGCTTCACGGTGAAAATGGGCAAGCCCAAGGATGCGGAGGCGGCGAAGAACGGCACCAAGCTCGCGCGCGGGGCGAACTTCCGGTGCGTGATGTCGGGAACGCCGATCTCGGGCGACTACATCAAGGCTGAGGGCAAGGCCGGACGCATGGGTGCGCGGATGATGGCCATCGTCGCCGCAGGCGAGCTTGGGCGAGTTTACCTACCGCCCACAGAAGCGATGGAAAATATCGCGCGTCAAGCGAAGCCGGAGTGGAAACCTGATGTAGAGTTCTTTCAGCACGCCCTCGGCTTCCGCGTTGGGAACTATGGCATGACGAAGTGGAGCGACCTTTTCACGCCTCGCCAGCTCTTGGCGTTGACGACCTTCTCCGACCTAGTGCAGGAAGCGCGGGAGCGGGTGAAGCGCGACGCCCTCGACGCTCGCCTGCCCGATGACGGCCGCGGCTGGGGCCTCGACGCCGCCCGGGGCACCGGCTCCACTGCCTACGCGGATGCGGTAGGTGTGTATCTGGCGTTCGCGGTAAGCAAGTCATCGAACCGTGCCAGCACGCTGTGTACCTTCAAAATTTCGGTCGAATGTCCCGGAGACACTTTCGGTAGGCAGGCGCTTCCCATGTCTTGGGACTACGCGGAGTCCAACACCGTTGCCGGTCCAAGTGGTTCCTTTCAAAGCATGGTTTCAAATACGGCTGCAGGCCTCTTGTCGAACGATGCAATCCTCGGTTCTGCCGGGTATGCACATCAATTCGATGCATCTTCGCAATCGATCAGTTCGAACAAGCTCATTTCCACGGATCCACCTTACTACGACAACATCGGTTACGCCGACCTCTCGGACTTCTTCTACGTCTGGCTGCGCCGCTCGCTGAAACCTATCTTCCCCGACCTCTTTGCCACGCTGGCCGTGCCCAAGGCCGAGGAACTGGTGGCCACGCCCTACCGCCACGGCAGCAAGGAGAAGGCGGAGACGTTCTTCCTAGACGGGATGACGCAGGCGATGCGTCGCCTTGCGGAGCAGGCACATCCGGCCTTTCCCGTCACCATCTACTACGCCTTCAAGCAATCTGAGAGCGAAAGCGACGCGGGCACCGCCAGCACCGGCTGGGAGACTTTCCTCGATGCAGTCATTCGCGCGGGATTCACACTCACCGGCACTTGGCCCATGCGGACGGAGCGAGAGAACCGAAAGAGAAACCAAGGCGCCAACGCCCTCGCCTCCAGCATCGTTATCGTCTGCCGTAGGCGGGCGGCCGATGCACCCAGCGCCACTCGCCGGGAATTTCTTAGCGCGCTCAAGGCCGAGCTGCCGGTGGCGCTGGCCCACATGCAGCGCGGCAACATCGCGCCGGTGGACCTGGCGCAGGCGGCCATCGGGCCGGGCATGGCGGTTTACACCCGCTATGCGAAAGTGCTCGACGCCGAGGGCCGGGCGCTCACGGTGCGCGAAGCCCTGGCGCTCATCAACCAGACCCTCGATGAGGCGCTGGCCGAACAGGAAGGCGCCTTCGATGCCGACAGCCGCTGGGCCCTGGCCTGGTTCGAGCAATCGGGCTTTGCCGAGGGCGAGTACGGCGTGGCTGAGACGCTTTCCAAGGCCAAGAACACCAGTGTCTCCGGAATGATGGATGCTGGAATCCTGGCATCCAAGGGCGGCAGGGTGCGCCTGCTCCGGCCTGACGAGCTGTCCGCCGACTGGGAACCAGAGAAGGACAAACGCCTGACAGCCTGGGAAGCAGTACATCAGCTTATTCGTGCACTCGAAGCGGGCGGCGAAAGCGCGGCGGCGGCGCTCGTCGCCAAGCTGGGATCGAACGCCGAGATCGCCCGCGAGCTGGCCTACCGCCTCTACGCCCTGTGCGAGCGCAAAAAACGTGCGGCGGAAGCGCTTTCCTACAACGGCCTGGTGCAAAGCTGGCCGGAAATCATGAGACTGGGAGCGGGAAGCGGGAAGCGGGAAGCGACGCAGTTGGAGATGTTCAGGGAGTAGCGGGGAGCGGGAAGCGGGGAGCAAGGAGCAGGAAGCGGGAAGCGGGAAGCGACGCAGGTGGAGATGTTCAGGGAGTAGCGGGGAACGGGAAGCAAGGAGCAAGAAGCGGGAAGCGGGGAGAACGAATGAAGACTCCGGCAAAGACGTTTCAGGACTTGGATGTTTGGAAGAACTCTCATGCTTTCGTGTTGGACGTTTATCGGCTGACGGCAACCTTTCCGGACCATGAACGGTTTGGCCTGATCAGCCAGTTCCGGCGGGCGGCAGTGTCAATCCCTGCCAATATCGCAGAAGGCTTCAGAAAGTTTAGCGCGGCTGATAAGGCGCGATTCATGAATACGGCAGAGGGTTCACTGGAAGAATGTCGCTATTATTGCATCCTGGCTCAGGACCTTGGATATGGAGAAACAGTCAAGTTGCGTGACGCATTGGATGTGATCGCTCGACAACTGGCAGCTTACATCAACCGACTGCGGAATCCTTGCTTCCCGCTTCCTGCTTCCCGCTACAAGGAGAAATAATGGCCATCACCAATCATGAGCGTGTCGGCAAGGCGTTGGAGCTTCTGAAGAGCGGCCTGGGACCGTTTGTTCAGCGCGAACTCGAGAGCAGATATAGGGAGCGCGCCGCAACCGAAGTGAGCCGGTTCATTGGCGACGATCGCCTGAACGCCGGGAAGCCGATCGCGGACTGGGACGCTGGCGTGCTGCTCAAACTCATGTGGGAATCCTGGAACGACGTCTTTCGCCTGATTCTTGGACACACCGAACGGAGTCTGGTGAGCGAACTGCGCGAGCACCGTAACCGGTGGGCGCACCAGGAAGCCTTTTCCGGCGACGACGCCTACCGCGCGCTCGACTCGGCGGGACGGTTGCTCACCGCCGTATCGGCGCCCCAGGCCGATGAGATCGACAGGATGAAGACGGAACTCCTGCGCTTGCGTTTCGACGAGCAGGTGCGGGGAGAAAAGCGCAAGAGCGCCGGCACCGCCGTTGAAAGCGCGGCGGCGGGTCATCTCAAGCCGTGGCGCGAGGTGGTGACGCCGCATCCGGACGTGGCCAGCGGCCGCTACCAGCAGGCCGAGTTCGCGGCCGATCTCTGGCAGGTGCATCTCGGCCAGGGAACGGACGAGTACCGGGACCCGGTCGAATTCTTTCGCCGCACCTATCTCACCGAAAGCCTGAGGGGGATGCTGGTGGGGGCGATGCGGCGCCTCGCCGGCCGGGGCGGCGACCCGGTGGTGCAGCTCCAGACCAACTTCGGCGGCGGCAAGACGCA
>MNZR01000257.1 GCA_001873705.1 Syntrophobacteraceae bacterium CG2_30_61_12
TTCGCGAGCCGTAGGGGCGACCGCCCGGTCGCCCCTACGGCTCTCCAGCTATTCTAATCGACCTTCACGCTTGCATCAAGCGGGCGATGCTCACCGTGCGATCGCCCAGCATATTGGTGTAGCTTCCCAGTTCGTTGTCGTACCAGCCGTAGATCACCGCCTGGGTCACCGGAATCTCGATGATCCGCTGGTTCCGGTCGGAACCGCTGGGAACCGCATTCCGCATGGCCTGATTGACGTCGATGGTGGGGCCCAGGTCGGCCTCGCCGGCGCCGGCCAGAGTGGCGCAGATCGCCAGCACGTGGTTGAGATCGAATCGAACCGCCGCGGTCCGGGTGTGGGTTTCGTGACTCTCGATCACCGCCGCCGCGCGGGGCATCCCGATGATGTCGCTCGACACGTTCTGTTGCTCGGAATAGAGCAGATAGGACTCGGGGTACAACTGCTGAGCGTTGCGGTAGATGCCGTTGATCTTGTCCCGGTTGATCGGTTCCTTGAAGCTTTCGTCCTGGATCAAGAGCATGAGGATGATGAGAGAGCCGGTGGTGACCGGCACCCGCACCGATTCGGCAATGAAACCGATCCGCTTCATTTCCGGAATCACCAGGCTGAGGGCTTTGGCGGCGCCGGTGGTGGTGAGGATGATGTTGTTGGAGACCGAGCGGTTCTTGCGCAGGTCCTTGACCCCGGTCTTGGGGGATCGGTCCAGCACCTGCTGCGAACTGGTGGCCGCATGGACGGTGGTCATGGAAGCCGAGAGGATCCGCTGCGGGCCGAAATAATCGAGCATGGGTTTGACCAGGTAGGCCAGGCAGGTGGTGGTACAGGAGGCGTTGGAAATGATGTTATGGACCTTGGGGTCGTAGTCGGCATCGTTGATGCCCATCACCGTGGTCACGGCATCGGGCGGGATCTCCCTGGTCTTGTCCTTGATCTTGAACGGTGCCGACACCACCACCTTTTTGGCGCCGGCGGCAAAATGACCCCGCACCGAGCCCTTGGGGGCGTCCGGCGGCAGGGTTGGATCAAGAAAAGCGCCGGTGGCGTCCACCACCAGGTCAACCCCCTGGTCGCGCCAGCCGATGGCGCTGGGGTTGCGCTCCCGGGTCAAGAACCGAACCATAACCCCATTGATCCGCATGGTGCCGGCGGTCGGGTCGATTTCCTCGATCACCCGTCCCGCCCGACAGCCGTAAAGATAATGGTTGAGCGCCCCATAGGAGGAGTCCCGTTCGATGAAGTGGGCGATGTCTTCCAGGCCGCTACCCACTTCGCGACCGATGTTCACCACCAGTTCGGAAAAATACTGCCGTTCCACCTGGTGCCAGATGGAGAGCTTGGCGATCCTGCCGAGACCGTTGATGCCGAGCTTCATGGGCACGAACTTGTCCTTCGTTGCCATAACGCCTGCCTCCTTTCCGGACAACCCTGTCCGCCCTTGCCCTGGAACTGCTGCCAATGGCCAACAATGTACCGCCCTAGCGGGCGCACTACGAACGCCGCGTCGGGTTGGTATTGGCGCCGTCCGGGGCTTTAACGCCGAAACGCCCTTACGGATGCACTACAAACACGCTTGCTTACGGGCGCACTACGAACGCTAAGCAAGCTGGCTCCCAATCAATGGATCAGCTGCTGGTTGAGTCGCTCCAGTTGATGGATCTCGTGCCGGCCCATAAAAATGGCTCCGCTCTGCCCATCGATACCGATCATATCGCCGGTTTCCAGCCCCGTGCCGTTGATCTGGCAGTGCCGGTCCGCTTCCCACACCCGCAGGCTGCCGCACCCGACTACGCAGGTCTTGCCCAAGCGGTGAGCGACAATGGCGGCATGAGATGTGGCTCCGCCCTTGCCGGTCAAGATCCCGTCGGCGATGGAGATCTCATGGATATCGTCGGGGACCGTGTCGGAACGGATCAGAATGATGGCTTGCCGTGGATGGGATTTGCGCAGCCGAACGATGGCGTCCAGATCGAACGCGACCCGTCCGCACAGGGCCCCGCCGCTCACTCCGACACCGCTGCTCAGGTAGGCGGCGTCCAGTTCCGGGCCGGGAATGAACACCGGGTAGTCGCGTTTGACCCGAGGGGCCATGTTGCGGGACTGGAGGATGTAAAGATCTTCCGCCCGATCGCCCTGAAAGGTGAATTCGATTTCCTGAGGCCCCCAGTTTTGCCGGTAAATCAGTTCCGCGGCGACCATTTCAAGCCGCTGGTAGACGTTGGGAAACATCGATTCGAGCGAAGATTCCTTGGGCTCGCGCTGGCGCAGCCGCTGCTTTTCGGTGAGCGGCAGCGTTTTCACCAGGCCGCCGACCACGTCTTCGCCCTGATTGCCCAAGGTGAAGTCGCCGCTCACCTCGATTTCGTCTTCCGAAGTCTGGGGATTGTGGGTGAACATAACCCCGGCCCCGGACTGGGTGTCCAGGTTGCCGAAGATCATGGCCTGAATGGTCACCGCTGTCCCCCAGTTTTCGGATAGTCCCATGATGCTCCGGTAGGTCACCGCCTTGGGATAAAACCAGGATTGCATGACCTGGCGAACGGCGGTGAACAGCTGGTCCCTGGGATCGTCGGAAAAATCCACGCCATGATCCCGGAGCGCCTGCTTGTAGGCGAGGGCGACCTGGCGGATTTCTTCCGGCTTGAATTCCCGCTTCACTTTACACCCGAAGATCTTCTTGTGCCCGGCCATGATGGCGTCGAAGATGTTGCGTTCGAGGCCGGAGGACATGCCCCACGATTGCAGGAATCTTCGATAATTGTCCCAGGCGAACCAGGCTTGCCCGGTTTGCTCGATCAGGCCGAGCACCACCGCTTCATTGATCCCGACGTTCAGAAAGGTGTTCATCATCCCCGGCATGGACACCGCCGAGCCGCTGCGTACCGAAAGCAGCAGGGATTTTTCCGCACCGCCGAAACAACGCCCGGTGGCCGTTTCCAGTTTGCGCACATTGAGCAGCACCCGCTCTTCGAAATCCTCGCCGGACTGGGAGAAACTGTCGATCACGTCGCGGCAACGGTAATATTCGGTGGTGATCACAAACCCGACCGGCACCTGAATGCCGATGGAATGCAACTGGGTGAGGTTGTAGCCCTTGTTGCCCAAATGGATCAGATCGCAGGTCCGAGGGTTCGGTCGGTGAATCA
Source organism: Syntrophobacteraceae bacterium CG2_30_61_12 (assembly GCA_001873705.1). Classification (GTDB taxonomy): domain Bacteria; phylum Desulfobacterota; class Syntrophobacteria; order Syntrophobacterales; family DSM-9756; genus CG2-30-61-12. The sequence continues at coordinate 3,147 of MNZR01000257.1, forward strand.
GCGAGATGGTCTTTTCGGTATCGTAGCTCAGCAGCAGATCCAGCTTTTCCACGCTCAGTTCCTGCTTCTGGGCCGCCAGCGTGGTGAGGATGCTGCTGAGAAAATGATCAAAGTACTGGAGCCCAAAGGTCCGGGCCACCAGGTCGCGCAGAAAACTTTCCGAAATCCGCTGCTCCCGCTGGCTCTTGGTTTCGCCGGCGGTGTGGCGGCGATACCGAGGCAGCAGGCGCTCCAGGCCCAACTGATCGATGATCAACTCCAGGTTGTCTTCATGCACGGAGTTGTAATAGGATTGAATGATCTGCTTGATGGCTTCGGAAAATCCACGGAAAATATCGATATACTGGGAATGGGAAAACCTCCGGATTTCGATCGCTTTCTGAAACAATTCTTCCTGCCGCTCGAGGCGGCGCGAGGTGATCCCATCGATGCTCAGGGCCTTGATGAACAGGGGCAGAAAGCGGGAGATCCGAAAGAAGGTGGCGCGGGTGATGAAGCGCAGATTGAAGGACAGGATGATTTCCTCAAACAGCACGTTGGCCAGGTTTTCCAGGCGGAAGGTCAGGCCCAGCGCATCGAACTTGCGTTCGTTGTAGGAGCCGTACATGGACGGAATATCCACCGCGATGTGGCGCTTGTGGTAGATATTTTCGATGGTGTGCAACTGCCCGGGGCCGAGAATGATGGCCTTGAGGTCATCCAGGTAGTTCAGTATTTCTCTCAGTTTCCCAAACTGATCGCCGTTTTCGAGCGCCTTCAGCAACTTTTCCGGATCGGCCAGACCCAACTGCGCGGCCCGCTCCAGGTGCACCCGGATGTCCTTGAAGCTGAGCGCGTATTTTTCGTGCAGGAGCTGGTAGAAGCGAATCATCAGGACGGCCCGCTCGAGTTCCACGGGCTGGACTCCGGCCACCTCCTGGAGTCGCTTGCGCGCCGTTTCCTCATTCAGGTCCAGCAGGTCGCGCGGATGATGGATGGTCTTGGATTGAAACAGGTCCTTAAAAATCCGATGAATATCGTCCACCAGCGGACCGGAGCAGGCGATGTCGCGGTAGACTTCCGGCGGCACGAAGTTTTCCAGGGGCCTCTTATCCAGCGTGTGCCAGAACCTGATGATTTCTTCGCAAAAATAGACGATCAGGTTGTTGCTTTCCACGTGGCTCTGTTTGCGCAGGAAGTGGATCAGGCCATCACGGCGGTTGGTGAGTTCGTCGAGATCGGTGGATACCGAGCGCAGTTGCCCTTCGGCGCCGATTTGATTGAAGTAGATCGGAAACAATTTGGCCAGTTGCTTGACCAGGTTGTAGATCGGTTTGATCGGGCTGTGCAGCAGTTCGCTCACGTCCTTCTGGAACAGGTCGGTATCGCGAATGCAGATCCCGCCGAGTGATAGATTCACGATCAGCGCGGCCAGCAAACTTTTGGTCCGCTTCGGCTTGCGCTTCACCAGCTCGAGCCAGATCCGGGTGTTGGTGAGATGCGACGGGTTGACCAGTACCTGCCACTGATCGCTCACCCCGCCCAGGTTCGGGGTCTGGAATCCGATCCGAATCACCCTGGCGATGAAATACTCGATCAGTTCGGAATTGTCGGTATCGAGGATTTCCAGGCCGATCGTGCGCACGCATTGGAGCGCCGCTTCCGGATAGCTTTCCAGACTCTTGGCCAGGACCTCGAACAGGGCGCCCAGGCGTTCGCGCAGGTCCTGGTGAGCTTCCTCCTGAATCCAGCGCGCCAGATCGAAGTTGATTTCCCGCAGGACTTCCTCGTGGATGCTTTCGAGCCCCTTGGTTTCGATGATCTTGAGGCGCATGAGCAGACCGAGCTCGGCCGCATGCGGGTCGTTGCGGTGAGCTTTGAGTTGTTCCGGCAACCGGCGGTAGCTGATCACCAGGTCATGGAAGCTGGGAATGGTGATCAGGCGTTGCACCGCCACCCGCGGATCGGCCTCGGAGCGGATCCGGTCCAGCTCGAGCAGTTGCCGTTGGTGGTGATCGTGGCCCAAGATTTCGCAATCCGGTCGCCAGCCGGCCGCTGTCATGGCGATGCCGGCCTGGTCGGCCAGCCAGCGGCAGGGATCGGCTTGATCCAGCCAGAACCGGTAGGTTTCCTCAACCAACCGGGTGAGCAGCGCGCGCATTTCACTGAACGCTTGCGGCCGGGTCCAGATCCGCAGCAGTTCGGCCGCCAGCTTCCTCGGCTGATACAGACTCCGGAGCAGGTATTGGAAGGCTTCGGCCGGCAGCCGGCTCAGTTCATGCAGAGTGGCCCGAACCAGGCCTTCATGGCAGGCCTGGAGGTCATCCGGCGGCAAGGGCCGGTCCGCGGCAAATCCGGCGGGCGCCGGGGCGGCCGCCAATTCCGGTTTTTCCTCGGCGATCCGCAACCAGAAGGCCAGCAGGTGATCGGCCGCCAGCCTCCGGACTTCGGCATGAGCGCTGTTCTCAACGGCATCCAGCAGGATCCGGGTGAGCAGAACCATGATCCGGCCGTTCAACGGGTGTTGGGCGAGGAGTGGGAAATTGCCGGTGGCGTAACGCCAGGTTTCCTGCACCACGAACCGCCAGTTCCGATAGCGATGGTGATATTCTCTAAGCAGCTCCGCCGCCTGCCGGCGTTTACCGGCAAAGTCGGCAACCGCATCCTCCAACACCTGGAAAGCGGGATCGACCTCCACCGGGATATTGGTGAGGTCCATGTTGCGCTTCAGGGCATCCGATTGGGGCTGTTGCAGATTTACCGCGAGTCGCATTCATGCTTCCTTGTCTGTGACCGCCTGGGGGCTGGTCAGCCAGCGGGATTTCCAGCTCTTGGTCATTTCCAGTTCCATCAGCACCGCCGGTTCCGCTGGAGTGCCATAATAATTCGGCCGAGTCCCGACCGGTTTGAAGCCGAGACTGGAATACAGGGCCTGAGCTACGGCATTGCCGCGCCGCACTTCGAGCAGGGCGATCCGGGCGCCGCGGCCGTAGCCTTCGCCGAGGGCCGTTAGCAGTAGGGTGCGGCCGATGCCCCGGTGGCGCTGCGCCACCGGCACCGCCAGGTTGAACACCTGAACTTCACCGGCAACGAACCAGCAGCAGATATAGCCGAGAAGTTCCGGTCCCGCATTGGGGTCGCGCGCCACCAAAATCCGGGAATGGTCTTTGTCCAGTTCATCGAGAAAGAACTGTTCATGCCAGGGTTCCACATGACACTCCAGCTCGATCGCCATGACTTCGGGCAGGTCCGCCGAGGTCATGGGAATAACGCTCAGCGCGCCGGGGCCTCGCAGGCTGCTCATCGCTGGGCGCGGCCGCCGGTCCGAGGCAGGAACTGGCTGGCGAGAGAAATGTGCCGGCGGCCGTATTCCTGGAGCAGGACGGCGGCATCGGCCAGGGAATGAGTGCCGCGGCAGCCGGCGAATTTGATCAACATGGGCAGGTTGGCGCCGCACAAGACTTCCACCCTGGGACCGATCAGAGGCATGCTCAGATTGGCCGGGGTACCGCCGAACAGATCGGTGAGGATCAACACCCCGCGACCGTTGTCAACTTCCCGAACCGCCAGCTCCAAGGCGGCCACCGCCTGTTCGATCGGCTGCCGCGGATCAATGGAAACGGCGCGGGCGGCTTCCAGCGGGCCGAGAATCAATTCCGCGGCGCGGAGCATTTCCCGCGCCAGCAGGCAGTGGGACACCACCACCACCCCGATCACGGGCGGGCTGCCTGTCGCATCCTGTTGCAACTGCTGGGTCATGGTCGGCTGGTTCTCCCCCGAGGTCACCCTCGACCGCTGCCATCCTCCACTACGATGCCTGGTAACGCTTCGGCGAGGCGCTCATTCAAGACCAAGGTCTCGATGAATCAGGATAACATTGTAAGCGTCCTGTTTCAATTTCCCCGCCAACCGCGCGGCAATCACCACGGAACGGTGCTTGCCGCCGGTACAGCCCACCGCGATGGTGAGGTAGCGCTTCCGTTCTTCAATGTATTGGGGCAGGAGTTTCAGCAGCAGGCGGGCATAGTCGTCGATGAATTCGCGGGCCGCGGGGTGGTCCAGGACCCATTCGCTGACGGCCTCGAAGGTGCCGGGAAGGCTGCGCAGGGCATCGACGAAATAGGGGTTGGGCAAAAACCTCACGTCGACCACCAGGTCCGCTTCCAGCGGTAGGCCGTATTTGTAGCCGAAGGAAAGGACCTGAATGCGCATCAGATCGGCGTCTCCCAGCAGGGAGTAACCGCGCATCACCAAGTCTTTCAACTGATGCACCGAAAGCGAAGTGGTGTCAATGATCCGGGTCGAACGGTCACGCAGGGCACGCAGGGCAATGCGTTCGCTGCTGATGGCCGGACCAAGGAATTCGGCCGCGATCGCCATCGGGTGCAGGCGCCGGGTCTGGCTGTAGCGGCGCTGCAAGACCTCGGTCGAAGCTTCCAAGAACAGGATTTCCAGCCGGTAGCCGGCCAGTTCCAGGGTATGGAAGATACGGTCGTAAGCGCTGAGGAAGCTGCGTTCACGAATATCGATCCCGAGCGCCACCCGATGGACGTCCGGCATGTCCTGTTCGCACAGGGTCAGAAAACTGGGCAGCAACGGTACCGGTAGATTATCGATGCAGAAAAAATCCAGGTCCTCGAAGGCCTTGATGGCGGTGCTCTTGCCGGACCCGGAAAAGCCGGTCACCACCACCACCTGAATCTTATGTTCGGTCATGACGACATCCCTTGCGGTCGTGCCCAGGTCGAGGGCCGGGCGTAAATGCTCCGGCCTGACAGCCGCGAGCGGGGCGGGCGCGATCGGTGCTCGAAAGGGGAGGTTCAGGCACCGGGGCCGGGCGGCGGCTCTACTCTGCTCAATAACAATCTAAGCTTCTTGACCGGATCAACCAGACGGCCATGATCGTCGTTACGACCACTGCGAAAAGCTCTCACCACAGAGGCACCGAGAACACAGAGAAAAACCCTTTAGTTCCAAAATCTTCCCCATGTCCACCGGGCCTGTGTGGGAGAATTTGCTGGCAATGGCTCAAAGGATGACCAAGACCAACAAGATGAACCGGATATTCTCCACCCTGTTTATCCTGTTAATCCTGCCCAAAGACGGTGGTCCAAGAGCGCCTAAAATTCGTCGTCCTGCTCTTGGATGATCCGGTGAATTTCCTCTTGGGTCTCGGCAATGCTCAGGCGGGTCCGAATACTGTTGTTCTTCAGCAACCGGGCGATTTTGGCAAGCGCCCGGAGATGGATTCCAGCGCAATTTTCCGGAGCCACCAGCAGGAAGAACAGATGCGCCGGCTTGCCGTCCATGGATTCAAAATCCACACCCTGGGGCGAACGCCCGAAGGAAAGCGCCAGGTGGTCGAGTTCTTGCAACTTGCCGTGGGGAATGGCGATGCCGTCGCCGATACCGGTGCTGCCCAGGCGTTCCCGTTCCAGCAAGACGGCGATCAGGTGCCCACGGTCCAGCTCCGGCTTGTGATGCAGCAGCGCTTCCGTCAGCTCCTCAAGAACTTCCCGCTTATTTCTGCCCTGCAACTCCGGAATAATGGCTTCCTTGGGAAGAAGGTCCATGATCTTCATCAATCCCATCAACTCCTGTTCGTGGCCGGCTGCCGCGCCCCGATCGGTTCCGGCCGCGCTGAAACGCTCCGGTGGGCGGCAGTCGTCGCGGCCACCTTATTGCACCGGCTCGATCAAGCCAAAATGACCGTCGCTGCGTCGGTAAAGCACGTTGATTTGGCTGCTCTGGCTGTTGGTGAATACCAAAAATTCACCGGTGGAAAGCTCCAGTTGCATCACCGCTTCCTCCACATCCATGGGCTTGGCGAATTGCTGCTCGCGGGTGATGACGCGGCGATCCCCGGAGTCCTCGACGGCTTCGTCCAGGCCCTCGGGAGATCGGACCGAACCTTTGTCACCCGGAGATTTGTGGTCGCGCATCTTGTCTTTTTGCTTCTTCAGCTGCGCTTCGATCTTGTCCGCTACCATGTCGATGGCGGAATAGAGGTCCCCGGTCTCTTCCACCCCATTGACCCGAATCCCGTTGGCATCGATGGCGACCTCGGCGATGTGTCGGAACTTCTCCACCCGCAGCACCACGTCGGCGGTGATCGGTTCCAGCATGTATTTCTTGACCCGGGAAAACTTGTCTTCGGCATATTCCTTCAGCGCCGTTGACGCATCGGTGTGGCGAAAAATAACGTTGATCTGCATGGATACTGTCCTCCAGATTGATCGCCCCGGGCGCTCGAACGGCCGTGGCGATGCCGGGCTACTTTCCCCAGCTCGCTTGTTTGCGCTTGTGCGAGGGAAGGATATTCAACATCTCTCGATATTTGGCGATGGTTCGACGGGCAATCTTGATGTTTTCCCTTTCCAGTACGTCCACGAGTTCCTTGTCGCTATAAGGGTTGGCTGGATCTTCGTCGCGCACCAGCCGACGGATCCGCTCCTTGACGCTTTCCGACGCTACCGCGTCGCCCACGACGCTATTTATGGAACTGTTAAAGAAATATTTCAACTCAAAAATCCCCTGCGGGCTGTGCAGGTATTTGTTGGTGGTGACACGACTTATGGTCGATTCATGCATGCCCACATCCTCGGCCACGTCGCGCAGCACCATGGGCTTGAGATGAGCCACTCCCTTGTCGAAGAAATCCCGCTGGAAATTTACGATGCTCCGCGACACCTTGTACAGGGTGCGCTGCCGCTGATGGATGCTCTTGATCAGCCAGGCCGCCGCCCGCAGCTTGGTCTGGATGTAGTCCTTGGTGTCGTTGCTGGCTTGGGAATCGCTGCCCAAGGCCGTCTTGTAGACGCTACTCACCCGCAGCTTGGGCATCCCGTCTTCGTTCAGCACAATCACTAATTCGTCGTCCACCTTGATCACGTAAACATCCGGACTGATGTAGTGAACTTCGGTTTCATTGAACGCGGACCCCGGGCGCGGGTCGAAATGGAGAATGATGGCGACCGCGGCCTTGACTTCTTCCATGTCTCGTTTCACTGCCCGCACCAGCCCCTGGTAATTCTTGTTTTCCAGGTAGCTCAGGTGCCTGGACACGATCAGAGTGACCAGCGGATTCGGGGGTTCCAGGCTTTCCGCCTGGATGCTCAGACATTCCTTCAGATCGCGGCTGGCCACGCCGATCGGATCGAAGCGCTGAATGCGCGCCAGCACCTGTTCCACCGCCGCCGGCGAGACCTGTCCCAGTTCGGCGATTTCTTCCACCGAATTGGCGAGGTAACCGCTCGGTTCCAGACTGCCGATGATCAACTCCCCGATGTCTTTTTCGGCCTCGTTCATCTCCGACAGCCGGAGCTGCCAGGTGAGGTGATCCTCCAGAGAGGTTTTCTTGGTCAGGCGCTGATCGTAGGACGGGAACTCCTGACCGCGATCGGTTTCCACCAGGGCCGGGGCCGCGGAGCTGTATTCATCGAGATAGGATTCCCAATCGAAGTCTTCGCGGACGGTTTCGCTGATTTCCACTTCCTTGAGCGCGGGTTGTGCCTCCGCCTCCGGCGTTTCGGCGGGACTCGGCTCCTGGTCCCGGACCTCCTGCCGAGCCTCTTCCTGAGTCTCTTCCTGGGCCTCCTCCAGCAGTGGATTGGTTTCCAACTCTTCGTAAATGGTGTCCACCAGTTCCAGCCGCGACAGTTGCAGCAGTTTGATGGCCTGCTGCAGCTGCGGCGTGATGATGAGCTGCTGGGTGAGCTTGAGTTGTTGTCTCAGTTCCAGTGCCATGGATCCACTTCTCTTCGCTTACAGGCTGAATTCATTCCCCAGATAGGTTTGGCGTGCCAGAGTGCTGCCGGCGATGCTCTGAGGATCTCCCTCTTCCAGTATCTTGCCTTCGTGCATGAGGTAGGCGCGATCGCACACCTTAAGGGTTTCCCGCACATTGTGATCGGAAATCAACACGCCGATGTCCTTGGCCCGCAGCGATCGAATCAGTCCCTGAATCTCCAGCACGGCGATCGGATCGATCCCGGCGAAGGGTTCGTCCAGGAGGATGAAGCTTGGCTGAATCACCAGCGCTCGGGCGATTTCCAGCCGGCGGCGTTCGCCTCCCGACAGTCGGTCGGCGCGGTTGCGAGCCAGATGCGCGATATTGAGATCGGCCAGCAGATCGGCCATGCGCAGGTGCTGTTCTTGGCGCCCCAGTTTGAGGGTTTCCAGGATCGCGAGCAGGTTCTGTTCCACCGTCAGTTTGCGGAATACCGACGGTTCCTGGGGCAGGTAGGTGATGCCCTTGCGCGCCCTGAGGTAGGTGGGATCGCCGGTGATCTCCTGCTGGTCCAGCAGCACCTGCCCCGAGTCCGGCCGAATCAACCCCACGACGCTGTAGAACGTGGTGGATTTACCGGCCCCGTTCGGCCCCAGCAGTCCCACAATAGACCCTTGCACGACTTCCAGGTTGACCTGGTCGACTACCCGGCGCCGCTGATAGGTCTTATTGAGGTTGATCACCTCGAGTTTCCGCGGGGGCATGGCAGCGACTCACTGTTTCTGCTTGGGATGGAGCAGCGCCTGGACCGGCTGGCTGGAACTGCCCTCGATGATGCTCTTTTCCTGATCCAGGAACAAGGTGATCAGGGCGCCCTCGACGTGATCCTTGCCCTGAGCCAGTCGTGGCTGATCGGACAGAATGATTTTCTGCTCCTTGTTGTAAAATACCGCCTTGCCCGCGGTCGCCACCTTGTCTTCCTGAGTCACCTTGACATCGCCCTGCATTTCGATCCGATCGATCTGTTCGACCATCTTGTCCCGGGCCATGCCGCTGCCCTGCTCGGCAAAAATGGTGAGCCGCTTGCCGGTGATGGTGAGTTTCCCCTGCCGCACCACGACCTGACCGACGAACGCGATGGTGCGGGTCTTTTGGTCGAGTTCCATGCGTTCGCTGGCAATTCGAATCGGTTCTCCGGAGTTGAGCAGTTCGGTCTGGGTTTTGAGCGACTTCTGCTGCGCCGCTGCCGGCAGTGGCCCGAGCAGGCAAGAGACAGCCAGCGCCGTCACCATTAACCAGAGCTGGAGCGCCCACCGGGGCTTATGGAAACACCGCAACCTGTTCATCAATCATCGATCCTTTCCCGTGGCCCCGGGTAGCCCCTGGGGGTCGGCAGGGCCTCGCCGGAGCGGCTCAGGAACCCGCCGCATCCGCCTGCCGCTGCAATTTGCTCGGGTCCATAACCGCCCGCACCGCGCCGTTCAGGCTCCCGCGCTGATCGGCAATATCATATTCAAAGGTTTCACCGGTCAGGGTCAATTCCGGCCCGTTTAGGGTGGTCGGGGTATCCGACACCACCAGGTGCTGCTGGTGCCGGTAGCTGACCTTGTCGGTGTGGATCGTGTAGCCTTCGGGCATCTCCAGTTGGACCAGGCCCCACAGCTCCAGATTCTTGCTGTCGATGAACAAGGTCCCGTGGCTGCTGCGCAATCGGATTTCCCGCCCGTCTTCGAGGAAGAACACCATGCGCACGTCGGCCAGCACGCTTTTCTGCTGGTCCTGGTAATAGGCGGCGGTTTCAGAGTGGAGAGTCCAGACCCGCCGTTCGTTTTCCATTTCCGTGTAGTCCATCTGGGACAGTTGCATGGCGGCATCCATCGCGCTTCCCGGTGCCGTCGACCGGTCCTGCTCGCGTTCCAGTGCGCGCCAGATGCCGTAGCCGAGAAAGGCGGTGAGCAGCGCGGCCACGGTCAGCAGTCCGATCCGCAGCAGCCCTTGGGAAGACCCTAACGATTCTGAAAATTTAGCAACCATATTGCATCATTACCAAACCCATTCAGGCCAATCCCCATGACCCGAGACGATCACAACGAAACATGAAAATGTAAGACTGCCAGTAGCGCCTGTTTCCGGTGCGCATTGCAGGGTGTGCGTTTTTGTTCGTAGTGCGTCCCGTCAGGGCGTCTTGGCGGGTTGTGGGTCTTGTCAGGGCGATAGGCGCTTACCGCAAGCCCAGCGACCCTGCTTTCGGATGCGCCGTCAACGCCTGACGGCGCCACTACGAACCAAGCCGCGTAATGACCAACCGAGCGGCGCCACTACAAGCGCCTGTTTCCGGTGCGCATGGTAGGGTATGCGTTTTTGTTCGTAGTGCGTCCCGTCAGGGCGTCTTGGTGGGTTGTGGGTCTTGTCAGGGCGATCGGCGCTTACCGCAAGCCCAGCGACCCTGCTTTCGGATGCGCCGTC
>MNZR01000255.1:0-11257 GCA_001873705.1 Syntrophobacteraceae bacterium CG2_30_61_12
GCCAGTTGCAGCGGCAGTCCCAACATCCGCCCGCCGGTCATGGTCGTTCACAATCCTGGGTTGACCGCCAGGAAACGCCGGGAAAAAAGAGCCGCGCTGGGGCGCGGCGGTCCCGGCCTGTCCCCCCCTCAACGCTGCTCATCATCCTTCCGATTCCTATCCCACTCATCCTTCACCATTACGTTATTCTCTTTATCTTGTTTTTTCTTCCTCACTTCGATATTCGATATTCTCTTTCCGATATTCTCTTTATTCCGTTCCTTCTTCCTCACTTCGACATTCGATATTCGACATTCGATATTCGATATTCTCTTTTCCCGTTCCTTCTTCCCCACTTCGACATTCGATATTCGACATTCGATATTCGATATTCTCTTTTCCCGCTTTTTCTCCCACTGCCGCCAGCACTTCTTTCAGCGGCACCCGGGCGGCCAGGGCCGCTCGCCGGCAGTCCTCGTATTCCGGCTGGATATTGATGATGCGACCGCCGGCGCGAGCCACTTTGACCGCCAGAGGGCCGAACCGGGTCGGCACCCGTTCGATCCGGCGGGCTGCCGTAAGCCGCTGGTCCAGGCGCCAGCGCAGACCGATGGTGCTGGTTTCGCGCAGGATGAAATCGCTGATTTCCCCGATCTGATGCGGCCGGCAGAGCACGGTGAGGAGCGTTCCAGGGCGGTTTTTTTTCATCTGCGCCGGGGTGAAAAAGACGTCCAGGACCCCGCGGGCCAAGAGTTCATCCATGAGGTGCCCAAAAATCTGCGGGTTCATGTCATCGATTTCGGTTTCGATCACCGCCACCTGCTCGATTATCGCATCGGCTGCCGCGGCTTCGCATTCCCCGATCAGCACCCGCAGCAGATTAGGGATTTCCAGTTCGCGGGAACCGGCGCCGTAGCCCACGGTTTCGAGCACCATGGGCGGCAGCGGCCCGAACTGGGCGGCACATTCGGTGAGGATGGCGGCGCCGGTGGGAGTCACCAGTTCGCCCGCGATCCCCTGGCTGTACACCGGGACCCCCTGGAGCAGGCGCACCGTGGCCGGGGCCGGCACCGGCAGCAGCCCGTGGGCACAGCGCACCGTGCCGCTGCCCAGGGGCAAGGGGGAACAGCACACGCGCTTGATCCCAAGTGCTTTCAAGCCGATGACGGCACCCACCACATCAATGATGGTATCGACGGCGCCCACCTCATGAAAGTGGACTTCATCGAGGCTGGTGCCGTGGACCCCGGCTTCCGCTTCCGCCAGACGCCGAAACACGGCCAGCGAGCGCCGCTGGATTTCGGCCTCCAACGCTCCCCCGGTGATGATTCGTTCGATATCGGCCAGCCGCCGCGGATGCTGCCGGTGATGGTCCTGATCGACCCGCACCAGCACCCGGGTGCCGGCGATCCCCCGACTCTGGACCGGCTGAAGGTCGAGCGCAAAGTGGGTCAGGCCGAGTTTGGCCAGTTCGCTCCGCAGCACATCGGGAGCCAGACCGGCGTCCACCAGGGCGCCCAGGATCATGTCGCCGGCGGCGCCGGCGAAGCAATCGAAGTAGGCGGTCTTCACGCTTCCGGCTCCCGCGGCACCGCCGCCGCTCGTGCCGCCATCCGATTGATGAGACTCGCCTGGTAGCCGGCGCCGAAACCGTTGTCGATATTGACCACCGAAACCCCGGCCGCGCAACTGTTGAGCATCCCCAGCAGGGCCGCCAGGCCGCCGAAGCTGGCACCGTAACCGACGCTGGTGGGAACGGCGATCACCGGGCAGCTCACCAGGCCGCCCACCACCCCGGCCAGGGCGCCTTCCATCCCAGCCACCACCACCGCCACGTGGGCGCGAAACAATTCGTCACAGACCGCCAGCAGCCGGTGGATCCCGGCCACCCCCACGTCGTAGACCCGATGCACCCGATTGCCGAGCGCTTCCGCCGTTACCGCCGCTTCCTCGGCCACCGGTAGGTCGGCGGTGCCGGCCGAAATCACCGCCAGATGACCAACCGGATCGATCGGCCTGGGTCGGATCCGAATGATCCGGGCCGGCTGGTGATAGGTACTGTCGGCCGCCACCTCGCGCACGGCTTCATACACGGCCGGCGTCGCCCGGGTGGCCAGGATATTGTCATGATGCTCGATCATGTGCCGGACGATCCCCTGGATCTGATCGATGGTCTTGCCTTCGCAATAGATCACTTCGGCGACCCCGTTGCGAAGCTGCCGATGGCAATCCAGCCGGGCGTAACCCAGGTTTTCGAACGGCAGCGAACGCAGCCGATCCAGGGCCTGTTCCAAATCCACCTGGCCGGTTTTGACCTGTTCCAGGAGCTGCTTCAGCCGGTCCCGATCCATTACCGGTCCTCGTTTTCGGCCGCCTTCGACCCAGGATTGAGACTGCCCATGGAATAGCCTTCAAGATCCAGCGCCAGGTGCCGAAAGCCCAATCTCCGGAAGCGGCTTACCAGTTGCTCCCGAATCGATTGATCCAACAGCCGGGGAAAAGCCGCAACCGGGACTTCCAGACGGGCCACCGCGCCATGGTGGCGCACCCGCAGCGGCCCCGGCAGGCCCAGAGCACGCAGCAGGCGTTCGCCGGCTTCCACCTGAGCGAGCTTTTCTCGGGTGATCGGCATTCCGTAAGGGATCCGGGAAGCCAGGCAGGCGGCGGCCGGCTTGTCCCAGGTGACCAGTCCCAGACGCCGGGACAGGCGTCGAATGTCGTCCTTGCCGAGCGCCGCTTCCCGCAGCGGACTGCGCACCCCCAGTTCTCGCGCGGCCCGCTGCCCGGGCCGGAAATCCCGGTCGTCGTCGAGATTGGCTCCGTCGATCACCTGGTCGATGCCCTCAGTTTGCGCTATCCGCACCAGTTCCCGGTAGCGCGGAACTTTGCAGAAGTAGCACCGTTCGGGCGTGTTAGCGAGAAAATCCGAAGCTTCCAGCTCGGCGGTTGGCACCAGCCGATGTTCCGCCCCCAGGTCGGCGGCGACCTGCCCGGCGGCGGCCCGATCTTCTTCCGCCAAAGTGGCCGAATCGGCCGTTACCGCCAGCACCCGCCCGGGCACCGCTTCGACCGCGGCGCGCAGCAGCAACGTGCTGTCCACTCCGGCGGAAAAAGCCACCAGCACCGAACGCAGCGGCCGCAGGATCTCCAGCAGCCGTTCCCATTTCCGGTCAAGCGCGAGCGAGTCGTGATCCATCAAGTATCGTCCTCGCGGAAAATTGGGTCCGACCGGCGCATCAACGAGGCAACCGCGCCGATCCGGTCCATCCCAATCGGGCACGGCGTGGTTCGGAAACACCCTGTTTTAGCTAACGGTTGCACCGTCTTTCCCGCAATCATGAAACGGGGATCCAAGCCCAGCGCCCCCCTGGGTGACAGGATTCCCGCTAAGCACACGGGGGATACAGTAGTATGAGGCATTAACGAAAGCGATAGCGATGCCGATAATGAGACTGATAGCGATAGCGATACCGATTCCGATACCGATGCCGTGTGCCGTGTGCCGTGCGCCGAGATAACGACGACGGAGTCTGTTCAGACGGAACCCCTAAAACATGAGCTGGGGCGCGCCGCCCTGATCCAGGCAGTAGTTCACGTACAGGGGAGCTTCCCGGTCGCCCTGGGGATCGAAGGAAATCTGCCCGCTCATTCCGACGAAATCCTTCAGCCCATCGTGCAGGTAGGCGGCCACCGCGGCCGAATCGCTGGAGCCGGTCTTGCCGATGGCGAACACCACCACCTGGAGGGCGTCGCCGGCCAGCAGCGAAAACACCGACTGGAGCGGTTTACCGTAGCGGGCCTGGTAATCCACCAGGAACCGTTTGGCTTCCAGGGCCGGCAGGTTCCGAGGCAGCGGCATGCTGGAAAAACAGAAGCCGCGCGCCGCATCGATTCCGGAGATGGTCACCAATTCCGGGTTGGCGGTGGCATCGGTGCCGAACATCGGCACGGTCCAGCCCAGTTCTCGGCTTTGCCTGAGGAGTTTCCCCACTTCGGAGTAGTAATTGGTGAGCAGAAGTGCATCGACCTGGGCCGCTTTCAGGGCTCTCAAGACTTCAGAATAATCTTCCGCGCCGGCGACAATAGTTGTCGCCGCGACCTCCCGCCCGGCGTCCTGTTTGAGCAACTGGATCGCTTTCACCGCCAGCCCTCGGGAATACAGGGACTCATCATGGACCACGGCCACCCGCCGGGCGCCGGAGCGGCCGATCGCATCCACGATCACCGGGGCCTGGTGATCGTCTCGCGAACAGACCCTGAAGAATCGGTGGTATCCCTGCCGGGTGAGCGGCACCGCGGTGGATGCGGGGCTCACCTGAACGACCCCGACTGCATCCACCAGGGGCTGCACCGCTTCAGTGATCGCCGACGAATAGCCGCCGATGACCGCGATCACCTTCTGCCCCAGGAGGCGCCTGGCGGCGGCCACGGCGTTCCGCGGATCGTCGGCATCGTCTTCGACCACCAGTTCCAGGGGCTGCTTGAGCACCCCGCCCGAGTCATTGATCCGGGCCACCAGCAGTTCGAGCACCTGTTTCGCTTCCTTGCCCTCGGCTTCCAGCCGACCACTCAAGGGCGCCAGCAATCCCACGCGCAGCGGCTCTTCAGCGCTCACGCCGAAACCGGGAGCGGCCACGATCAACAACGCCAACACCAGTCCAAGCACCCATCGTTTCATTTGATCCCCTCGTTTACCGATGATTACACCTGCCCTCCAACCGTCCGCGCAGCGCGCCGGCCAAGCGGCGGCCGGACGCCTCACATGAGCAGTGAGGTTACCACATAATCGGCGATCAGCACAAAGACACACGACAGCACCACCGCCGAAGTGGTGGATAGACTGACACTTTTCGCGCCCTGGCTGTCGCCGCGCAGATGAGTAAAATAACCTTGATAGCAGCAGATGGTGGCAACCACCAGGGCGAACACCAGGGACTTGATGAAGCCGCCGCTCACATCTTCCCACTCGATGCTGCTTTCGACCCGAAACAGATAGATCCCCGGATCGCCTCCCAGCAGCAGCACCCCGCTCAAGAAACCGCCGAAGATGCCGATCAGATCGAAGAACGCGGTGAGCAGCGGGAAGCTGATCACCGCCGCGGCAATGCGCGGGCTCACCAGGTAGCGCAGCGGCTCGATTCGCATGGTGTGGAGCGCATCGATCTGTTCCGAAATCCGTTGAATGCCGATTTCCGCGGCCATCGACGAGCCGGCCCGGGCCGCCACCATGATCGCCGTCAGCACCGGGCCCATTTCGCGCACCAGGGAAAGGGCCACCGCTGAGCCCAGGGCCCCCTCGGAACCGAATTTCACCAGGGTGTAATGGAGCTGGAGGCCCAACACCATGCCGGTGAACAGCCCCACCAGCATCACGATGCTGGTCGAGGTGGCACCGATGTAATAAATTTGTTCAAGCGTTGCCAGTAACTGTTTGCTCCGAAAGATCGATCCCAGGGCCTTGCCGAGAAAAATGGTGGCGGCCCCGAGATGATTGATACCGTTCAAAACCTTCCGCCCCAAGGGGCGTGTCAATGCATCCGTCAGTATCACGATTGTGTTTCCTTCCGCCAAGGTCTTCGATGGTCCACGCTCCGCCCGCGACCGTTGCAGCGTTCGCGGCATTTGCAGTGCTCTCGGCGCTCACCGCGCCAACGGCTTCTTTCTATTCCAATCCCCCCGCCTTGACCAGATTCGAGTTGCCGGATCCGCTCCGGGCTGGACGAAACCGGGCCAGGCGTACAAACGATCTTGGGCTTGCGGAAAACCATCCGCATCCGGGTGTTCCTCCTTCAGTTCCTGGTCGTTCGGAGCCATGCGGGTGCCGCACGGGATCGCGGCAGCCGGCCCAATGGCCACCAGAGGGAGCATCACAATTGTAGGTCAGGGTGCGCGCGGCGCTCCCTGACTTCCGTGGAGAGGCTCCGTGGGCAAGATCGTCAGGTAGCTCCCCTTGGTCGCAACCTGACCTACCGTGTGGAGAGGCCGCCTTCATGCTCACCAGTTGGTCCGGCCTTATGTCGAATATCCAGAGCCTTCACGAGCCCATTGTAGGTTCATAAGCGATTGGAGTATAATCGTGCGGTCGTTGAAAAGCTTCTGCAAAAACCAGGATCCGGGCGCGCGCCCGGTGAGTCACGGCGGTGAGTCACGGTATCGAGCAACGAGTTGGAGGCTTTTAATAAGATGCAGAGATATGCCATGGAATCCGTGGTCGGTCTGTTTGTCCTGATCGGGTTGGCCTGCGTGGGCTACATGACCATCAAGCTGGGCGATGTGGGATTTTTGAAGAGCGGATCCTATTCCCTGCTGGCCAAATTCACCACCGTTTCCGGGCTCCGAGTGGGCAGCCCGGTGGAAATGGTGGGCCTCAGGATCGGCAAGATCGCCGCGATGCACCTTGATCAGAATGATCAGATGGCCGTGGTGGAACTGGAAATCGATCAGGGCATCAAAATCTTCGATGACGCCATCGCTTCGGTCAAGACTTCGGGCCTGATCGGCGATAAATTCATCCAGATCGATGCCGGCGGCGGCGGTGACCTGCTCCAACCGGGGGCCACCATCATCGCCACGGAAGCTGCGCTGGATATCGGAGATTTGATCGGTAAATACGCTTTTGGGACTGTCGGCACGCCGGCTACCCAGGCCGCACCGCCGGCACCACCCGCTGAATGATCCAGCAACCCGAGACCGCGGATGAAGCGAACGATCACAACCGGATTGTTGCTGGCGCTGGTTGGCCTGGCGGCCCTGGCCTGGGCCGCCGGCCCACTGGCAACCGTGCAGGCACGGGTGCAGGAAGTGTTGACGGTACTGAACGACCCCGCCCTTCAGGGGGAAGACGCCAAACCCGCCAGGCGGGACCGGTTGCGGCAGATTGCCGGGCGCATGTTCGACTTCGGAACGCTGGCGCGCTTCACCCTGGGGAGCAAGTGGCGCAAACTGAACAGCGCTCAGCAGCAGGAATTCATCCAACTTTATCGACAGCTGCTGGAACGCGCCTACCTGGACAAGATCCTGGCCTACACCAACGAACGGATCGTGTTCGAGAAGGAAATCCCGGCGGCCGCCGATCGAGCCGAAGTGCAGAGCACCGTGGTGACCGCCACGGCCAGGATTCCGATCCACTATCGGCTGCTCGCGGCCGGCGACACCTGGCTGGTCTACGACGTGGTGATCGAAGGCGTCAGCCTGGTGCGCAATTACCGATCTCAATTCAACAGCATTCTGGCCACTCAGTCGCCCGCCCGGATGCTTCAGGAAATGCGTCAAAAACTGATTTGATCCCAAGCGATCGAGGACTCGAACAATGAAGGTAATGAAAGTCATGGCCATGCTGGCCGCGGTAGTTCTGTTGCTGGCGCCGTTCTGCTCCGCGGCGGATGCCGCGGGAGGCGCCGCGGCACCATCTTTAACCGCCGACGATACCGGGAGTAAGGGCGCCGGGGTCGCAGCCGATCAGAATTTAGACTACTTGAACGACGACGATCTGGACCAGGCCGAGATTAGCGATCCCTTCGAGAACGCCAACCGCAAGGTATTCAAGTTCAACGATGGCTTTTACTTCCAGGTCGCCAAGCCGGTGGCTACCGGTTACAAGAAAGCGCTCCCTGAAGACCTGCGCCTCTCGCTGCGGAATTTTTTCGATACGCTCAAGGCACCGGCACGCTTCGGTAACTGCCTGTTGCAGGCCAACTTCACCGGGGCCGTGACCGAATTCATGCGCACCACCATCAATATCCTCGGTGGGGTCGGCGGGCTGTTCGATCCGGCCACGGCGCTCGATCTTCCCCGGCAACCGGAAGATTTCGGCCAGACCCTGGCGGTCTGGGGGATCGGTTCGGGACCCTACATCGTCTGGCCATTGCTAGGCCCAAGCAGCGTCCGTCGCACCGTCGGCTATGTGGGTGATGCCTTCCTGGATCCCTTCACTCTGCTGGGGCTTGACTGGTGGCTCCCCGTGGTGGAAACGCCCACCCGGGAACTCAACGAACTGTCCTTCCGCCTGGGCGAATACGAAGCCTTCAAAGCCGCCGCCCTCGATCCCTACATCTCCATGCGCGAAGCCTATGCCGCCTTCCGC
This sequence comes from Syntrophobacteraceae bacterium CG2_30_61_12, assembly GCA_001873705.1. GTDB lineage: Bacteria > Desulfobacterota > Syntrophobacteria > Syntrophobacterales > DSM-9756 > CG2-30-61-12. The sequence continues at coordinate 8,063 of MNZR01000255.1, forward strand.
CAGAAACAAATCGAGAGCAAGGCGAATGTCGAAAAATGAATATCGAATATCGAATAATGAATATCGAACCGCGGGAATGCTCTGACATTGAGATGTTCGATATTCTGCAGTTCGCTTTAGCCCTTCGATATTCGATATTCCGCGGTTCGCTTTTACCCCTGGTTTTCAGCCTTCTTTTCCGCACCTTGCAGCATCTTCGTTCATCCATTGCGGGCAGGGTGAAACCTCGACCAGGGCCACCGGAAGGCACGATTGGGACCGAAGAAACGCGCGCTTCCTGCTCCCCTGATGAGATTTTTACTTATACACCGCTCAGCGGTCAGGCGCATGCTGAAAATACGCGCCCTGGTCCAGGCCCAGGATTTCGGTGCAGCAGCGGTTCTTGTAGGTGTAATGGATCTGATTGAGGCTACTCAGGGCTTTGTCGGAGAGAAACTGCGAGGTGAGATAATTTTTAATGATTTTGCCCTGATGCATGACCAGGGTACGGCTGGTGACAGCACCGATGAAGAACATGTCGTGGCTCACCAGGATCTTGGTGGTCGGTAACCGCTGGAGAATGGCGAGCAGCAGTTCCTGGCTGCGCGGGTCGAGACCCGCGGTGGGTTCGTCCAGGATCAGCACTTCCGGTTCCATGCCGAGGACACTGGCAAGAGCCAGTCGTTTGCGTTCCCCGCCACTCAAATAGAGCGGTACCCGCTCTTCGTAGCCGCCGAGGCGGACCTGACACAGGGCCTGTTCCACGCGCCGCGCCACTTCCGACTTCGACAGCCCCATCTGCTCCGGTCCGAACGCCACTTCTTCGCGGCAACTGGCGCAGAACAGTTGATCGGCCGAATCCTGGAACACCACCCCGAGGTGCCGCCAGAGTTCGCCGCCATGCTTACGCTCAATCCTGTTGCCATGAAAACGGCAGTCACCGCGACCCAGGCGAATGCCGCCGAGGCACGCCAGAAGGGTGCTTTTTCCCGCGCCGTTTTCGCCGACCAGGGCGATGCTGTCTCCGGCTTCGATGGTGAGGTCAATCCCCCGCAGAGCCCGGGTGCCGTCCGGATAGGTGTAGTGCAGATCGCGCAACTGAAACAGGGGAACGGTTCCGGTCAAGGGCTGCGACGGTGCTGCTTCGGCGCCTTCGGCCTGAACCGCGGCCGCGGCTGTCGGCGGGACCTGCCGCGGTGCCTCGGGATGACCGCCGCAGCAACTGAAGCGGAAAGTGAAGTCCAGGCCGTGACGGCGCATGGACGGCGGATGCGAAACCAGTTCTCTTAAGGAATAATCGTGATGGATCCGGCCTTCCTCCAGCACCACGGCACGATCGCACAATTCGCAGAGAAACGGCAGGTCATGGCTGATGGCGATGAGGGTACCGGAAAACCGCTGCAACTGTTCCAGAAGCAGCTGTTCCTGGTGCGGGTCCAGATTGGCGGTCGGTTCATCAAGAATCAGGACCAGCGGTTCCATCGCCAGTTGAGTCGCCAGCGCGGCCCGTTTTTTCTGACCGGTGCTGAGGTGGTGGGGGGGTTTGCCGGCCAGATGCTCGAGCCCCACCGTGGTCAGCGCGCGCCGCACCCGGTCCGCCACCAGTTCCGGCGCCAGCCCCCGGTTGAACAGCCCGAACGCCACGTCCTCGTAAAGGCTGTTGCAGAACAGCTGGTCATCGGGGTCCTGGAACAGCAGCCCGATTTCCAGCCGGGCGCGGCGCAACTGGTCCCCCGCCAGTTCAACACCGGCGTAGAGCACCCGTCCCGACCGCGGTCGCAACAATCCGATCAGGAGCCTGGCCAGGGTGGTCTTGCCGGCGCCGTTCTGCCCCACCAGCGCCAGGCGATCACCGGCCGCGATGCTGAGCTCGATGCGATCCAGGGCCTGCTGCCCGTTGCCATAACTGTAACTCAACTGCTCGGCTTGGAGCAAGGGATTGGCGAGGTGCTTCGGCAGCAGCGCCTGATCGATATCGTGCATTTCAGATGATCCGTTGATCCGTGGTCGCGGTCGGCAACAACGGCCCAGACCTGCCGTCGGGATCCCTGGATGGGATCGCATCCATCGCCTGGGGTGGAGCTTCTGGACCAGCGTCGAGTGTTATACTTGTGAAGGCTTAAAAGTTTCATTTCCGCGCGGAGACGCAGAGACGCGGAGGTTGATTTCAGGCCTCTTCTCCGCGCTCCCAGCGCCTCTGCGCGAACACAAAACGTAACTTCTCAAGCTAAATAGGTATATCACAAGCCGAACCGATCGAACAACAGGAGGATGACACCGACGCTCAACCAGGCCACCGCCAGAAGCCAGTCCCCGGGCGCCGCCGCAAACCGGTGGTGAACCGGAAAACGGCCGGTAAAGCCGCGGGCCAGCATGGCGTCCTGGACCCGCTGAGTGCGATCGAAACTCCGGACAAACAGCATCCCCAAAAAATTGGCCACCGTCTGCAAGGTCCGTCGATCGGTGCGCTGCTTGAACCCGCGGGCTCGCATGGCGGTCTGCATGCGCTGACTTTCCGCGGCGAACACATGGAGATAACGGTGGCTGAGGAGAACCATCTGGGTCAGTTTGACGGGCACTCCGAGTCTGGCCAGGGCTTCCAAGGTATTGCCGAGAGCGCTGGTGGCCAGCATCGGTTCCATCAACAGGGCCACGGCCAGGGCCTTGCAACCGATGGTTAGGGCGAGGGTGAGACCGCGCGGATTGAAAGTGAGAAATTCCAGGCCGGCAATGACCACGATCGGATCCCCGGGGTGCCGGCGCACCGTGAGCGGCATGATCAGGGCCAGCATCAGGAGAAAGCCGCTGATTCCGGCGGCGCGCTTCAGCACCCCGGTGGATGGTATGCGGGCGAGCAGCACGGCAACAGCCGAAATGAGCACCGCCGCCGCCGCCGGCCCCGGCCGGTGGAGCGACACCACCAGGAACGCGTAGCCGAGCAGGGTGGCCAGCTTGATCCGGGTGTCCCAGCGCTGAAACAGATTCCCCGGCGCCGTTTCCACCACCAGTTCCGGAATCGACCAGTCGCGTTCTTCCTCGGCCGTTTCCTCGGCCGCGGCCCCGGCCCACCGCCTGCACAAGCCCACGGCCACCAATCCGCCAGCCGCAAGAAGCAGGATCAATCCCGGCAGCCAAAGCGGCAGCACCACCACGGCAGGTTCAGTCATGCTCACCCGTCCCTTTCCCCGCCATCACTTGCCCCTCGAGCGATCGGGG
>MNZR01000255.1:11294-13181 GCA_001873705.1 Syntrophobacteraceae bacterium CG2_30_61_12
ATCCCCCCGATCAGGCTTTTACACCCAGTGCGTCCTGCCGCCCCGAACCCAGCGGCAATTCCAGCAATTCCGGTTTCACCCTGGAGAGAAAACCGACCATGAAGGCGGTCACCGCCGCTTCGATCACCATCACCGGAAGGTGCGCGGCAAGGGCCAACTGGGCAACCCCAAGAAAATCCTCACCGCCGCTGTACAGCAGTAGCCCCAGGATCAGAGCGGCCAGGGCCACTCCCAGGGCGCCCACCAGCGCCCCGGCCGCCACCGCCCGCTGCCGGCTACTGCCCCGCAACGCCTGGAACAGGCGACCGCAGACCAGGGCCGGAATCCCCATCATCAGGGCGTTGGCCCCCAGAGCGGTGAGTCCGCCGAACTGAAACAGCATGCTCTGCAGGGTAAGCCCCACGGCGATCGCCAGAAAAGCCGAAGGTCCCAGCAGCACGCCGACGATCCCTGGAATCAGCAGGTGCACGCTGGTGGGCCCAAGCGGCACATGGACCAGCGACGCCACAAAGAAGGACGCCGTGGCCAGCGCCACCTTGGGCAGATCGTCACCGCGGGTGCGATACGTACTCCAGGCGACGACCACGGCGCCGAGCACATAACAGCCGACGGCCACCTGGGTAGGCAACACCCCATCGGAAATATGCATGGTCAATCCTCACGCGATCGGCGCTGGTAGGCAGCGCGCGCATGAATGAAAAAGGCCGTACCGAACAGGCCCAAAATGTAACCGATACCGCTGAACACCGTTCCCAATCCGGGTTCCTCCAACTGCTGTTTGACCGCCGCCAGTTCCCGGTGAAGCCGCCGCAGTTCCTGACCCAATTCGGCCTTCTGGGCCTGAAGCAGGCTCAGCACCTGCCCATAGTCGGCCGGTTGGGACACCTGCTGCTCACCGGCCGGTTCCGCCGGCGCCGCGTTCTGAGCGCCCCCCGAATCCGGCCCCAACAGCCCCAGGCCGAAAGCCGCCACGAGCGCCATCAAGAGCGCCCGCCCGGCGGCTTTGAAACCAATCCTGCTGGCCATCCATCACTCCTTCAGTTCGCTTTTCTTGAGCAGGAATTCGTTCCGGTGTCCCATTCCGGCTTCGATCACGATGGTCAGATCATCCACCTTGGGAACCGGGAATGAAAACAGGCCTTCCGCGTTGGTGGCCCCTTCCAGGAGCAGGTTATGACCGCTGTCGTAAACCAGTATTTTCCCAGCAACCACCGGTTTTCCATCAGGATAATAACTTTCCGTGTACACGGTCTTGCCCTCGGCATAGGCGAACAGATTCACCTTGTGGGCACTGGCCGCCACCGGCAGCAGCAAGAACGCTACCAAGAGCAGCACGGTGAGCGGCAGAATTTTTTTGTGGAAAGGCGAACCGCGGAATATCGAATATCGAATATCGAATATCGAAGTAAGAAAAAGCCGTCCACCTGAGACGATATTGGCACTCTTAACACCTATCCTTGGTTCACTATCCGCCATTGGTTCTTCCTCCCTATTTGCTTCCGCAGTTCTGTATTATTCTTCTACCTTACGCAGTTCGATATTCATTATTCGATATTCGTCTTTCGACCTTTCTTCATTTCCGCGGTTCGATATTCGATATTCGATATTCGTTTTTGCTCTTCACTTCTGCGGTTCGATATTCATTATTCGATATTCGATATTCGCCTTTAGCCTTTAGCTCTTTATCTCAACTCGTGCGTCCGGACCCAGTAGACCGCGCCGATTTCCACGCCTTTCTTGGCGCCCTCGTGATCCAGCTTCCAGTCCGCTTCGCTCAGGGCCGCAAAGCCCCACCATCCGGCCTTGGGCATGGCGTAGCTGAACACCCCGTTGCCGTCGGCCTTGACCACCTGGGTCACGAACGGGTCCGCGGGCGCTTTGATGGGG
>MNZR01000254.1 GCA_001873705.1 Syntrophobacteraceae bacterium CG2_30_61_12
CATTTCCGCGCGGAGACGCAGAGACGCGGAGGTTGATTTCAGGGCTCTTCTCCGCGCTCTCAGCGCCTCTGCGGGAACACAAAACGTAACTTCTCAAGCCAAAGAGGTATAATATTAACAATTGCAGGTGGAACCATTGAGCAAGAACGTCACACCTGGTGCCGGATCCATTGAACGCAACTCATTTTCCGCCGCTGCGCTATTGTATGCCATACCGTTCAGCCAACCGGCTGGGGCCGCGCGAATGACCTGAATCGGCGCGTCTATTGGCTGAGTCGAAAGAACCCGGCCCGGTACCAGATTGAGCCGGTGACACCGATTGCCTGATCAGCACAGGAAGCGAGGAGGGTGCGTGAAACTGCACGCTTTCGTCGCCATGCCCTTTGGTTCTAGACCGGATCCGGATGGTCGGGGCATTGATTTCAATCGGGTCCACACGGACCGGAAATCGTTGCGCATCGGCGACCTGCGGGAATTCCGGGAGCAGCGCGAGGCCTGGGAGGACCGCATCGAACTGGCGCCGCCCGAGGACCGCCGGCAGCCGCGCCTGGTGTTGCTGTTCAGCGGCCACATGATCGACGCGCCGGATCGGCCCAGGCCCCGCTTTCCGGCCGAGAAGGAAACCAGCGCCGCCCGGAAGATCGCCGAAGCACTCGATATGCACGGCGCGGGGCCGGATGACCTGGCCCTCACCCAGGGCGCCTGCGGCGGCGACCTGCTGTTCACCGAGGCCTGCCAGCAGCGCGGGGTGCAGGTTCATTGGATGCAGCCCTTCCGCGAGCCGGACTTCATCCAGAAATCCGTCGTCTGTTGCGGCGAAGCCTGGCGCCGGCGCTACCTCGACGCCAGGACCCGGCTCGCCGGCCCGATCCGTTCGGCCACCGACGCCCTGGGTCCCCTCCCGCCAGGCTCCGAACCCGGCTATTCCCACGAACGCTGCAACCTCTGGCTGCTTAACACCGCGCTTGCCCGCGGCGTGGACAAGGTGCGTTTCATTTGTCTGTGGAACGGTGGGGCCGGCGACGGGCCGGGAGGAACGGCGCACCTGTACAACGAGGTCAAGAACCGGACCGGCCGGGTGACCTGGATCGATACTCGGACGCTCTAGTAGCGCTCGGCAGAAGTGTTCAGGAGGTTGGATCATGCCAAAAGGTCTGAAGTACGATAACGACTACATCGTGGGCGGTCCGGCCAACTGCCGGGTCACCCCCCATTTCAAGCTTTCCGAATATGCCGGTGCAAACGGTCGGGTGCGCATCCACCGGGAACTGGCGGCCTCGGTCCAGGTGCTGCGCAACAGCCTGGGCGCGGCGGTAAGCATCGCCGGGGTGGCCCCGGCGGTCGGCTTGGGCAAGGACCTGGAAGGGCGCTTCGTCTGGCTCACGGCAACCGACTTTGCGGCGCTCGAGGCGGCCGCCTGCAAGCTCATCAAAGAGGGGCACTTCATCCGGGTCGAAGTCGGCGGCGGCCGGCTTTATGTGGAAATGCCCGATCCCGACCATCTGCCTCCGCTCCCGCCGGAAAAGGCGCTGGACCTGGCCATCGCGGTGACCGCCGGATTCGAGACCTCGGGTGATCCCTATCTGCAGGTCACCGGCAATTTCGATGGGGCGGGACTGTCCTTCGGCCCGCTCCAGGTCAATTTCAAGACCGGGACCTTGCAGGAACTGTTCCGTCGTTTCCAGGCCCGCGATCAGGCTCGCCTGAGCGCCTGCTTCGGACCGCTCTGGGGCGAATGGGAGCGGGTGCTCCGGCTGCCGTCTCGGGTCCAGCAGGTGGCCTGGGCCAATGCCCTGAGCCGGGGGGCGCGCAAGGCGGATTTCGACCCGCGCTGGAAGGCGGCCTTGCAGGCGGTCGGCAGCGAGCCGCCCTTTCGCGCCGAAATGCTGCGCTACGCCTACGACACCTACGGCCGCAAGTTGATCGTCGCCCTGGCCTGGCTGCGCGGACTCATGCCCGTGCGCATCAGCAACTTCCGCTGTCTGGCGGCGCTCTACGATCTGTGCGTCCAGCAGGGCAGCCTCGATAAGGCCCATGACGCCATTCGCGGGCGAGTATTGAAGGCAGGGGCGCTGGACGAATTCCAGCTCACCCGCATCGCGGTGGAAGAGCGCGGCCGCACGGCCGATCCGCGCTGGCGGGCGGACTGTATCAGCCGACGGCTGTGCATCATCGAACGCGATCCGGTCAAGGTGGTGGAGTCCGGGCAGACCGCCGAGCGCGACAACCCCAATCTCTATTTGCTGCGCAACACGTCGGTCAACAATGTCGAGCGGTATCTGGCCTGAGTCGGGGTCCCGCGCCAGGCGCAAACGGACCCGGGAGGGCGAATGATGCGATCGATCAAGGCGCTGAGACGACTGCCGCCGCCGGGTGCGATCAAAAGTGTTTGGGCTGGTAAGTGTTTGGGCTGGTAGTGGCGCCGTCAGGCGTTGCCGGCGTATCCAAAAGCTCGGTCCACGGCAGACCGGTAGGCTCTAGCCGCCCTGACGGGACGCACGACCAACGCATCGGGCTCAAGACATCAGCTTCCGCGCGAAGGCATCACTGTCCCTGAAACGCTTCATTCCATTAGCAGGAGGACATCATGGCGACCAAGGCACTGTGCATCGGCATCAATGATTACCCCGGCACCGACAACGATCTCTCGGGCTGCGTCAACGACGCCCAGGACTGGGCCGAGGAGCTGAGCCGGCGCGGGTTCACCGTCACCCAACTGCTTGACCAGGAGGCCACGATCGCCGCCATGATCAAGGCCATCGGCACCCTGATCGACGGCGCCGTGAAAGGCGACACCCTGGTGATCACCTATTCCGGTCACGGCACCTGGGTGCCGGACAGCAGCGGCGATGAGCCGGACGGCCGTGACGAGGCGCTCTGCCCCTACGATCTGATGAGCAAGGGCGCCCTGATCGACGACGACATCCATGAACTGTTCGCGCGCCGCGCCGCGGGCGTGCGCATTGTGCTGATTTCCGACAGCTGCCATTCCGGTTCGGTGACCCGGGGCGAGGAGGCGGATCTCGATCCCGACCTGCCCCGGGTGCGCTTCATGCCGCCCCAGGCCTGGATGAAGGGTTCGCTCCCGTCCCCCGTCCTCAGCACCGCGACGCCGCGCGGCGGGTTTTCCCGCGCCGGCGGCGACCTGCTGCTGGCCGGCTGCCAGGACCATGAATACAGCTGGGACACCCGCTTCCACGGCCGGCCCAACGGCGCCTTCACCTACTATGCCCTGAAAACCCTGCGCGAGAACAAACCGCCCACTTATCAGAAATGGTTCGATGCCATCCGCGTCTACTTGCCTTCCACGCGCCTGCCGCAGTCGCCGCGGATCTTCGGCACGCGCACGGCGCGGAGCTTCAAGCTGTTCAAGTGATGCGTCGTTCGCCCTGAGCGGATTCGAAAGGAAACGGAAATGAGCGAAGACCCCGGCAAGATCAACCTGGACATCGATGGCACGCTGAAGGAAACGGATCATTACCTCGCCGAATGGCCCGCCGAGGTGTACGAACTGGATGGCCTGTCGCGGGGCGAGGGGGAGCGAGCCGAGATCGAGGGACTCGAGCCCGACACGGTGCTGGAACTCGAGTTGGCCAACGGCACCCGAATCCTGGTGGCCGCCGCGGATGCCGAACGCTATCTGGGTGCGGCGACCGGACGCGGCGCCGGCCGGCCGGGCGCGATCAAAGTCGGCCAGATCCTGCGCTTTTCGGGCACGCGTCAGCCCGCGGGCGTCACCCGTGACGGCCTGGGGGCCTGGATCCTCAAGGGTCTACGCATCTACCGCAAGGGCCCGGCCGGGATGACCGCGCTGATCGCGGCAGGCAGCTTCCAGGACGCCCAACTGGAGAACCGCAACGGCCTGTACCGCTGCGCCACCGACGCCTTTGGGCTGAGCCAGGTGGACGCGCTGCCCACGTCCGCCGAACCAACCCTGGTCTTCCTCCATGGCACCGCCTCCTCCACCGAAGGCAGCTTCAAGGACCTGTGGGCCAACCAAACCTACCGCGAGCAACTGGTCGCCACCTACGGCCCGCGCCTCTACGCCCTCGAGCACCGTAGCCTGACCGAAAGCCCCGTCGCCAACGCCCTGGACCTGGTCAGGACCCTGCCCAAGGGCGCGCGCCTGCACCTGGTCAGCCATTCGCGCGGGGGTATGGTGGGCGAACTGCTGGCGCGCGCCAACCGCATTGATCTGGAGCCGTTCACCGATCTCGAGATCGAGCGTTTTCTGGCCCACGCCGAGCGCCTCGGACGCGCCGGCGTCGAGGCCGACGCCGAACGCCTGCGCGAACTCAATCGGGAACTGCGCAAGCGCGCCATCCGGGTGGAACGTTTCGTCCGCGTCGCCTGCCCGGCGCGCGGCACCACCCTGGCCTCGGGCCGGCTGGACCGCTGGGCCAGCGTCATGCTCAACCTGCTGAGCAAGGGCTTCGATGCGACCGGCCGGCTCATCCCCGGCCTGATGCCGGTGGCCAAGGGCTACGGCCTGCTGAAGAATTTCCTGCTGGCGGTGGTCAAACAGCGCACCGACGCCCACATCCTTCCCGGCCTCGAGGCGATGATGCCCGACTCGCCGCTGGTGGGCCTGCTCAATGCCCCGGGGGTGAAGATCGAACCGCCACTGCATGTGCTGGCCGGCGATTTCCAGGGAGACGGCCTGTTGCCGTGGCTGGGCGATTGCGTGTCCGAGGTGTTCTACGGCGGCGAAACCGACCTGGTGGTGAACACCCCCTCCATGAGCGGCGGCGCGATCAGGCTTCAGGGCATCCGCCAGAAGCCGGTGAGCGGCCCGGAGGTCACTCACTTCAGCTATTTCGAGCGCGACGAAAGCGCTCAGGCGCTGCTGGCCGCGCTCAAGGGCGACGACAGCCAGTTCCAACTGCTCGAAGGCCCGTCCAAGGCTGAAATCAGCCGGGGCGGCAAGAAGCCCAAGCGCAAGGCCGATGCCCCCATCGTGTTCCTGCTGCCGGGCATCATGGGCAGCCACATCCAGTTGGACCGGGACCGCATCTGGTTTGAGCCCTTCAGCATGTGGTCGGGCGCCATGGCCAACCTCAAGGTGGACGCCCAGGGGGTAACACCGGACGGCTGGATCGACCACTGCTATGAAAAACTCGCGCGCTATCTGGCCGAAACCCATGAAGTCCGGCCCTTTGCCTACGATTGGCGGCGGTCGATTACGGAGGCGGCGGAGCGCTTCGGCGAGGAACTCGATCAGGCCATGCTTGACGCAAAAAAGCGCGGCCAGGCCCTGCGCATCGTCGCCCACTCCATGGGCGGCCTGGTCGCCCGGCTGGCGCTGAAAGATCGCTGGGGCGCGTTCAAGGCCATCCCCGGCAGTCGGCTGCTGCAGTTGGGCACACCGAACAACGGTTCGCATTCCATCGCCGCCGTGCTGATGGCGCGCGATGATTTTGTCCAGATCATCGAACGCTGGTTCGACTGGAAGCACGATATGCGCCAGTTCCTGGAGATCGTCCGGGATTTTCCCGGGGTGCTGGAACTGCTGCCGTGGCCGGGCGATAGCGGCAAGGCCGTCGATGGAGTCGACTACTTCGATGTCGGCGTCTGGGATGCATGGTTCGGCGAGGACCAGGATTCGAAGAAGGGGAAATGCTGGGTGCCGCCGCGACAAGACCCGCTCAACGCGGCGCGCGATGCCATCGGCAAGCTGCGCGCCGCCGAGGTCGACCCGGATTGCACCGTGTATGTCGCGGGTCGAGCGCCGACGCCCATCGCCGTGCGCATCATCCAAGGCCAGGTGGAAATCGGCTGGATCGACGACGGCGACGGCCGGGTGCCCTGGGCAACGGGCATCCCGCCCGGCGTCCCGGTTTGGTACACCGATGCCGCGCATGGCGATCTGGCCAACCATGAAAAGGCCTTCGAGGCCTATCGGGAACTGATCGAGACCGGCGACACCCGCGATCGCGCATTGACCCGTATCCCGCCCGGCGCGCGCGGGGTGGCCATGCCCGTCTTCCGTCCGCGCGGCCTGGAAGGCAACGCCCTGTACCCGAGCCTCGACGAAGTCCTTGCCGCCGCCACCGGCGGTGCCCGACCGGGGCGGCGCGCGGCGGCGAAGAAAGAACCGCCCGCGGTCGTCGAGTTCATTCACGGCAGTCTGGCCGGCGCCGACTCGCCGATTCTCATCGGCGCTTATGCCAACGACAGCCTGCGCGACAGCGCCAAATTCCTCGACGGTCATCTGAGCGGCCAACTGAAGCGCACCACTAAGCTGGGCCGCTATCCGGCTCAGCCGGACGACGCCATGGTGTTCCTCAACCCGATCCAGAACGGGAAGCCGGGCGGCGCCATCGTCGTCGGCCTGGGGCCGGTGGGCGAACTGATGCCCGGCCAGCTCACCCGGGCACTGACCAATGGCTTCCTGGAATATGCGCGCAGTTGCGAACAACACCCCCGCGCCGATGCTGCCGAGTCCGGGCGTCTGACGGTATCCGCGCTGCTGGTGGGCACCGGCTTTACCGGCCTCACCATCGAGGTCGGCACGCGCTGCCTGCTTGACTCCCTACGGCGCGCCAACGAGGCACTGGGCCGCGCCGAATCGGAATTCCGGATCGGCCGGCTGACCCTGTTTGAAGAAGCCGAGGACCGGGCCATCGCGGCGGTAAAAGCCTTGCGCGCCCTGGCCGGCGATGCGCAGTTCGCCGCCGCGGTGCGCTTCGACGGCCGCCTGCGGCCCGGCGCCGGCGGCTATCGTGGCCATTGCACCACCAGTGGCGGGGAACCCGGCGCGTATCGCGTCCACATCGTCAAGGGCGAAAACGGTGGCCTGCGTTTCACCGTGATCAGCGACCGGGCGCGCAACGAGGTTGCCGCCGAGGCGGACCAGCGCCAGGCGGTGGACGGCCTGATCGCCTCGATCACCCGCGCCACCCAGGATCAGCCCGGCCTGTCGCGCGCGGTGTTCGAACTCATGGTGCCGAACGGGATGAAGGAGGCCGTGGCCGAAGTGCGCACCCTGATGATGTCGGTCGATGCCGATGCCGCGGCCTATCCGTGGGAACTGATGCGCGACAGTGACCTGCCCGACGAGAAGCCGCTGGCCGTGCGCGTTGAACTGGTGCGCCAACTGGCCTCGACCCACGGCCGGGGGAAGGTCCCGACGGTGACCGAAAACCGGGTCTTCATCGTCGGCGACACCCAGTCCGGCAGGATCGAACTGCCCGGTGCGCAAGCCGAAGCCAGGGTCGTGGCCGAAGCCTTCTCGGGCCGGCATTACGAAATCAACGACCTTTACCGCGCCGGCGCCCAGCAGGTATTCGATGCGCTGTTTTACGGCCGCTACCGGTTCATGCACCTGGCCGGCCACGGCGTCGTCAACGATCAGGAAACCGGTCTCACCGGCATGGTCCTCGGACCGAAGACCTACCTGACCTCGGCACAGGTCAACAAACTCAGGCATGTTCCGGAGTTCGTCTTCATCAACTGCTGCCACCTCGGCGCCATGAAGGACGATGCCCAGCCGCGCTGGGGCGAACTCGCCGCCAATCTCGCCACGCAATTCATCGAAATGGGCTGCAAGGCGGTCATCGCGGCCGGTTGGGCGGTGGACGACAGCGCCGCCCACACCTTCGCGCAAACCTTCTACAGCGCCATGCTTGCCGGCGAGCGTTTCGGCCGGGCGGTGAATCTGGCTCGCGCCGCCACCTATGAACAGCATCGCCACAGCAACACCTGGGGGGCCTTCCAGGCCTACGGCGATGAGCGCTATCGTTTCCCGAACACCCAAGCGGAGGAGTCAGGCGCCGGTGGGTACGTCCACGCCAGCGATCTCATCGCCGACCTCGATATCCTCTGTGCCCGTCTTCAAGGCGCCACCGATACCGAGAAAAAGGGCACCTACCGCAAGCAGATCCAGGGCATCGAACAGGCCGCGCGCGGACCCGACTTCCAAAACGCCGGCGTTCGCGAAAAACTCGCTCGCGCTTGGGCCGAATTCGGCGACATGGACCGCGCCATCGGCCACTTCCGGGCCGCGCTGGCCATGGAAGATGCCGCCCTCAGCCTGAAAGCCCTGGAGCAACTCGTCAACCTGGAAATCCGCCATGGGGCCAAACTGCTCGCGGCCAAGAAAGACGGCAAACATGAAGCGGGCGACGCTTACCTGAAGCAGGGTTTGGCCCGACTCAATCTGCTGATCGAAATTGGACCCACCGCGGAACGTCTATCGCTGCTAGGTTCCTACTGGAAGCACCGCGCGCGGGCGCACCATGCGCGCGGCAACCTCGCGGGCCTCAAGCCGGACCTGGTCGAAATGCAGGCAGCCTACTGGCGCGCCGCGGAACATGCGCATGCCCGCAACGGCGACTGGGACCCGTACCCGCTTTTCAATGCCCTGGACGCGGATTTCCTCATGGCAGCCAGAGGTGAGCGCGCCAATTTTGACCGCCACGCAGTTCAACTTTCCAACCTGCTGCAAGCCGGCGCTGAAACTGCCCGACGGCGCTTTGCGGAGAATCGTAACTTCTTCCATGCCCTGACCGCGGTCGAGGCGATGAGGATTGATGCCCTCTGGGCCGGTTACGACGGCCGCGACGACGACGCCATCACCCAGCCGGAGGTCCTCGCCCGGCTGCTTGCCGGTTACCGCGATGTGTTGAAGCGCCTGGGCGGTGCCGGCGAACAGGATTCGGCGATCAATCAACCGCGGTTTTTGATGGACATGCTGATCGCCGGCGACAAGTCGAACAAAATCAAGGAAGCTTTGAATAAGCTTGTCGAAGGCATCAGGCAATGCGTGGCCTGATAGCGATACGAGGCACGGGGTGTTTGCCCGCCCGGCGACTTCGGTTGCGCCATCCGGTGCGGGCGAACATCGCATATTTCTTGGTTATTTATAACTGTTTAGCTTGAGAAGTCACGTTTTGTGTTCCCGCGGAGGCGCTGAGAGCGCGGAGAAGAACCCTGAAATCAACCTCCGCGTCTCCGCCTCTCCGCGCGGAAATGAAACTTTAAAGCCTTCACAAGTATACCTCGAGCGGTTACAACCTGAGCTGTTCACCGCCAAGGCGCAAACCGCGCAAGGAAACGCAAGGATCTAATCTTTCAAGCAAAACCTCTGCCGCCCTTGGCATCCCTTGCGTCCTTGCGGTGAACTCAATTGGGCGGCCTGTTTGCGTGCCTGATCGGTTTAGAATGGGGACTTTTCACTACCAAAGGCGGGCAAGATGCCCGCGCTCCCAGGAGAGGGCCCACGCGATAATGAACGTTTTGATCCTTAACCAGTCGATCCTTCCCTGGCGCCGGCAGCCAACGACCTACCTCAGTTTTTCCTTTTTTAGAACGGCCCGGCCCTTGAACTGATCGACCGCCTCCTCGAGGGTCGCGAACACGTGTTCGCGAATATCTCCCGCCACCACCACGAGCAGCACATCTTCGCCGATCTCCCGGCGACCGGTGTAGAGATACGCTTCCACCGCGGCGATTCCCGGCCGCAAGCGAAGCGTGGTCAGGATTTCGTCCCAGGCCTGGGAATCCTTGGCCACTTCCAGATATTCCGCGGGCTTCCCGGCCCGACTGGTGCCTCTGACAATGCCGTTGTGACAGGCAATCATCCCCACCTGGTTCGGGTCGATGCGATCACGAACGGCTTCCATCATTTCATGGAGTTTCCGCTGCATGTGTTCTCCTTGTATCCGTGATCCGGTGGAGGTCCGCGGATTGAAGACGCCGCCGAATCGTCGGGTGGCTTGCTTGGAACAGGACCCTATAACGGTAGAGGTCCCGATTCTTTTCGTTCACCGCACGCGCGGCAGGCGGCTGAAACCTGAGTCGTTGCCGTTCCGAACGCATGTGCGAGGTTATGGAGCTCCGCCCGCGATCGCCGTACGGAGTTGGAGCACCCAATGCCGTCAATGGGGGGATTCAGGATTCGACGATGAGGTTGCGCAGTTCGTCCCGATCGTCCGAGCGAATTGGAAAGTATTCGGCCAGTACGGCGCCCACCCGGGTCACCGCGGCACCGAGGGCCTCCCCCTGCCGCCCCGCGCGGATGCCGGCAATGAGATCGCGCACCACCTGATCCCAGGTCCCGGCCGGCACCTTGTCGTTGATCCCTTGATCCGCAAGGATCCAAGCCCGACGCTCGAACACCGAGACGAAGACGAGCACTCCGGTGCCTTCCCGGGTGCGATAGAGTCCGTGGCGAAAGAAGGCCGTTATCGCCCTTTCTTCCACTTCTTCATCCAGGTCATGCCGCGAAATAAAGATGCGCTTCAGAGCCGGCCGGCGCTTCAAGAGAACCTGAGCCGGGGAAAAAAGGATCGTGAACAACCCGATGAAAACCCACATGCTGTCCGGCCCCAACCAGAGCCGAGCGCCGATCAGGGGGGTGCCGATGATCGCCGCGGGGAGCGCCAGCGCCAGTGCTCCGATAAGATCGGCCATGGGATAATGGTAGCTCGCCGCCACCACCAGGGGGACAATTTCCCCGGAAGTCCTGCGTTCCGCCGCCCGCACCGCCGCGATGACCCGTTCGCGATCGGTTTCATTCAAGAACTCTGCCGCGAGGTCCTTCATCCCACCATCCGTTTCCACCGATTCACCAGCTTCCGGACGCGCCGCCGCCGCCGAAGCCGCCGCCGCCGCCACTGAATCCCCCGAAGCCGCCACCGGAGGAGAAACCACCGCCCGTTGGACCCCAAAAGCCGCCCATGGAATGGGAACGGCGCCCCGACGGCCGTCCCCCGACGACCCCCATCACGCCGGCCAGGACCCAGCCGAGCAGCAGCCCGATGGGCACCAGTGCCACCAGCCAGGGCCAGCCGAAACCGAAAAATCCATGCCCCACCACCGGTAGAGCCACGGCCCCGGCAAACATTCCCGGTACCTTGCCGGCCTGGGCCAGACGCGAAACCAGGAATAGCAAAAAAATGCAGACGAACAGACCGCCGCTGAGTTCCCCGCCCGGCCGAGACGATGTGGCCGGTGCCGTGAATTCACCGCGAACCGCCTGAATCATGGCCTGGACTCCGGCCACGATCCCGCCATTGAAATCGCCGGCCCGGAACCGGGGAACCATCACGTTACGAATGATGCGGCCGGCCGTGAGATCGGTCAGTTTCCCTTCCAGCCCGTAGCCCACCTCGATCCGGATCTTGCGATCAGCCGCGGCCACCAGCAGGATCGCGCCGTTATCCAGTTGCTTCCGGCCGATCTTCCACTGCTCCGCCAGCCGGATCGAAAAATCTTCCAGGCTGTCCCCTTCGAGAGATGGGATGGTGACCACCACGATCTGGGTGGAATCGGTTCGTTCCAGCTCCTCCAGAATCGAGTCAAGCTGCCGGATCGTGGCCGGAGCCAGCAGGCCGGCCGGGTCGTTGATCCGGCCGCCGAGCTTTGGGACCTGGAGGGCGGCGGCCGATGCCACGACAAAAAAGCTCACCAACAGCAGCAGCGCCAGACCCGGGCCCAACGCCCGGCAGCGGATCGATAAACGGCGGGGGACGGCTTTCATCAACCGATGGTTCTCTCCATCGAAACGCGGCATTGCCTGCTCTCGGCTGGTCGGTGGATGGGTCGGCGAGCCGATGATCGATAATGGCCCGGACCGATGCCTAGAATTTCACCTTGGGGGCACTTTTCGCGCCCTCTTCGGCCTTGAAATATTCCTTGCGCTCCAGATGGAGCATGAAACTGTTGGTCAGGCTGTTGGGGAAGCGCCGGATCGAACCATTGAAGGTTTCCACCGCCTGGTTGTAGCGCCGGCGGGCGACGTTGATCCGATTTTCGGTCCCCTCGAGCTGGTTCTGTAGATCTAGGAAATTTTGGTTGGCCTTCAGGTCCGGGTAATTTTCCACCACCACCATGAGGCGCGATAGGGCCGACGACAATTCCCCCTGGGCGTGCCGCAGACGTTCCATCGCCCCGGGTTTGGCCAGTTCCTCGGGCGAGAGTTTCACCGCGCCGGCTCCGGCCCGGGCTTCCACCACCTGCTGCAAGGTCTGCTGTTCGTGGGCGGCATAGGCCTTCACCGTTTCCACCAGATTGGCAATGAGGTCGGAGCGCCGCTGCAAAGTCGCTTCCACATCGGCCCAAGCCTTGAACACCGCTTCTTCCTGCTGCTGCATGGCGTTGTAGCCGCAACCCGTGAGCGCCGGCACCAGGCACAACCAAACCGGGACCCACAACCATCGTTTTGTCATGGTTTCTCTCCTTGTCCGCCGTTGTACCAGGGAAAGCCGCGCCAAGGCAAGCGCGCCGAGCCGCCAAATCGAACGCAACAGCAAGGGGGAGCACTGGTTCTTCTTGACAGGATCAACAGGATGGGCAGGATAGATGAGTGTCCGGATCATCGTGTTGATCTTGTCAACCAGCTCGGGTTGTTACCGTGCAAAGTAGGCCCGATACCCTGGATGCTCACCTCCATCGGATCGGCCGCCCCGGTCGCGGCCGGGAAAAGGGTAAGGCCTTGACCTTCATCCGAGCGGTGGACCGAGTTCTGGATCCGGCGATCAAGAGAGCCCTTGGGAGCAAGCCGCGTCATTCGTCATCGTGAAGGATAAAGTTCAGATCTTGGACGGATTCCGAGGATCATGGCTGCAAAATTTTACCCCATGTTTGTTTCCCTGGAAGGAAAGAACTGCCTGGTGGTGGGCGGGGGCGCGGTGGGCGAGCGCAAGATCCGCAAGTTGCTCGAGCATGGCGCGACGGTGCGGCTGGTGGCTCGAGAACTGTCCGGCCAGCTTCAGGACCAGGTGGCGAGTGGGCATATCAACCTGCTCGGACCCGTGTATGAGGACCGCTTCTTGGATCAGGCCGATCTGGTTTTTGCCGCCACCAGCGACCCCGAACTCAACCGGCGCATTGCCGAGCAGGCCGCGCGCCGTGGACTCTGGTGCAACATGGCCACGGATCCGCAACTGGGCTCGCTGGTGGTCCCGGCCTCGTTTGAACGCGGTCCGCTCACCATCGCCGTCAGCACCTCGGGCATGAGTCCGGCGGCGGCGGCCACCATCCGTGGGATCCTGGAACGACAGTTCGGAGGCGCCTGGAGTTTGTATTTGACACTGCTGGGTGAATTACGTACAGCGATCAAGGCGAAGACCCCGGAGCACTCGGACCATCAAGAACTGTTTCGAA
>MNZR01000001.1 GCA_001873705.1 Syntrophobacteraceae bacterium CG2_30_61_12
TGGTGCGATGACGGGCAAAGGGCGAGGTCCCCATCGGGTCGCGGCGGCGGGTACCGCCCCGGATCCGATGCCAGGCATGGGTTCGCGGAACTTGTCCGAGGTCGGCACTGGCGCCGATGGCTTTCCGAGCGTGCGGGTCACCGGCTCAAATCGATGGGCGAGCCTTTCGGGTGAGCCCTGAGGTTTCGTGATCAGCGATGTCAGCCGTTGCCGCAACGACTGGATCGAAGTTGATCCGCTCGCGGACGATGTAGAGCGGGCGGGCTTTCACTTCCAGGTAGATCTTCCCCAGGTATTCGCCGACCACACCGATCAGCAGCATCTGCACCCCGCCCAGCAGGTAGATGGGGAGCACCGTTGAGGTCCAGCCGGGAACCACCGCGCCGCTCAGTTTGACGGCGAGCGCCCAAATGGAACAGCAAGCCGCTCCGGTAAACACCAGGAAGCCAAGGATCGCCGCAATTCTCAAGGGGAAAGCAGTGAACGAGGTGATCCCCTCGAGGGCAAAGCGAAGCATTTTCCATATCGGATACTTGCTCTCTCCCGCGAACCGCTTTTGGCGCTCGTAATAGACCACCGCCTGCCGGAAACCGAGAGTGGGAATGAGGCCGCGGAGGAAGCGATTGACTTCGTGGTAACGTTTCAACTGCTCCAGCGCGGGCCGTGACAGGAGCCGGAAATCGGCGTGGTTTTCCAGCAATTCGACCCCCATCAGCCGCATCAGGCGGTAGAAGGCGAGAGCGGTAGAGCGTTTGAACCAGGTGTCTTCGCGGCGGCTTTTGCGGACCCCGAAGACCACCTCACTGCCGGCCCGAAAACTCTCGAGCATCTGTTCGACGGTTTCCGGAGGGTCTTGCAAATCGGCATCTAGCGTCACCGCCGCAGCGCCGGAGGCATGGTCAAGACCGGCCGTCAAGGCCGCCTGATGGCCGAAGTTGCGGCTGAAACCGAGGACCTTGACCCGCCGGTCGGAATCCGCCAGCTGCTGCAGCAGTTCCAGAGTGCGATCGCGGGAACCGTCGTCCACGTAGATGATCTCCAAATCGTCGATCAGCCCCGCTGTCCGCCAGCGTTCCCCCAAGGCCACGAGACGGCCGTGAGTTTCCTGGATCACCGCCTGCTCATTGTAGCAAGGCACCACCAGACTGAGTTTCATGGCTTCCCTTTCCCCCCATCTGATCCCCGGCACCCGAGAACTCGCGTGGGGCGGGTTCACCCGATCCTCGGGTACGGGCAATGCCAGGAGCACGGCGCCACGGCGTCCCATCATGAGCCACCCCGGGCGCCCTGGATTCCCGACCCACGCCGGGCCTCACCCTCACGACCCCACCCTCTTGACTTGCGACTCATGACGCTCGACTCACCACCCACGGGGCCACTGGTTTCCGCTGTTGACATCGCGACGTAGCTGGAGTTTGATGATTTACAGGACAAAAGGCAATCGGATAATGGCGCGGCGGTGACGCGTGCGGGGCTTCACGGAGCGAGGAATGGTGACCAAGCAGGCCGGCCTCACGACAGCGGGGGTTCGCGAGCTGTGGCGACGGCATGCCGGCCGAGTGGGGCGCTTTGCCGTGGTGGGCCTGATCAATACTGGGGTGGACATCGGGCTTTTTGCTCTGCTGTTCTATCACTTCCACCTCAGCCTGGTGCCGGCCAACAGCCTTTCCTACGGGGCCGGCACGCTCAACGGCTTCATCCTGAACAAGCTCTGGACCTTCGAGGACCACGGCGGTTGGCTCCGATCCTGGCCACGACTGCTGCTCTTTGTCGGCTTCAATGGGCTGGGGCTGCTTTGGGCCAATCTCATCATCTGGCTGCTGGCGCAGGTGCTGCCGGTGATCGCCGCCAAGTGCGGGGCCGTGGTTGGGGTATTCGCCTGGAATTACTGGACCAGTCATCGGTTCGTGTTCGTCCGGAGCGGCCGGTCGGATAGCGTCGGTACCTGCTTTCAACCCACGGAAACCAGCCATGTCCTCCACCGCTGATCCCCGATCCTCGTCGCTGCGCAGCCTAGCCTGGGGCCTTTGCGGACTGCTCCTGGTGGGGGCTTTTGTGGCGCTCTGGCGGGTCGGACCCTACGTCGAGCTGTCGGAGATGGAGCGCCCCGGAATCACGCCGGCCATGGCTTGCACCCTGATCGCCGGGGTCCTTTACGGCGCTGCTGCCTGGCTGACTCCGAACGCGATCGATTCCCGCCGGCTGTTGGTTTACCTGGTAACCATCGGCTTGCTGATGCGCGCCGCCATGTTCCTGGTGCCGGCCCAACACGGATTCGATTACAATCGCTATTTCTGGGATGGGGCAATGACCGCCCACGGCCTCAATCCCTATCAATACAGTCCGAATGATTTACTGACCGCCACCGCGCCGAATCCGGTCATCCAGGGCCTGTTGGATGCGGGCGGGAAAACAATCCTCGAGCGCACCAACCACCCGGAGCTGGCCACCATCTATCCGCCGGTGAGCCAGGTCGCCTTTGCCCTCGCCTACCGGATCAGCCCCTTCGGCATCAACGGCTGGCGGATCGTGCTGCTGCTGTTTGATCTCACCGCCGCCCTGCTGGCCTGGTCGTTGCTGCGCACCGCCCGGGCCCCCGTCGGCCAGTGGGCGATTTACCTCTGGAACCCGCTGCTGGTGCTGGAAATCTATCACAGCGCCCACCTCGATATGATCATGGGGGCCCTGGTGCTGTTTTATCTCTGGAGCCTTTCGCGTGAGCGCTACCTGGAAGCCGGGACCGCCCTGGCCCTGGGCGCGGGAGCCAAACTCTGGCCGGCCTTTCTCGGCATGTTCCTGGTGCGCCGGGCCTGGGGGCAAAAATCCCGACTCGTTGCCGGCCTGGCTCTGGCCGGACTGCTCAGCGCCGTCATTCTGACCCCCTACCTCATGGCCCTGTTTCAAGCGAGCAGCGGTCTCGGGGCCTATGCCAAGGGGTCCCACGACAACTTCCTGGCTCACGACTGGATCTCGTTGGTGGCCGAAATCATCGTCAATCTCAGCGGCTCCGACTTTTCCAGCGACCGCCTGGCACGACTCATCACCGCCCCGCTGCTGGCCGCGGTCGCCATCCATCAGGGCCTGCGCAGTGGTCCCTCGGCCTTTTCCCTGTGCCTCCACGCCGGCGCTTTCATTCTCATCATGCTGCTGGTGAGCCCGACCGTGTACCCCTGGTATTTCATCCCCCTGGTGCCGCTCGCCACGGTTACCCGCAAACCCTTCCTGCTGCTGGCCGTGATCCTGCCGCTGATGTTCAATCTCCCGCGGGCGCTGGTCGCCGACCGGCTGGTGCAATGGCTGGTGCATGGTCCCCTGTGGCTGGCTCTGGCCCTGCACGGGTTTCGGGCCTGGAAGCGCGGCGCGGACCCGACGCCGGAACCGGCCGCGGAAAGAACTCCGGCACCAACCGAAGGCGGCACCGGCGGCGAGGATTTGCGCTTATGAGTCGGCCGGCGGGAGACATCGGCCGGCAACTGTTCATCGGTTTTCCAGGAACGGAGCTCAGCGCCGGCCTCGACCACCTGATCCGCGCGGTCGCTCCCGGCGGTATCGTTTTATTTCAGCGCAACGTGGAAAGCGCGCCGCGGGTGAGGGACCTCCTCGATCAGGCCCAAGCCCTGGCCGGTGAACACCTGGGGCGAGGGCTGTGGGTGGCGATCGATCAGGAAGGCGGTCGCGTTCAGCGACTGCGCGGCCTGTTCGAACCCCTGCCGGCGGCCCGCGAACTGGCCGCGGCCGGACCCGGCGCGGTCGCCCAATACGCCGGTCTTGCCGCCGATCAACTGAGAAGCCTTGGGATTCACATCAACTTCGCCCCGGTGTTGGATCTGGCCACCGAACCCGGTATCGGGTTCCTCCAGGATCGCTGCCTCGCCGCCGACCCGGAAGATGTGGCGCTGCTGGGCCAAATCTGGATTCGCACCCTGCAGGATCGGGGCATTTCCGCCACCGCCAAGCATTTCCCCGGGCTCGGTCTGGCCGCGCTCGACCCCCACCACCACCTGCCGGTGCTGGAGACTTACCGAGAAGCTCAAATGCCGCCGCACCTGATCCCTTTCGAGCGAGCCGTGGCCGCGGGGGTACATGCGGTGATGAGTTCCCATGCCCTCTATCCCTTCTGGGACCCGGACCATCCGGCCACCCTGGCCGCGACCGTCGGCCGCGACCTGCTGCGCCGGCGCATGGGCTTTACCGGTGCCTATTTGAGCGACGATCTGGACATGGCCGCCATCCGCCGGCGCTACAGCGACGCCGAAGTCGCCCGGCTGGGGCTCGCTGCCGGCCTGGACGCCTTCCTCCTGTGCCAGGACCCGGAGCACTGCGAACCCTTCCTCAAGGCCCTCGCCGACGCCGTCAAGTCCGATGGCCGCTTAGCCGCCCACCACCAGGCCGCCATCGCCCGCCTCGAGCGCTCGTTCGGATTCCACCGGCAACGCCGCTAGGTGCCAGGCAGCCGACAATGGCTGGGTTTCGCCCATGCGGAAAGTGAATTCGTGGGTCGGGTTGCGAGCAGCGGGCGGGCACTTATCATCGTTTCGGCCAATTTGAATCAAGATTAACAAGGAGTTCACGGAGAACACCGAGAAAGCCCTTTCTTTTCGAAGCCTTCTCCGTGACCTCCGTGCTCTCCGTGGTGAATCATTCCCATAAAGTCCGTAGGTCGGGTTGCGATCAGCGGGAGCTACCCGACGCTTCGGCTAGGCCCGAACCTTGATTTGACTGAGGCCACCGGACAGCTTTTCCAGCCGAACCTGAGTGGGGATTTCGTCGGCCAAGCGCTTCACATGCGAGATGACCCCGATGGTTTTCCCATCGGTACGGAGCGCCTTGAGGGTGGCGATGACCTGGTACAGGTTTTCATCGTCCAGGGCACCGAAGCCCTCGTCCAGGAACAAAGACCGAATCTTCCGCTCCCGCCCGGCCATCTCGGCCAGCCCCAAAGCCATGCAGAGACTCAACACGAATGTTTCGCCCCCGGAAAGCGTTTGTACGGTCCGGACTTGTCCACCTTGCCAGCTGTCATGCACCACCAGGGCTCGTCCGTTCCGGTCCTGAGCATGCAATTGGTAGCGTCGGCTGAGCTCGGCGAGGTGGCTATTGGCGAGCCCGAGCAACCGATCGAGCATCAACTGCTCGATCCTGGATCGAATCTCGACGCTGTCGGGCGAATCCAGCAGACGCTGTTCGGCCATCGCTTCGGCCCAGGTTTTTTCCTGTTCGGCCAGGGCTTGCAGAACCTCCGCGTGCTCACGCCGTGCCGCTTTCAGATCGGCCAGACTGTCGCCGAAGCCGGCCTTGGTTTCCCTCAGGACTTCTCGTTGCCGAAGCTTTTCCTCACGGCGCTGACGGATCACTCGCGGGGAATCGGAAGTCTTCGGTTCGGCCCGAAGTGCCTCGATCTCGCGCCGCAGGTTTTCTTCCTGAAATCGGAGCGACGCCAACGCCTGCTCGGCCGCGAGTAGGTCCCGGCTCCAACCTTGAGCTTCATCGACCAGGGCCAGTTCCGCTCGAATTTCATCCAGGCCGGCCAAGCCGGCGGCTGAAGCTTGCTCCAGGATTTGTTGCCGCAACTCGGCGCGGGACTGCTCCAATCGTTGTGATTCCGCCCGCAACCGCGACAACCGCGGTTCACTGTCCGCCAGTTCCCGGCGCAGGGCCTGGGCCTGCTGTTCCAGAACGGCTTGTTCCCCGGTAATCCGCCGGACCTGGTCGTCCAGATTCCGGATCCCGACGGCGGTCTTGCCGGTACCGTCGTTCCTCTCGAGGTCGGCGGCCGCGGCTTCCCGCTCGCGCTCCAGGTCCTTCCAGCGCGCTCCCAGTTGATCACGCTCCCTCAGCAGGCGTTCCACCTCTCCAGCGCGCTCATGCAGGCGACCCAGCAACGCCGTTTCCACCCCTGCCGCCGGCGCTCGCTCGCTGAATTGGGCTAGTCGGCCATCGAGTTGGCTCTGGAGCCGGCTTTCGGTCGTTTGCAGGGCCTGGAGCTCATTGTTCAGAGCCGTGAGTGCCTGCAGGGCTTGAGCATGACGATCCCGCAGTTGCCCTGCCTGTCGCTCCCGCCGGGAGAATTCAGCTTCCTTGCGCCGCAGCGAAAAGTTGGTCCAAAGGCCGCGCCATTTGTGCCTGCGCGCGGCCCGCACCCGGGAGCGGCAGTCCTTGATGGCGGACTTGAGCCGGTGCCGTTCATCTTCGACCAGAGCCAGGCTGGGTTCCGCCCAAGCAAAACCGGCCCGAGCACAAACGGCCGACCAGGCGGCTTGGATTTTGGCCGCGTCTTCGGCACGGCGTGCCAGGGCGGCGGAATTTTTCCGCAGGGTATCGAGTCGGCGATTGAGAGCTTCCATCCTTTGCCGGCAGGTCAGCTCGGCCCGATCGAGTTCGTTGAAATCCGGGGGCGCTTCTTCCATGTAAGGGTGATGGACGGAGCCGCATAGGGGACAAGGCCGGCCCGCGTGAACGGCGGCCCGTTCCGGCTGAAGCCGGTTGACCCGATCGCGCTGCGCGATTTGCTCGGCAAACTCGACAAAAAAGGTTTCTTCCCGAGCGAGCGATTGCTCCAGGGCCGAGATCTCCGCCTTCACGCGCTCATATTCAGCGACGCTTTCCGGCTTGATTCCCAGGGCCTGGCAGCGGCGCGCCAGATCGATCAGTTTCCCACAGGCGGCGAGTTTTTTCCCCTGGCTGCGGGCCAGCGCCCGCCATTCCCGGGGCTTCTTGTCTTCCAGCAGACCATCCAGATGCTGCTCCCGCTCCAGCCGCCGGCGCCGCACCCGTTCGATCTTTTCCCGCAGCGTCTGCCCAACCTGTTCCGCCCCGGCCAGGTCCCGTGCGACCTTCTGTTCCGTGCGGGAAAATTCCCCATGGCGATGTCGGCGGTCCTCGATCCGACGCCGAATGTCCACCAACCGGTTGATCTGCCCCCGCAGTTCAGGCAAACAAGCCTTGAGATCCGAATCGACGGCGCACCCGGTCAGGCGCTTTTGAATCTCGGTCTGGGCTCGTTCAATCTCGGCCGCCCGGCGTTCGCACTCGGCCTGCCGTTCCAATTTCAGGTGCCGCAGGCGTTCCGCCAGCCGCGCACGGGCCTGGTCCAGCTCAACCCGGCTCCGTTCCAGGCGCTCGTCGAGTTCCTGGAGCCGAGCCTGGGCCGCCTGGTTGCCCTGTTCCAGCTCAGCCGCTCGCCGCCGGCTTGCCGTCTGTTCCAGTTCCTGTTCGCCGAGCCGCTCCATGGCTTCCCGCCACGCATTCGAACGCCGCGCGCGATCGGCTTCCGGGACCCGCCGCTCCAACTCGGCACAGCGGGCTTCCGCTTCCACCAGGTTCGCGTCCACGCCGCGTCGATCGGATTCGAGCCGATCCAGTCGCTCCAGCCAGGATTCCAAATCATGAAGATCGCCTAGATCTCGCTCCGTTTCCTCGATCTCTTGCTCAATGGCCTCCAGGGCTTGCCGCACCTCTTCAATTCGACTCGGATCCACCGGAGCCACGGTCGATTCCTTGAGCCGGCGCAGTTTGGCGCTTTCCGCCGTAGCCCTGGAACGGATCGTTTGAGCCAGTTCCTCCATCATTTCCGATCCGACGATGGTCCGCAGGATATCCAGCCGTTCACCTTCCGAGGCGCCGAGAAAAGCGGCGAACTCGCCCTGAGCCAGCAAGATGGACCGGCAGAAACGCTTGAAATCGAGCCCCGTGAGTTCGGCCACGCGGTTGCGTACCGGGATCACGCGTTCGGCCAGCAGGGCCCCTCCGTCACTGCCGCCCATCAGCCACATTTCCGGCTCATCGGCGCCGCCGGTACCTCGGCGCAGGCGCCAGGAACTGCGATAGCGGTCGGCGCCGACGGCAAAGTTCACCTCGGTAAAGGACTCGTCGGCCAGGTACGAAACCACGCCGTGTTCAGGGTCCTTCTGGCGCGGCGTTGCGCCGTAAAGGCCGAGCGTAACGGCATCGAGGATGGAAGACTTGCCCGACCCGTTCGGCCCCACGATGGCGAAGAGACCCGTATCGGAAAGCGGCGGCTGATCGAAGCGGATCTCCCACTGCCCCCGCAGAGAATTGATGTTGTAGAACTTCACCCCGAGGATCTTCATGGCGGTTTCCCAAGGATAAGCTGGTGATCGAGAATTGATCGTTTGTTACGGCCACGATCATCGTTTCGGCCAAGTGGTCCGATTCATTCAATCGGCTGTAGCGGCGACCGGCCGGTCGCTCCTGCTTCGTTCATGGGCTTAAGCCATGGTGCGCCAAAGTGGCCGAATCAATGATCATCGCCGTTGTTTCTCACCACCGTCCACTATATAGCATTCAGGATGTTGCGTAAATCATGCTCGCGCATTCGAACCGATTCCGTTGGGCGCCGCTCTCGATTGTCGCCGGATCGCCCGGGGTTCCCCGACGCTCCGGCGGTGCCGCTCGCGGCGAACCTTCGGACCCTCGCGATCGAATTCGCGGTTGCACTTGAGCAACAGAGTTTTTATGATGGTCTCCGTTGTCGGCGGAAGCAATCGCCGGAGGAACCCGACCGCACCGGGAGAAACTCGGTCGGCCGACGCGAGCGACCGCGCCTGCTCGTGGGACCGGATGAATCGGTGGGAGCGATCCGGCAACCGCTGGAATGACCCGATACCCCTGCTCCGCAACCGCTCTCTCGAAGCCGAGAGCAACGGCTGCTTTCGGGCAGCCGCCCCGCCGCGCGCCGATCGAGCGGCAGCTAGCGCAGGTTGATGATTGAAGAAAACGGCCCTGTTCAAGATCCTGATGTATTCCCACGACACCTTCGGATTGGGCCATATCCGCCGCACCCTGGCCATCGCTCGCAGTCTTCGCAAGACCCCGGCTAATATCCTGATTCTCACCGGTTCCCCCCTGGTCGGCCGCTTCGAAATCCCGCAGCGAGTCGATTTTGTTCGCTTTCCCGGCATGATCAAGGTCACCAACGAAGACTACCTGCCGCACTCGATGAAGCTCGACCCGATCGAAGTCCTGGAACTCAGAAAGCAGCTCATTCTGACCACCGCCAAGGCGTTCCAGCCGGATTTCTTCGTGGTCGATAAGGCCCCGCTGGAGCTCAAGCGCGAGGTGGTCGATACGCTCAACTGGTTGAAACAGCGGGCCCCCGCCTGCAAGACCATTCTGGGTTTGCGTGACATCATGGACAGCGCCGAATCGACCATCGAGGACTGGTCCGGCAAGGGCATCTACGAGGCGATGGAGCAGCTCTACGACGAGATCTGGGTTTATGGTCATCAACAGTTCTACGATCCCGTTCGCGAATATGCGATTCCCGCTCGGGTGGCCGCCAAGATCCATTTCACCGGCTACATTCCCCGGCATATCCCCAATCCGAGCGAACGCAAAACCACTCGCAAGAAGATTGGGGTCGCCCTGGAAGATCGTCTGATTCTGCTCACCACCGGCGGCGGTGGCGACGGCTATCCGGTCATCGACTGCTTTCTCAAGGCCTTTGAACACCAACCGCCGCCGCCGAACGTGCGGGCCATGGTGGTCACCGGTCCGTTCATCAGTAAAACCTACCTCGGTGAAATCCGCAAACGCTGTAAAGCCCTCAATTTCATTTCCCAACGATTCCACGATTCGATGGAAGACCTGATCGGGGCGGCGGACGCCATTGTCAGCATGGGCGGCTACAACACGGTGTGCGAAATCATCAGCCAGCGCAAGCCGTTTTTGATCGTCCCGCGAACGGTGCCCCGGGAAGAACAGCTGATTCGGGCGCAAGTCTTGTGCACCATCGGGTTCTGCGATTATCTGCACCCGCGAGACCTGTCGCCCGGCGCGATTCGCGAACGAGTCCTGGCGCTGCTGGAAAACGGTTCCAGCTATCGCCGGCAAGCCGATCGTTTTCCCTTCACCGCTCTGCAGGTGATCTGTGAGCGGATCCGCTTCCACAAGGAACATCCCCTCCCGTGACCGTTGACCGGCCGGTTCTCGGCATGCTTCTCAAAGGCTATCCGCGGATTTCCGAGAGCTTCATCAGCAGCGAGATCCTGCTCCTGGAGCAACTGGGGATTCCGCTTGAAATCTATTCCCTGAGGCAGCCTCGGGAAACCTTCACCCACCGGAGCGTGCACCGGATCCGGGCGGCGGTGACCTATCTGCCGGAATACGTGCTGCCCCATCCCATCACGCTGCTGGCAAGCAACGCCCGGCTCGCCGTCCGACTCCGCGGCCGCTACCTGACCTGCTTGGCCGCGGCCTTGGTCCGGGCCGCTCGGCTCCACGGCACCGCCACCGTACGCCACTTCCTGCAGGCGGCGCACCTCGCTCAAGGGCGCCTGGTGGATCGAAACATCGGCCATCTGCACGCTCACTTTTGCCACACGCCGACCTCCGTCGCCCTGTTCGCTCACCAGTTGACCGGGATCCCGTTCAGCTTCACCGCCCACGCCAAGGACATCTATACCTCGGAACCCGAGCAGTTACGCCGCAAACTCGAGGCGGCCGCGTTCGTGGTCACCTGCACCCGCTACAATGCCCGCTATCTGTCCCGGCTCAATCCGACCGCGACCCCGATTCACGTGATCTATCACGGCATCGATCCGGATTTCTTCGCCTTCGAACCGGCCCCGCCGCCGCAAGCGCCCTTTCGCATCCTTTCCATCGGCCGACTGGTGGCCAAGAAGGGCTACGATGATCTGCTGATCGCGCTGAAAATGCTCGCCGACGCCGGCCTCGATTTTCGTTTCACCCAGATCGGCAGCGGCGACCAGCAGGAAGCCATCGGCCGGCTGGTGGGAAAACTCGGTCTCGGGGAGCGGGTGCGGTTTCTCGGTACCCTGCCGCACCATGAGGTCCTGGGCCACTACCGCCGTTCCCACTGCTTTGTGCTGGCCTGCAAGATCGCTCCCAACGGCGATCAGGACGGCATCCCCAATGTTCTGATCGAAGCCATGGCGGCAGGCGTGCCGGTGCTTTCCACCCGGGTGTCGGCGATCCCCGAATTGATCGAGCACGGGGTGACCGGCACCCTGGTGGATCCGGCCGATCCCCCGGCCCTGGCTCGGGCATTGGCCGCCATCCTCACCCGGCCGGCCGCGTACCGGGCGCTGCTGGAGTCGGCGCGAGCCCGGGTCGAGCGATCCTTCGACAACCGCCGGTGCATCACCAAATTGCGGCAGTTGTTCCAGCAGGCCCTGGCGACAGCGCCGGCAAGCCGAGGGCGGCGCCCATGAGCGGCCTTCGGATCGCGCTTTATTGCCCGAACAAGCCGCTCACCCACCCGGTGCCCTCGGGCGATCAGACCATCGCCCGCGGCTTGCAGCGGGCTTTGCAGGGTTGGGGACACGATTGCCGCGAAGCCGCAACGTTTCGTTCGCGCTGGTTCTGGCATTCGCCCCGGGGCTGGCGGCAGGCCGCCTCCAGCCTGCTGCAAAGTCTCGAACTGAGCCGCCGCTGGCGCCCCCGGATCTGGCTCACCTACCACGGCTATTACAAGTCCCCCGATCTGATCGGACCCCTGGTGGCCGCCCGCCGCGGTATTCCCTACGTGCTGTTCCAACCCATGTTCGCAACCAAGAGGCGGCGCGAGCCGACCGCCAGGATCGGTTTTTACCTCAATCGGCTGGCGCTCGCCCGGGCCGATCACGCCTTCACCAACAACCTGATGGACCTGGCGGCCCTGGGCCGAAGCCTGCCGCGCGAGCGCATCACCTACCTTCCCCCCGGTATTTTTCCGGAAGACTTCGCCTGCGCTCGCCACCCCGAGCTCGATCCCGCTCTGCGCAGTCGCCATGGGATTGCGGCGGCAACGCCGCTGCTGCTGGCGGTGGCCCAACTGCGCGCCGATGTGAAGTTCCAGAGCCTGCTCTATCTGTTCCGCGCCTTGAGCCTGATCCGGAGCACCACGGCCTTTCAATTGCTGCTGGTCGGCGACGGTCCGATGCGCCGAGCGGTGGCCGCCGCCGCGGACCGGCACCTTCCGGGTCGGGTCATGGTGGTCGGCGGCGTGGCCCGCGAGCAGCTCGGTTCTTATTACGAAGCTGCCGACCTGTTCGTGTTTCCCGGTCTCGGCGAATCCCTCGGCATGGTCTATCTGGAAGCCCAGGCCTGCGGCTGCCCGGTGGTGGCCGTTCATTCCCGGGGCACGGCCCAGGTGATCGAATCCGGTGCGACCGGCATCCTCACCGCCCCCGGAGACATCGACCAGTTCGCCCGGGCGGTCCGCGATCTGCTCCTCGACCCCGCCCGCCGCCGGGCGATGGGCGAGGCCGGTCGGCGCTTCGTAATGGAGCGGCGCAATCTGCGGATCAATTACCAGCCGCTCGCTGTCCGGCTTGAAGACCTGGCCGGCGGCTCCCGATAACCCCGTCATTCCCGCGGTGTTGAAGCGGGAATCCAGGTTGGCGCTCATTTCTAAATTCCCGCTAGAATTATGCGGGAATGACGATGTGATGGCTGCGCTGGATGCTTTATTTTTGGCGTGGTTCACGGTTTTGTGCAGTTTCAAGAAACCGTAGATTCGGTTCGTCACTTCCATCAAAACCGTTCTTGCGGCGCGACAGTGACCGCCAAACGATCGACCTCCCAGGCCATTCGTTCTTCGTCGGCGTCTTCCATGAAGACGAGATCCCAACTGGAATGCCCGCCGTTCTTGGTCAAACCGAATTGAATGCGCCCTCCATGAAGCGTTGTTCTTTCTTCCGGAACTCCCGCGACTTGAATGATTTTCATGACCGTTTCCTTGCTTTCCGGTCTTCACCGGAAATTCCGGATGCCTGTTGGTCCACCTTGCCAAGCGCCGTGGTTCGTGTCTTCCTTCAGACCCGAACGGGCGACATGGTCGCTACCTTGCACGGGCACAAACTGAGCTTTTCACCACAGAGAGCACCGAGGGCACAGAGGATTAAAGACTAGCAAAACTCCGTGTTCTCTGTGATCTCTGTGGTGAATCACAAAGCGCAAACCATAACCCGTGCGGAGTATAGCCGTCCCCCGACGCTATCCGTCCCGTGGGTACAATGCCCGCGTGACGGCAACCAAAAGGTTCCCGCCCACTGGCTGAAAACCTCACAACCGCGCCGGGTCAGGGTCTAAAGCCCGGTTTTTGGCGG
>MNZR01000260.1 GCA_001873705.1 Syntrophobacteraceae bacterium CG2_30_61_12
TGACTCTTCCGAGGTGGTCTTGCCGGTGGGTCGGGACCCTGGCCAGGAATGTACAGGGGGAAGACCGTGGCCTGCACGGATTGGCCGTGAGGTAAATTTATCGAGGGTGCGACTATGTTTGATACCTTTGTCGAAAGCGAACTTGGCCTCGCCGACACCGAACTGAATCGGCGAATCACGCTGCTGGAAAAAACGTTGCAGGAAAAGCAACAGACCGTGGAGGCGCTGGAAGATTCCGAGAGGCGCTACCGACGGCTCTTTGAATCGGCCACGAATTCATCAACGTCTATAGCGAACTGGGAACAGGAACGGTGTTTAAAATTTACCTGCCCCGATTATCTGGGCGATGCCGTCGAGGCCGGCCAGAAAAGGGCCGCTGAAATGCCTCCTCCGAGCCGCGGCGAAACCGTCCTGTTGGTGGAGGACGAACCATCGCTCCTGACCATGGGCCAAATGATGCTGGAAGAATTAGGCTATCGGGTGCTGGCCGCTGGGGTGCCGGGCGAAGCCATTCGCCTGGCCGAGCAAAACGCAAGCGAGATAAAACTTCTCATCACCGACGTAGTCATGCCGGAAATGAACGGCCGGGACCTGGCGGAACGGTTTCACTCCCTTTGCCCCGGCATCAAAACCCTGTTCATGTCCGGCTATACAGCCGATGTGATCGCCAACAGGGGAGTACTGGACGAGGACGTATACTTCCTGCAGAAGCCGTTCACCATGACCGACCTGGCCATCAAGGTGAGGGATGCGCTGAGCGAAAAATGAGTGAAGCGGTGCGTCGCTAGCGGCCAGCGGTTGTAGTGCAACCGCCTAAGAATTCGACTTATTGTCATTTCGACCGCAGGGAGCAATGTCAAGCTCCCGCACCTTCGTTCGAAATGACAATAGTCCGAACCCAAACCGCGCACGGTATATATTTTTAAACCATGGCCAATCCCGGGCCCATAATTGAGCAAGGTCAAGGAACTCATCCAATTTTTGAGAAGGCGGAGGAAGATTTTTTTCTGTATCCGATGCACATTTCCTTTGTGCCGGAAGTCTGATATAGATGCAATCAGGCACGAACCCTAGAGTGAGGCCATCCAGGATAGGGCGCTAGCTGGAGGCTCAAAGGACATTGGGCGCGGGAGGACCAGTGCATGAACCACACGGAAGGGAACAAACAAGACCGCAAACAGCTTGCCAAGTCCCTTACAGGCATACATGGCTTTGACGAAATCACCAACGGCGGGCTTCCACAAGGAAGGCCGACCCTCGTTTGCGGCTCGGCCGGTTCGGGCAAGACCCTTTTTGCCATGGAATTTTTGGTGCGCGGTGCTACTGACTATAACGAACCGGGGGTTTTCGTCTCCTTTGAGGAAACCGAGGAGGAACTCAAGACCAACGTCTCATCCCTGGGGTTTGATCTTGAAGACCTGGTAGCCCGCAACAAGCTGTTCATGGATTACGTCTCCACCGAGCCGGGCGAGGTCGAGCAAGCCGGTGAGTTCGACCTTGACGGACTGTTCATCCGCCTTGGAGATGCCATTGACACCGTGGGCGCCAAGCGGGTGGTGCTCGATACCTTGGAGGCCCTCTTTGCAGGGCTTCCCAACCCGATCATTCTTCGGGCGGAAATCGGGCGTCTCTTTCGCTACCTCAAAAGCAAGGGGGTCACAGTCGTTGCCACGGCAGAGCAGGGAGCCGGGAGCTTGACCCGTCATGGCCTTGAAGAATACGTTTCGGATTGTGTCGTTCAGCTTGACAACCGCGTGACCGAGCAGACCGCCATCCGGCGCCTGCGCGTGGTGAAGTATCGCGGGTCGCGGCACGGCACCAACGAGTATCCGTTTCTCGTTGAACAGAACGGCATTTCCGTTCTTCCCATCACTTCCATGGGCCTGGACTACGAAGCCTCACCCGAGCGCATCCCATCCGGGTTGCCTCGTCTGGATACCATGCTGGGAGGCGGCTTCTATCGCGGCAGCAGCATTCTGGCCGCGGGGACGGCCGGCACCGGTAAGACCAGCCTGGCGGCCCACTTTGCCGCCGCCGCCTGCGGGCGTGGCGAACGCTGCCTCTATTTTGCTTTCGAGGAATCGAAATGGCAGATCATGCGCAACATGCGCTCCATAGGCATCGAGCTTGCCCCATGGGAGCAGCAAGGGCTGCTGCGCTTCCACAATGTGCGCCCGAGCGTCTACGTTCTCGAGATGCACCTGGTCATGATGCACAAGCAGATCAAGGAGTTCAAGCCGGAAGTTGTGGTCATCGACCCGATCTCCAACCTCCTTTCCATCGGCAGACCGCCGGAAGTGAAGTCGGTCCTGACCCGACTCATTGATCTCATGAAGATGGACGGCATAACCGCTTTTTTCACCAGCCTGCTTGCAGCGGCCAGGCTTGAGGAAACGGAAGTCGGCATCTCCTCGCTCATGGATACCTGGATCATGCTCCGGGATATGGAGACCAATGGGGAGCGCAACCGCGGGCTCTATGTCCTCAAATCCCGCGGCATGGCTCACTCGAACCAGGTGCGCGAGTTCCTGATGACCGGCAATGGAATGGAGCTTCTGGATATCTACACGGGCCCGGAAGGAGCGAAGACCGGGGCATTGCGGGCCGCGCAGGAGGCCAAGGAAAGGGCACAAGCGCTCGATCGTGAGCAGGAAAAGCAACGGATGCAAAGAGAGCTTGCCCGGGAGCGGCAAACCCTTGAGGCGAAGATCTTACTACTGCGATCCGAGTTCGAGGCCAGGGAGGATAGCCTCGAGAGGGCCATTGCCGAGGCGCAATCCCGTGCCGATGTCCTGGCCATGGAACGATTGGAAATTGCTCGGCTGCGCAAGGCCGACGAACCAGACCCTCCAACACCAAAGCCATAGGAGCGCGCTCCCGTGTGTGATCCTGATGATTATTTCATTCTGAGGCTTTACGTGGCCGGGCAAACTGCCAAGGCTATTGCCGCCTTTGACAACCTGAAAACCATCTGCGAGGCTGAACTCAAGGGACGGTACGAGATCGAGGTCATTGACCTCCTTGAGAACCCGAAGCTTGCCAGGGAGGATCAGATTGTTGCCCTTCCAACCCTGGTGAGAAAGCTTCCGGCACCGCTCCGAAAGGTTATCGGCGACCTTTCCGACGTTGAGCGCGTGCTCATCGGGCTGCAATTGCTGCCTCGTTCCAAGGCGGAGACCTTCAGGAGTCCCATATGAAATGCAAGTCCATTGATGGCGGCCACGCTGCGCAAAGCCATGAGCCGGCGGCCGGAGAGGGGCTCATTCCTGATGATTCATCGACGGAGCTTCCAGCGGATGGCGCAGAGAGCGGAGGTTTGGCCATGGCAACGGAGCGGGGTCCCCAGGGAGAGCTTTTGAGCAAAGCGATTGACCAACTGCGGGAGCAACTCGAAGAATCGGAGGCGGTCATCGATGCCATTCGCCAGGGTAGTGTTGATGCCGTTGTCGTCTACCATCCGAGCGAACAAGTTTATACCCTCAAGGGAGCCGATTACAGCTACCGGATACTCATCGAAGCTATCAGCGAAGGCGCTCTGGTGATCTCTCCCAGCGGAATGGTTTCTTATTGCAACAAGCGCTTCGCCGAGATGCTCAAGACCACCCCCCGGGACCTCACGGGATCTTCCCTTTACGATTGCATGGGGCCGGGACAGATGAGCGTTTTTAAAAAATTGCTCCATGCGGGCATCACCGGCAGCGTCAAGGGGGAAATCAAACTGCGAGCCGAGGGCGGAAGCTACCTGCCGACGCGCTTTTCCATCTCGCCTTTGCTCATGGGGGATTTCCGCGGAGCTTGCGCCGTGGTGACCGATTTGACCGAACAAAAGCTGATTGAGGAGGAGCTTGGAAAGCATCGGTCGGAACTCGAACGATTGGTCGATATGCGCACGGAAGAACTGCGCAAGGCCAAGGATGAATTAGAGCATCGCGTTACCCAACGAACCACCGATCTGATGCGAGCCAATGCGCAACTGAGTCGAGAAATTCTCGAGCGGCAGCAGAGCCAGGTGGCGCTGCAGGGGGAACGTGATAACTTCAGAAAACTCTCGGATGAATTCCATATTCTTCTCAATGCGATCAGTGACACTTTGATCCTGTTTTCTCCTGACATGGAAATACTGTGGACTAATTGTGAGGACGCTGACCGGTTGAATGATGGACTATCCGAGGAGGTGAGGCAATGCCGTCATGGATTATTGCGTGAACTGTCCGCTCCCTCCGAGGACTCCCCGGTAACAAGATGTTTCAATACCGGAGAAAAGGAAGTTTCGGTGCTGACCCGCGAGGGTACCGTACTGGACCTGAGAGCTTTTCCAATCCAAGAGGATGGAAAGGTCAGCAGAGTGCTCCTGCTGGCCAGTGATATTACCGAAAAGATGGCCCTGCAGGCCGAAGCCATGCAGGCATGTCATTTGGCCACATTAGGGGAACTGGCCGCCGGAATTGCTCATGAGATCAACAACCCCATCACCGGCATCATAAACTGTGCTCAAATACTGATAAACGAGTGCCGCCCCGAGCAAATAGAAAATGACATTGGCCTGCGCATCGTCAAGGAAGGGGAGCGCATTGCCCGCATAGTCAGGACCCTGCTCTCCTACGCACGCGATGGACAGCAAGGACAAAGACAAGCAGCCACCATTTCCGAGCTGGTTGCAGAATCCGTTATTCTAACCCAGGCACAAATGCAAAAAGAGGGCATTGAGCTGAAGACCAATACTCTCGACGATCTTCCTGAACTCGATATCAATTTTCAGCAGATTCAGCAGTGTTTTATAAATATTATCAACAATGCACGATTTGCGTTAAACGAGAAATATCCGGGGAGACATGAGAACAAAATCCTTGAAATCACCGGCGAGAAAGTGATCATCAGCGATCACCCGTATGTGCGAATCGTATTTCATGATCGGGGTGTCGGGATTTCACCCCGGGATCTGCCCCTGCTGACCAAGGCATTCTTTTCCACCAAGCCGTTTGGGAAAGGGACCGGTCTGGGGCTGAATATCACTGAAAGGATCATCACGGATCATGGAGGGTTCCTCGGTTTTGAGAGTGACAAAGGGGAATTTACCAGGGTCATGATTGACCTGCCGGCTAAGGTTTAGAATGAGCGCGAGAATTCTGGTAATCGACGACGAGGAAACGATCCGATTCACCTTCGGAAAATTTCTCCAGGGCGAGGGCCATGTCGTGGTGACTGCCCGGAGCTGCGGCGAAGCCCGGAGTCAACTGGACGAGATGACCTTTGATTTGGTATTTGCCGACATTATTTTGGGGGATGGAACGGGAATCGATATCCTGCGTGAGATCAAGGCCAGGGGACTGGCCTGCCCGGTGATCATGATCACCGGAGCGCCAGGTGTCGAGACCGCGACCGAATCCATTCGTCTGGGTGCGTTCGATTATATTTCCAAGCCCATCAACCAGGAAGCATTACTGCACGCGGCCCGCGCGGCCCTGAAGTATAAAGCCGTAACTGAAGAAAAGGAAAGATACCGTATCAATCTCGAGGCTATCTTCAGGAGCGTCAGGGATGCCATCATCACCGTAGATAAAGAAGCCGTTGTGATCGAGCTGAATGATGCCGCCATGACCATGTGTGGATATTCTCGTGATGACATCGGCAAACCCTTTAGCTCCTTACCCGAAATGTGTGCTGGGAGGTGCGTTGAGATTCTTGGGGAAGCAATCAGCAGTGGAGAGCCGGTCGAGGTGGACCGTATCGAGCACCAACCTGCCCATCGTGCAACCAGGGTCATTAGCGTAAGAACTTATCCTCTAGCCAGTCTCCAGGGCATCCTCTCGGGCGTCGTTATGGTGTTGAGGGATGATACGCATGTCGCCGACCTCGAACGGGAGATGAAAGAGCACCGGCAGTTTCATCGACTGGTGGGCCGAAGCGAACAGATGCAGAAGGTCTATGCTCTGATCGGGGCCCTGGCCGGCGTGCAAACGACTGTTCTGATCACGGGAGAAAGTGGGACCGGGAAAGAGCTGGTAGCCGATGCGCTGCATCGTGCCGGAGAACGCAGCCATAAGCCGTTGGTTAAGGTGAACTGCTCGGCCTTGCCGGAGAACCTGCTTGAAAGCGAGCTGTTCGGCCATGTGAAAGGGGCGTTTACCGGAGCCATTAGAGACAATGTGGGGCGATTCCACAGAGCCGATGGCGGGACCATTTTCCTGGATGAGATTGGTGACATCTCGCCAACGATCCAACTCAAGCTCCTGCGCGTCCTTGAAGAAAGCCAATTCGAGCGAGTCGGAAGTTCTACTCCAAGCAAGGTGGATGTTCGGCTAATCGCCGCAACCAACAAGAATCTCCAGCAAAAAGTCGGCCTTGGAGAATTGCGAGAAGATCTCTACTACCGGCTGAAGGTGGTGGAGATCAGGCTGCCGCCCTTGCGAGAGCGGCGCACCGACATCCCGCTCCTGATTGATCACTTTCGGGATAAGTTCAACGTTAAATTTAATAAAAATATTGAGGCGATATCCTCTGACGTCCTGAAAGTCCTGGTCAAGTATCCCTGGCCCGGTAATGTGCGGGAACTCGAGCACACCATGGAGCATGCCTTCGTCGTGTGCAGCCAAAACATCATCACCATCGATCATTTGCCGTCCGACTTCATGAACGCTCCAGGCATCGAGCGTCGTTCCGCCGCTGAGAAACAGGTGGTCGATTCTCATGCAGTTGTTGAAGCCCTGAACCAGACCGCCTGGAACAAAGCCAAAGCAGCTCGCCTGCTGGGGATAGATCGCGTGACCCTCTACCGGAAAATAAAACGATACAACATCACCAACCCCCCTGACCATGGCCCGATAAGTCGCAATTAGAGTTGAAATTAAGCTGCTTATAACAAATCCGGAAGAGTCGGATCACGGGGGCCTCGGGTGATCTCGGGGAATCCCCCGCCCCGCCGTGGCGGAACTCATTGCAGGCGTTGTTCGCGAGGATCGCCGTAGGGGCGAATAATTTAAGCCGTTGTTGGCCCAACGAAATTGAATTGAATTGATCCATAATGTGGATTAAGATAGCTATAATAAACCACATTACGGGGCGCACTGACCGGTTGGTGATAGGCCCGAGGGGAGATGGGCCGTAAGGCCCGCGTCACCAGGCCCGTAAGGGTGTTGTTATCATTGGCGTGCAAGGCCCACAACCGTCGCCACCGCACGTTGATCAAGCGGGCCGATGGTTATGGCCATATTCGGTTCAACCGAAGATAGCACCGGACCACAAGGAGGTAGCGAGAAAGGCCGCGTAACAGCGGGTGCTATCCCGCCCCGCCCTGAACGGCGGGGGCTCTCGCGCAACCTGATGAGAACCATTCAGATGACCCTTGATGATGATCTTGTCGCAGCGGTGGACCGGGTTTCAAAGGAACTCCACACGAGTCGTTCCGCCTTCACCAGAAAGGCACTTCGTGACGCGCTTGTCCGCTACAGCCTTGAGCAGTTGGAGCGCAAACACCGCCGGGGGTATGAACAACATCCAGTTGCCTCCGATGAATTTTCGGTTTGGGAAACCGAGCAGGCCTGGGGTGACGAGTAAAGGCAAGCCCACAATTCCTCCCGCGACTGCACCGCGGGTTCCCTTGTGGAGGTTCCATGAAACGCGGCGAAATACGTTGGTACAAGTTCTTAACACCAGATAAGAAACGCCCCGCTCTGATCCTGACCCGAGATTCGGTGCTGGAATATCTCGGTGAGGTGACCGTCGCTCCAATCACAACCACGGTGCGCGATATCCCGTCCGAGGTATTGCTTTCGAAGGCCGATGGCATGCCCCAGGAGTGCGCCGTCAATTGCGACCATTTGCAGACTGTTTCGAAAGGGAAAATCGGATCCCTGATCACCTCCTTACCCCCTGCAAAGCTGGTTGAGGTCGGACGTGCGATCCGTTTTGCACTCAACATCCGAGACCAGACCGGCCAACCCGAGACCCCGGGCTATAAATATTGATCGATAGTCACTACCAATCCACCCGGTTTGTCTTCCAACACGCGGTTCACCCGGGCAATGGCACGCCTGGCATTGCGGCTCGCTCCAACGCTATTCGCTGAGTGCCTTGAGCAGGGCGTCCTTGGCATCCGCGTAATACACGACGGTTACCTTGGTGGCCAGGTCGTCGGGCAGGTCGAAGAGTTGTTTGCGCGCTGAGACAGGGATGAGGATCTTCTCGGCTCCTTTGTCGGCGGCCAGTTCGACGATGCTGACGGCGTTGTGGATGGGTTCGATCGATCCACCGAGATTGAGCCCGCCGACAATAACCAGTCCTCCTTCCAGGTTGCGCTCGATCAGTGCCGAGCTCATGGCGAGCAAAATGGGTATTCCGGTGGCCGCCGCACTTTTGCAGGCATCAAAGGCGCGGAACTGAATGGTGAACTGGTGGGCGCGCGGATCGCGATCACCGACCAGTTCCTTTGCTCTGGCGTAGAGATTTTGTTCGGCGCAGCGCACGCTTTCCTTGAGCGGTCCAGGAGGGCTTTGATTGAGGACCTTTAGCCCACTGCCCGGCCCTGCGGACACCTCGATGCGGAATAGACCGGGATTTTCATCCCTGCCGCCGGGAGATACGGCCCACACCTGACCGGCAGGGAGCGGGTCGCTGCCGATGCTGTTTTCACTGCGGAGTTCAGGCGTCGAGACGAATTGCTCGATTCCGTCGGGCCACAGGGTGAAGCTGAAATGGGTGTTTCGGAATTCGGCGGCTCCGATGCGCTTTTGTTGCTCCTTGACCCTGCGGCGGCATTCCAGGGCGAGCCTGGCAGCCCATTCTATCGCATCGTCAGGTAGGTCGGCTTCGGGATCGGGGAACATCAGCTTAAGCAGTCCGCTCATGGTTTTTTGCGTGGCGGTCGTGTCGCGTCCGCTCAAGGCTCCACCGAAAAGGATGCGCCCTTGGAGCTTGTTGACCCGGCTTTGGGAGCGGAGATGGTTCCAGCACGATGACAAGAAATCGCTGACCAGGCCAAAATGGTCGGTCAACTGCTCGCGGCTTATTTTCGGCACGTCCCAACCTGGAATGTAGGCATGGATGCGGTCCATGAAGGCCGTGTCATCGCGCATCTCCGGCGGGAGTGGTCCGAGCAAATGGCCAATGCGCTGCTGGTACTCGACATCGACTTCGAAGTTACCCACCATCACCATGCCGCCAAAACCGCGGATACTCTCCTGGCCCCGGCTGAATTCCCCCGACTCCATGTAGCCCTTCATGATGTTCACCCCGTCCCGCTGATCGAAGGAGATACCGGAGATTTCGTCGAAGCAAACCACGTCGTATTGGCAAACCAGGCCACGTTGGCCATTGGCGTTGTTCACGAACATCTTGGCCACCGTGGCCTTGCCGCCTGAAACGAGGTGAGCGTAAGGTGACACCTGCTGGTAAAGATGGCTCTTACCGGTTCCGCGCGGGCCAAGCTCCACCGCGTTGTAATTGTTTTCGACGAACGGGACCATGCGCAGCAGCAAGACATCGCACGTTCGCTCTCCGAGCACCGCCGGCTCCAGTCCCACGCTGCGAAGGAGCAAGTCCTTCCACTCCTTGAACGTGAACAGCGCTCTCCCTTTGCACAGGGTTTCCAGTACCTCGCGCTTCGAGAGCTGGATTTCGCGCAGGGACTCGATGCCGAAGGGACGCCCGTTTCTTTCCTCAGCCATGCTGGGGTCGTAAGTGAGATCCACCTCCGCGTAAAAACCACCGGTGAGCATCCGGTCGTGGGTGTGGACCAACTCATCATCGATGCGCGCATCGTTGATCCGCACGCTGGGGAGCTCGGCCACAAAACAATCGTGCTTGGCATCCAGGCGCGCCTTGACCAGATCGATCAGTTTCACGCGGCCCTGCTCTTTGGCCCTGGCTTTGAACAGTTCTTCCTCGCCTGCCCGGACTGTTCGGCTGGCAAGCTGCCGTTGCACGATGGCGAGTCCTTCCTGGATTTCCGTCTCGTCCACGCTGGCGCAATATCGTCCGAGCAGAAATTCGGCCACGTAGGTCGGCACCGGATACTGCCCTTTGAATTGGCGCACAAGGTCCTTGCGGACCAGGTATCCCTCGAAGGCCTTGGCAGCGATCTGGTCCAGCGCGTCGAGTTGCATATCAGTTTTCTCCAATGACTACTGGATGTTTGAAAATGCACTGTCCGTTTTGATCGACGCCCACCAGGAAGGCCTCCGCGCCCAGGGCCTCGTCGTCGGCCACCAGCAGGCTGGTCTTCCGGCCAGCGGCCACGCCGATCATCGGCCTTGCAACGAGGCTGCTGGCGGCATCCGCAACTTTTCTTCGGATATCAATGGTGAGCCCCTCCGCACCCTCGATCGCCACGTTAAGCCGCATTCCCGCCCACTTCATCTCTTTCAGGACAACCGATCTTGCACCGCCCGTTTGCCTGGCGGATACCGTCAAGGACGGGATCAGCGCCTCCTGCAAGGTGAGCCCGCCGTGGGCATATTCCATCCCGGCCACGAAACACGCCACACCGGGGGCCAGGACGATCGCTTCGGCGCCATCCCAAAACCATGAGGTCATCGGATAGCCGTGCTGAGCGCCTGCGCCCGGGATGGCACAGCGGCCCCAGAGGGACTCGGTGAGGTGTTTGGGCAGTTCGGCTTTGGGGAGCCCACCCGGAAGCAAAAGCCAGCCGTGATCCGTGATCACTTTCACTTTTGCCCACCCGGCCTGAAGGAGTTCGGCGATGCGTTGCTGCAAACCGGAAAGCTCCTCCTCCACTCGCCACGCCAGCTTCGCTCCCTGAGCATGGCCATATTCATCGATCGAACTGAACTCGGTCCAGGCGCACCCGGTCGGCAATCCATACTCGCTTGATTCGAGGAAGGAGATCCCGAGTTCGGTCACCAGTTGCTTGAAGCGTGCATGAACAAGTGGTTTGCCGTTGCTTGGCTCCCTGGGCTGAAACCCCGTGCCTTCCAGCGGTCCGCCAAGTTTTTCGGCCAGCGGCATCCAGGCGGGTTTCGCGGTTGCCGTCACGGTGGGGATTGCCGACCAGTCGAAGCTGAATGCAATCTCAACCGATAGGCCGGAGGTGAGGAGCTTTTCTTCGAGGTGCCGCGCCAGATCCATGCGCAGACCGTCGGCAAAAAGATAGACCGTGCCTTGCTCGGTAGCAAGGGTGCGACAGGTTCCCGGCCCGGTGACGGGATAGGTCGCCGCCAGCGCCTGGGTGAGTATCGAAAACTTTTCCAGCCACGGAAGGTAGACCGCCCGGATGGCAGCGGTCACCGCTTTAGTGGCGGCCGTGGACCGTGCTGCGTTCAGAGCACGCCAGACACCGCGGTCGGCTTTCCAGCCAGAGCTCGAGTAGTATTCAGCCAGCGCTTCCCGGGTTGAAGGATTTCCGGACGCTTGCACCACCTCCACCAGGTCGCGCAAGGGCCCGATGGCCAGCGCCAACGGGGATTCTCCAAGGGTTGCCCAGACCCAGGTGGAGCGCTCGCCGTGCTCAGCGGCCAGGGCCTGGATTGTCTCGCCGGCCTCCTTGGGAGCAGCCGACGCCAGCTTCATCAAGTCTTTTTCCAGGCGCTCTTCCTCGATCCGGTTACAGCGTGGCTTGTATTCACTCCGTTTTTCAAAACAATGCATCTGGCCCTTGGAATCCAGCAGTTCTCTCACACCCGGGTAGGCCTGTGGCGCTTCCTTGTAGCGTTCCCAGACCAATGCCCACGCAGGCTTGTCGCTGCTCAGTTTTTCGGCGGCGGTGATGGCGCCGTCCTGCTCCGGATCGAAGCCGTAGGTGTCCTGGCAGACCGCACGGAAACTGGTCCATCCCGATCCGGATTGCTCCAGTTCCTGTTTGATTTTGCCTGGATCGCCCATCCATCGCAACAGCGTCCGCGCCAGGTCCTTGGTCACGATGCCCCAGAAGTCCGCCGCTTCCAGCCTGCGCCCTCGGAGTGCCTCCAAGTCGATTTTCAACAACTTTGGCAAGCTCTCCTGAATCGCCTTCTTCGTATCCCGATCGCCGGCGACATCCAAGTCGAGTCCACCGTCCGCGGAGGATAGAAAAGCGAACGGCGTCCAGTTCTTTCCGTTCTTCTGCGTCCAGAATTGCCCCTGGAATTGCAGGGCAAACAAATGCCTTGCCTGATTCGGGCATTGATCCGCGCTGCGGAAGGCGGAGCGGTCGATGCCGGGAAGATGGATCACCGGTACATCATCGCCACCTTGCGCTTCCAACTGATAGCGCAGCCAGACCGCCGGTCCGGTCGCCCGCTCGGGAGCATAATCCCCCAAGGACCACAGGGCGGGATAGGTCCCTCGCAGCGGCTCGATGCACTGGATCCACAATCTCTCTTGATCCGGCCACAGGATGACGCGCGGAGCAGCCAGTTCATGCTTGTTGTATGTGGCCGCATTGCGAAGGGATTGGAGGATGGATGCGAGGACGGTCATGAGCTTTTACCCTTCATCCCGTCCATCCTGTATATCCATGTTCATTCCCAATCTTCAAACAGGGAAATTGACATGGATGGACAGGATGAACAGGATAATAATAAGATGGACGATCGGAGTGGGCCATGTCGGCGAGCTTTTCTTTGTCCATGGAAAGGCCCGAGCGCTCGTAATACAGAGTAGCAATTTGCCTTTTGAGCGCCCGCACGGACCAGTTGCCGCGAATGCACTCGATCTCGTAGAAAGCGCGTTTGAGGGGGTCTTCAATCTCGATCAATTCGACAAAATGGGTGAAGGAAAGACTCTCCACCAGCTTGCGCCCGGAGAGAGTCAATTGTGGAGGCACTGACTCCACAATTGGAAATGGAGTATCAGGACCATCCTTCACGGAGGAAGATTGTCCGGACGCT
Source organism: Syntrophobacteraceae bacterium CG2_30_61_12 (assembly GCA_001873705.1). Taxonomy (GTDB): domain Bacteria; phylum Desulfobacterota; class Syntrophobacteria; order Syntrophobacterales; family DSM-9756; genus CG2-30-61-12. The sequence goes on from MNZR01000260.1 coordinate 12,822, forward strand.
GCTCGGACAATCTCGGAGTCCAGTGGCAATAGTGGAGACAGTGCCTCCACTATCTGCGGATAGGCCAGGTGGAATAGCCTGTATCGGTAGAGCTCTCTCCGATCGCAGCGGGGAATTCCACGTATCACCAAGGCATCAGCAAGCGCCGTGATGACTCCTTCTCCATATTTTGCCCGGTCGGTGCCACGCATCTCGTATTCCACGATATAAAAGCCGATCACCCAATTGCGGAGCGTGAGTGTGGTGTTGACGGTACGGTTGACCGCGGCGGCGCACTCGTCATGCACCCGACGCAGGGCGTCCACCAGGGCGGTGAAGTCCTGCGCCGTTTTGCGTGGTTTATCGTTCATGCCAAGACCTTCTTTGAATTAACATGGATAGACAGGAT
>MNZR01000321.1 GCA_001873705.1 Syntrophobacteraceae bacterium CG2_30_61_12
GTCCCAGACCATGGAGTTACACGCCAATCCACGTCGAGCCAGTGTTTTCGCTAGCGATCGCCATGACGGGCCAGGGGCAAGGTCCCGACCCTGGCTGGTTTTCTCCCCAACCTCGCCGCCGGGTTTCCGGTCCAAGCCCCGTGTTGCTGCTCAAGCTGCCGCCGCCGCGTTGGCCTGCGCCCAGATCCTGAGCACCTTGGCCACCACCTCTGCCGGGTCACGGCCCAGCACCCGCAGCATCGGTTCCTTGCCCACTTCGCCCCGATCGTAGATCAGATCCACCATCTCAGCGGCCGACTCCAGCGCCTTCAAGGTGCCCCATTCCAGGGTGGAGCCTTCCTTGAGCTTGACCTCTTCCGGTTCCTCGGCCCGATCGAATGAAGCGATCTTGAGCCCGGCCCGGCGCGCGGCTTCGATCAGGGATTCGGAAAAGCGCAGATTCATCGCCGAGCGCACGCCGGGGTCGCGGCTCATCGCCGCCAGCACCACCTTGGCGATATGGCGGGAAGCGCCGAAGGCCGGTTCCCGCAGCGCCAGCAGGAGGTCTCCCGTCTGGCTGATGCGCCCCGGCACGGCGGCCACATCGTCTGGGCCGGCGGCGTTGGGCAGGGCATAGGCCAGGTTGGATCGCACTTCCGGGATGAAGCGACCGATGGGGGCCCGGAGGAGTTGCTGAACCGCTGCCTGGAGCCGTTCCAGCACCTGCTGCCGGGTGATTAGATGGGCGATGGCGGCGTAGGGGTTGGTCGGCCCGTGTCCCGAGCCCAGCGCCAAACCGTTGGCAATGGCCCGGCGGGTGAAGGCCTTGGCGTTTTTCACCGCTTCCACCGGATCCTGCCCCTGAGCCAGAAAGGTAGCGAGGGCCGCGGACAGCGTACAGCCGGTGCCGTGGGTGTTGCGCTGCTCCAGGCGCGCGCCTTCGAACCGGTGGTAACGGCTGCCGTCGAACAGAATATCCAGGGCCGGCCCAGCCAGGTGGCCACCCTTCACCAGGACCATGCGCGCGCCCAGGCCATGGATCGCAAAGGCGGCGCGCCGCATGGAATCTTCGTCGGTCACCGGAAAGCCGGCCAGCACCGAAGCTTCCGGCAGATTCGGCGTGATCACCAGAGCCAGCGGAATCAGGTCGCGCTTGAGACTGTCGCGGGCCGCTTCGGTCAGCAGCGGATCCCCGCTTTTCGCCACCATGACCGGATCCACCACCAGCACCGGCGGCTGCCGGCGGCGCAGCACTTCCGCCACCGCCTGGACGATTTCCGCATCGACCAGCATCCCGGTCTTCACCGCATCGACTCCGATATCGCTCAGCACCGAATCCAACTGCCGGCGAACGAACGCTACCGGCACCGGATGCACGCCCTGGACCCCGAGCGTGTTCTGGGCCGTGAGCGCGGTAATGGCACTCATGGCGTAGCCGCCAAGCACCGTGATGGTCTTGATATCCGCCTGGATGCCGGCGCCGCCGCCGGAATCGGAACCGGCAATGGTGAGAATGCGTTTCATCAGGGTCCTCCTTCGCGGCCGAGCGCGTGCGGCTAGGCGCGCGTTACAGTTGAATCGATTGATCGCAGTGGGCCATGAGTTCATCCATGCCCCTGCGTTCCCGTTCGGACAGGCGGCCGGGCCCGAGCATTCGGCCGTAATAACCGTTGATCACCGCGGTCGCGGCGCTTCGAATCCGGCCGAGCAGCACCGCGACCGGGCCGGCCTGGAGATACAGGGAGCAATCGTTGATGAACAGGGTCTTGATCGGCGTTGCAAAAGCGCTCTCAAACAGCCGTTCGATCCGCACCCGGTTGTCACCGGCCAGCGCTTGCCGTTCCTGTTCATCGGCCCCTTCCAGCCGCGGCGCGGTGATCCTCACATGGTGGTAATGGATCCGGCAGTCGGCCGGGCCGATCAGCGCCCCGCCTATCGGGAGCCCGTCAATCCGGCCGCGACTTCCCAGGTGATCGAGATCCGGGGCCAGATCGATCACCGTGAACGGACCCGGAAAATCGCGACAGAAAGCTTCCAGGACCCGCCGCGTGAGCCGGGTTTTGCCACGCTTCACGTCGCCGGTGATGAGCGTGAAGCGGCCGACAAACGATGCCGAACCGAGTGGCTCGGTGGCAGCGCAGGCGGTCAGCAAAGCGGGTTTCGGTCCCACCACAAAAGTCCTCCCAAAGCGCCCAGCACGGCGCCCAGCAGCAGGTATTCCAGGGGCTGAATCCGGTATCGGCGGCGGCGGCTTCGCCCCTTGCGCGAGAAGCCTCTGGATTCCATCGCCATGGCCAGGTGCTCCGCCAGCAAGAACGATTGCACCAGCAAGGGGAGCAGCAGCGCCGTGACCTTGGTCAGGTTACGGAGACGCAGGCGGAAATCGATCCCGCGGCAGCGCTGAGCTTCCATGATCCGCTTCAACCGCCCGGAAATCAAAGGCACGTAGCGGAGCGACGTGGTGACCACAAACACCAGCGGGTAGGGCAGATGAAACAGTCTGAGCCCATCCGCAAACTGTTCCGGAGCCATGCTCTGGAACAAGGCCCCGGCCGCGAGCAACAAGCCGAGCAGCCGCAGCGAGGCGAGCGCCGCCGTTGCCGGATCGAATGAAACCGCCGAGACGGCAAACACCAGGCCAACCATCGGCAGTCCAAGTCGAAGCGGCGAAGGCAGCCCCCGGTTTCGCCGGGAACTCCACAGCCCAAGCACCAAGATCAGGTTCAGCGCCGCGAGCGGTAGCAGCCGCTGCAAGGCCGGGATCACGGCAACCAGCCCCAGCCCGACCAGCAGCTTGATGCGCGGATCGATGCTCACCCCGCAACCGCCGCTTCCGAGCCGGCCGCTTCAGCCGGCAGCGGCTCAACCGAATCGAGAGAAATGGTTTTATCGGCTACAGCCCGGGCGAAGTTCCGGTCGTGGGTTGCCACCAGCACCGCCAGACCCCGGTCGGCCAGTTCCAGGATCAGGCCGGCCAGTTGCTCCAGGCAGCGACCGTCCTGACCCACCGTCGGTTCGTCCAGAATCAGCAGTCGCGGCCTGGCCGCCAGAGCGATGGCCAGGGATAGGCGCTTCTTTTGCCCTTCGCTCAGCCGGTAAGGCGACTGCGTGGCCAGTCGATCGAGGTCCAAACGTCGGCACAACTGTTCCATCCAGAGCGGATCCAGGCGGCCAAGCGCGCGCGAGCCCGCCGCCAGTTCGTCCTCCACCCGGCTGGTGAAGAACTGATCGTTCGGGTCCTGAAAGGCCACCCCGATGGCCGCCGCCAGTTGCTCCGGCGCCTGCCCGTTGACGCGCCGACCGGCCAGCAGGATTTCCCCCGCCGCTAGGGGCGTGAGGCCGAGGAGCGCTCGAATCAGCGTGGTCTTGCCGGAACCCACCGGGCCCACTAGAGCGCTGATTCGTCCGGCGTCGAGGCCAAACGAAAGATCGCGAAACAACGCCTGGCCCCCGAGGCGGCAGGTCAACCCGCGCGCTTCCAGCACCGGTTCGCCGGCGGGCGCGGGTAACACGCGGCGAACCGGATAGCTCGGGATCAGGTGCCGCCGCAGCAGCATCTCGCCGGCTTCCCGCGGGCGCCCGGCATACACCGCCCGGCCGCCTTCCAAAACGATGCAGCGATCCACATCCGGGAGCACCGCCTCGACCCGCTGTTCGATCACCACCAGGGTGGTCCCGCTCAGGTGTAGCTGCTGCAACACTTGGCACAGCCGCGCCGCATGGACCTGATCGAGATGCGCGAATGGTTCGTCCAGAACCACAATCGGCGGCCCGGTGACCAGCACCGCAGCCAGGGCCAGGAGGCGTTTTTCGCCGCCGGAAAGGGTGTCCGGGGACCGTTCGAGGAGGTGCTCGATGGCGAACCGGCGGGCAATCGCGTGCAACCTTTCATCGATCTCCTCGGGCGCCCGGCCCAGGCTTTCCAGTCCGTAGGCGATTTCGGCGTCCACCCGGCTGTTGAACAGTTGGGCATCGGCATGCTGCAACACCAGACCCAGCCGATCCAGGAAATCCGCCACCTGGCAGGCACTCGGAGATGTCCCGGCAACCTGGATGGAACCCCTGAGTTCGCCCTCGATCAGGTGCGGAATGAGGCCGTTCAGCAGACAGGCCAGGGTCGATTTGCCCGAACCGCTGGCACCGCAAAGCAGCACGTATTCGCCCGCCATAACGGTGAGGCCGAGCCGGTTCAAGATCCACCGGTCGCTCCCGACCCGGTAGCGGAACGAGACCCCTTCCAGTTCAATCACGGGTGCCATAGACCGGCTTTCTCCAGCGCCCCGAGCACCACCAGGGCAATGATCGAACCGCCGAGGGTGCTCAGAGTGAACGCGATCATCAACACCGTCAGCGCCATCGGCTTTCCCATCAGCAGCGGGGCCACCAGCCAGGCACTGGCGAGAGAGCCGAGCACCCCGGTGCCGATCACCTCACCGAGGGCCGCGGCGTAGCGGTTCCGAAACAGCTTGAAGGCCAGACCAGCGAGCAGGGCGCCGAACATGCCGCCGGGAAAAGCCAAAAGAGTCCCGAGCCCGAGGATATTGCGCACGATCGCCGCCGCCGTCGCTATGCCCAGCGCGTAGAGGGGGCCGACCAGAACCGCCGCCAGCACATTCACCAGGTGCTGGGCCGGAAAGCATTTGGCGATTCCCACCGGAATGAAAATCGGCGACAGCGCTACCGCCAGCGCCGTCAGCACCACGGAGACAGCAATGGCTTTGGTGCTGCTCATTGGTGACCTCCCTCTCTGAACTTCATCAAGAGCCAGTAAATGAAGCCGGAAACGACCAGGCTCGGCAGGGACGAACCCAGCGCGGTCCAATGCTGCAACCCGTGGTAACTGATGCATCCCAGGCCCCAGGCCAGCAATCCCCGGACGTTGTAGGCAGCGGTCATGCGGTCGGCGGCCTGGTAACGGGAGCGATCGAAGCAGAAATAATCGGTCAGCACCACGCCGAACAGGGGGCAGAACACGGAGCCCACCAGGAGCAGAAAGTTTTCGTAGGCATCGGCGGGAAAGATCAGAGCCAGGGCCGTGCCGAGCAGGCCGCAGACCGCGGCGGCCCACCGTTCATTCAGGTTGGGCCGGAGGTTGAGCGACGATACGGCGGCCGAGTAGATATCGAGAAACGTGGTGGTGAAGGTGGAAAGCACAATAATGATCACCGCCGGCAGCGCCAGCCCCAGTTGCACCATGAGATCCAGCACCATCCGTTCCGGGGTGGCCGAGGCCGTGGCCAGGGCCGCGGCCAATCCGAGAGCGTACATCCAGGAACCGACCAGAAAGTAGCCGAGCCAGGTGCCCCAGAAGGCCCCGCGGCCGCTGGTGGCGTAGCGCGAATAGTCGCAGACCAGCGGCAGCCAGGAAATCGGCATGGCGATCACCAGATCGAGACCGATCATGAACGGCAGCGAACCCTCGGCGCTTGCCGGCTGGTTCAACAGCGACCAGCCGTAATGCTGAACCAGCACCAGGGTCATGAGGCCGCACAGCAGCAGCAGGGCCCCCACCGCGATCGCTTGCAGCCACTTCCAGTAGCGGTGGCCGGCGATGGCCCACAGCGTGGTGACCACCCCGCTCACCACGATCCAGCCGCCGGCGCCCGCCAGCGGCAATGGCCGGACCGCTTGGGCCGCCTGCCCGCCGATCCACAGCATGACCCCGGTCCAGCCCACCAACTGGATCAAGTTGAGCAGGGTGGGAAGCACCGAACCGCGGCGACCGAAAGCCGGCCGCGTCACCACCATGGTGGGCAGGCCGGTGGCGCTGCCGATGACGCCGCCAAGCGCCAGCGGCGTGTTGCCGAGCAGATGCCCAAGCAGGATCGCCGCCACCCCGGCGGCCAGACCGAGGGGGCGCAGCAGACCGCCGGCCCAGATCTCGGCCAGCGATACCGCCGCTCCGGACCAGAGCAGAAAGAAATCCAGGCCGCGGAAATTGCGCGCCGCGGTTGGGATCGGTTCAATGGTTGACATGGGCTTCCTCCCGCGCCTTCAAGCTGGTTACAAGAAACAGCTTCCCAGGTGCAACGAATGGTTTCAGTAACGCCTGCCGAAGGAAGGAGGGTAGGCGGTGCCGTTTCGACGGCACCGCCCGCGGGAAGCAAAAAAGCCGCCTCCCTGCAAGAGAAAGCGGCTCAACCCATGGCCAACTCCAACACCACCCGGAGTCCCCAGCCGTCGCTTCCCTCCGCTGGCATTACCCAGATCAGGTACTAAGGGTTGCCGGGTCCCGGTTGCCGGCTCTCAGTTGGTACCACCCCTAGCGACACGGCGAGCCTAGACCAGGGTCGGCGGAAAGTCAACTGGGGAATCGGCGGTGACGAACGGTGGAACCGCGGCGGCGAAGCCACACCGGTTCCGCCGCTGGATCAGGATCCTGGCCTGGCCCAGGAATGGGCCTTGCTGGCATCCGCCAGCCGGCCGGATACAAATTCGTCCCCTGGTTCCGAGAATCAGGAGCCTATGCGACAAATATGTTCCTTTTGTGTGCGGAATCCACCAGTGAAGAGCCGTGATCAATAGAGAAAAGTCTGTAAACACAATTGTTTATGTGAGTGTGGCATGAACTTAGCTTAGGGTTGATGGGAACGCGGATTGGAACGATTTGTTCAACACCATTCAAGGAGGAACGAGATGGTCAAGATCGAAGCCGTGATCAAGCCGTTCAAACTGACCGAAGTCCAGGAGGCTCTGGTCGGGGCGGGCGTTCAGGGAATGACCCTGACCGAGGTGAAGGGGTTCGGGCGGCAGAAAGGGCATGTGGAACTGTACCGCGGGGCCGAATATCGAGTCGACTTCGTGCCCAAGCTGCTGCTCGTGGTGGTGGTGCCGGAAGCGCGCGCCGGAGAGGTGGTGGAAGCGATCGCGAGCGCGGCGCATACGGGGAAAATTGGTGACGGCAAGATTTTCCTATCCAAAGTCGATGACGTGCTGCGGATCCGAACCGGGGAGAAAGGTCTGCAGGCTCTGTAATGGTTGAATCATGCGCGACCGTTTTAACCTGGAACAAGATGCAAGAGCGGGGCTGCCGGTGTGGCGATAGGGCGGTCAAGAGAGAGGAGGCAGGGGTGATGATGCGGATAATGGGGTTGAGTGTGCTGGTTGGGTTGAGTTTACTGGGAGGATCCGCGGTCTGGGCGGCGGATCCGACCGCGGCCGAGGTGCAGACTAATTTGAACTACGTCTGGACGCTGATTGCGGCGGCCCTGGTGTTTTTCATGCAAGCGGGATTTGCCCTGGTGGAAACAGGATTCACCCGGGCCAAGAACGCGGTCAACATCCTGATGAAGAACCTGATGGATTTCGCTATTGGAACGATCATGTTTTGGGCGATCGGTTTCGGCCTCATGTTCGGCGTCACGGCCGGCGGCTGGATCGGCACCGACGGGTTTTTCCTGTCCGAATACAAACCCGGGGGCGACCCCTGGGTGCTGGCCTTCTGGATGTTTCAGGTGGTGTTCTGTGCCACCGCGGCCACCATTGTGTCCGGCGCCATGGCCGAACGCACCAAGTTTTCCGCTTACCTGGTCTACAGTGCCGTGATCAGCGCTTTGATCTATCCGATTTTCGGCGGCTGGGCTTGGGGGAGCCTCTATCATGGCGGCGGCTGGCTGGGCAAGCTCGGCTTCATCGATTTCGCCGGCTCCACGGTGGTGCATTCGGTCGGCGGTTGGTGCGCCCTGGCCGGGGCCCTGATTCTTGGTCCACGGATCGGTAAGTACGGTAAGGACGGGAGGCCGCGGGCGATCCCGGGGCACAATATGCCGCTTGCCGCGCTCGGCGTGTTCATCCTCTGGATCGGTTGGTTCGGGTTCAATCCCGGGTCCACCACGGCCGGGATCAAGGACATCGCCTGGATCTTCGTCAACACCAACATGGCCGCCGCGGCCGGCGTGCTGGGGGCCCTGGCCACCATCTGGACCATCACCAAGAAGCCGGATCTGTCCATGACCCTGAACGGGGCACTCGCCGGCCTGGTGGGAATCACCGCCGGTTGCAACAACGTAACTCCGGCCAGTTCGGTGGCGATCGGCTTCATCGCCGGGGTCCTGGTGGTCTTTTCGGTGTTGTTCATCGACCGGCTGCGGATCGACGATCCAGTGGGCGCCGTTTCCGTGCATGGTGTGTGCGGCGCCTGGGGGACTCTGGCGGCCGCCATCTTCAACGCCGAGGGTTTCACCATCCATCAGTTCGGCGTCCAGTTGTTGGGCGTTGCCACCGCCTTTGTCTGGACCTTCAGCCTGGCTTTCATCCTGTTCAAGATCATTCAGGCGACCATGGGCCTGCGGGTGTCTGCCGAAGAAGAATTCGAAGGACTCGATGTGGGGGAACACGGCCTCAGCGCCTATCCCGATTTTGCCCTGATTTCGGAGCACGGCACCCTTCTACCGCCGGCCGGAACAGCCAAGGGCGAATATCGAACCGCGAATTTGGAATATCGAACCGCGGAAGCGAACAAATGAGAGGCGAATTTCGAATAGCGAACCGCGGAAGTGAACCAGTGAAAATAGGCTAGCGAACAGGGGATGTCGAACCGGAGAAGTGATAGCGGCACTTCGAGGTTCGACATTCCCTGTTGGTAGTTTCAGCGTCTTCCAAGGGTTGTTCAGGGGATATTGGCGAGGCTGGGTTGGAGCGGCAGTTCGATCACGAAGGTGGTGCCCCGGGGCACTCCGGGGAGAAAGAAGATCCGGCCGCCGTGGTCTTCGATGATGTTTTTGCAAATCGCCAGGCCGAGTCCGGTGCCCCCGGTCTTGGTGGTGAAAAACGGATCGAAGATGCGTTCCGCCAGGTCCTTCGGAATGCCGGGGCCGTTGTCGTCGATCGCGACGGCAACCGTCGTTGCGGTCCGCGGTTCGCTCCGGACCTGGATCCAGCCCTTGCCGGAAAGCGAATCGAGGGCGTTGTGCAGCAGGTTGAGCAGCACCTGCTTGAGCAGGTCGGGATCAGCCAGCACACTCAAGGGTTCAGGGCACAGCTCGGTGCTCACCTGGATCGGCAACTTTTCGAACAGCGGATGCAGGAGCTGCACGGTTTCCCGAATCAATTCGTTGAGGTTCAGCGGGCGGCGGCTGGAAGGTTCAGGCAGGCGCCCGATCAGGCGGATGCCGTTGAGCATTCGTTCGAGTGCCGCCACTTCGTCCACAATGATCTTCAACTTGGTGGCGGCCGAGGCATGGTCGGAAACCAGACGGGAACCGGCGAGCTGCTGGGCGAAGCCGCCGATCAGGGTGAGGCGTTTGCGGATTTCATGGGCGATCAGGGAAATGGCCTTGCCCAGATCGGCCAGTCGCCGAGTCTTTTGCTGTTCCCGTTCGCGCATCCGATCTTCGGTCAGATCGCGAATCAGTACCCCGAAATAGCGGGTGGCGCCGCAGCGCACGGGAAAAGACAGGATTTCCGCCGGAAACGAGGGCCCGTGCCGGGCGTTCAGCAGGCATTCGCGGGCATTTTCCGCCGTCGGCGCAGCGTGCGGCGAGGCCCGGAGCGGGAACAGGTCGCTACGGCGATTCACTTCGGCGAGCGGGATCAGGGTGCCCACATGGCCGCCCAGGATCTCCCCGCGCTCGTAGCCCAGCAGCTTTTCCGCCGCTTGATTGATGAAAACCATGCGCAGCGCGACGTCGGTCACCACCACGGCAATCGGGAATGAATCCAGCAGCGCGGCCTGGGCCGATTCTGGGAAATCCACCGGTTCGACTGTTGAACTGACGGGCATGGCAACTCCTTGGCGAGCAGTACCTCAGAGTGTAATGCCGACCAACTGGGGAAGGCAATCGCCGCCTGCAGTAAGGCGCAATTTTTTCCGGCCCTGGCTGGAGTTCGAGGCGCAGCTCAGGCGGCCCGCAGCCGATCCAGAACGGTTCGAAGTTGGGCCGGATCGAGGTCGGTCCGATCAGTCACCTGGCCGATCCGAACCGGGAGGATAAAATGCAGGCGGCCGGCTACATACTTCTTGTCGCTGCGCAGCGCTTCGACGATGTCCGCGCCGGAAGCGGCGGCCGGGAGCTGGGTCGGTAACCCGAAGGTGCGGCAGAGTTCGATCAGTCTCAGTGCCACCGATCGTTCCAGCAGGCCCAGTTTTACCGCCCATTCGGCCGCGGCGACCAGACCCATGGCCACGGCATCGCCGTGGGCCAGAGCATAGCCGCTCAGCCGTTCCAGAGCATGGCCCACGGTGTGCCCAAGGTTGAGCACCCGGCGCCGGCCCGCTTCCCGTTCGTCGGCCGCCACCACTTCGGCCTTGATCCGGCAGCAGGCGGTAATCATGTGGGAACGGACCGAAACATCGCCGGCCATTAGCGCATCGGCTTCCCGTTCCAGAAAATCCCACAGGTCTTCACTGCCGAGCAGGGCGGTTTTCACGACTTCGGCCAGGCCCTGCCGAAATTCTCGAAGCGGCAGCGTGGTGAGGAAATTCGGATCGATCCAGACCGCCCGCGGTTGGTGAAAACAGCCCAACAGGTTTTTCCCCACCGCGAGATCGACCCCGGTTTTGCCACCGACGCTGCTGTCCACCTGGGCCAGCAAGGTGGTGGGCAGTTGGTAGAAAGGAACACCGCGCAGGTAGATGGCGGCGAGAAATCCCACCACATCCCCGGTAACGCCGCCGCCCACCGCCACCAGAGCGCTGCCGCGGTCGGCATTGCGTTCCACCAGGGCGGTGGCCAATCGCTCGATCGCCGCCAGGCGTTTTTTTTGTTCCGTGCCTTCGAATAAGAGATGCCGGCGCGATCCTTCAACCGGCCAACCGAGCTTCATTGCCGTTTCCCGCCACAGGCCCCAGACCGCCTGGTCCCAGATCCAGTAGCAGGCATGCTCCCCGGCATCAGCGGCCAGGGCCGGGGCGACCCGCTCCATCAGACCGGGCTCCACCTGGATTTCATAGGAACGTTCGGGAACGGCCGGGACCTTGAGGACGAGAGTACTCATGAGCGGTCCTCGCGGCAGGTTTTCGATTTTGCATCCGAACCTGGCGCGACGGTCGGCATGGTGCTCCCACGCTGATCGCCTTCGGGGCACTGCCGCGGAGTCAGTCCGGGGCATTCCGAGCAGCAGCCGCAATGGGATGTACGGCCGCGAACCACCCTAAGAAAATGGCGCGCCACATAAACGCTCACCACTGCGATCAGCAGCAGGACTACGATCGATTGCCACATGGGGCTACCTCCTTCCGAGCGGCTCACCCACCGAGGCCCAGCCGGATACCGCCCTGATGGATGGCGGCCGTCACCAGCAACGCGAGCAGCGTGTTGAACACGGTGGCGAAGGCCGCCCAGCGCCAGGACCCGGCTTCCTTAACGATGCAAATGAGGGTTACGAAGCAGGGCGTGTATAACATGATAAAAACCATCAGGGAAAGTGCGGCCAGCGGGTTCAGCCGGGGATCTCGCGCCAGCCGTTCGCTCAGCGACAGGCTTTCGTCGGCGCTCACATTGCCCAGGGAATAGGCCGTGCCGAGGGTGGAAATGATGATTTCCTTGGCCGCGAACCCACCGATCAGGGCCACGTTGACGCGCCAGTCGAACCCGCACCAGCGGCTCACCGGTTCCAGGGCCAGGCCGAGTCGCCCGGCCGCCGATCTTTGCAGGCGGGCCAGGGCTTCTTCCCGATCGATTTGCCGCCAGCGCGCGCGGGCGCCGTGGAACTCCGGTGCCGCCGCCTCCGGCAGCGGCGCCTGACCGGTAATGGAGGCCTGCATCGGCTGCGGCACGGTGGTGAGCAGCGCGGTTCGCTGATCTTGGAAAAACTGCTTACGGGCTTCCGGCAGGGCCGGGTAGCTCATCAGCGCCCACAGCAGGATCGAGATCGCCAGGATGATGCTGCCGGCCTTGCGGATATACTGCCAGGTCCGTTCCCAGGTGTGAATCATGAGGCCCTTCAAAGTCGGCAACCGATACGGGGGCAGTTCCAGGAGAAACGGGGTGCTGGGTCCCCTCAGAATGGTGGAGCGGAGCAGCCGGGCCAGCAGCAGCGCCGCGCTCCAGGAAAAAAGCGTGAGAAAAAACATCATCAGGGCGCGGTGTTCGGAAAAAAAGGCGGCGATGAGCATGGCGAAAACGGGCAGCTTGGCGCCGCAGTTCATGAACGGGGTGGTGAGCAGGGTGGCCAGCCGTTCGCGCGAACTGCGCAGGGTTCGGGTCGCCATCACCCCGGGCACGGCACAGCCCCCGGCGATGCCTCCGGAAACGATGTAAGCCATGAAGGAATTGCCGTGCAGCCCGAAGATCCTGAACACCCGGTCGAGCATGTAGGCGGCCCGGGCCAGATAGCCGGTGTCTTCGAGAAAGGCGATGGCCAGGAACATGAACAGAATGAGCGGCACGAAGCCGACCACGCCGCCGACCCCATCGACGATTCCGGAAATGGCTAGCGACTTGAGTGGGCCCTCCGGCAGCAGCCGACCCAGCCAGCCGGCCAGATGGGAAAAAGCGGCTTCCAGCCAGCTCACTGGATATTCGCTGTAGGTGAAGGTGAACTGGTACATACCGTAGAGCACGATCAACATGATCAGCGGGCCCAGTAGCCGGTGGGTGAGCACCCGGTCCACCTGGTCGGATAGATAAAGCCGATCGAGGCGATTCTTTTCAACCAACACGCCTTCTCGCAGCAGGGCCGAAATGAAGCCGTAACGATGATCGGCGATGATCGCTTCCGGGTAGCTGTCCAGGGTCTTACGGATGTGATCGGTGACTTCGGCGGCCAGTTCCAGCAGGTCCCGCGACAATTCCTTATCGGCCTGCTGGCCCCGCTGGATCACCTGATCGTCGGCTTCCAGGTATTTGAGCGCGGTCCAGCGCGCCGGCAGGTGCTCGGTCAGAAACCCGGCCGCCGTGATCAGTTCTTGCATCCGCTGGAGCACCGGATCGATGTCCGGACCGTAGGAAATATCGAGCGGCACCCAGGTGCGTTGGTCGCCGGCGGCCTCGACCGTGGCCTCGAGCAGTTCCGGGATGCCGTTTTCGCGCCGGGCGATGGTCGGCACCACCAGGGTCCCGAGTCGCTGGGCCAGCGCCTGCAAGTTGATTT